>JANQEJ010000255.1 GCA_028278425.1 Planctomycetota bacterium | reverse complement strand
TTCCAAGGTCACGACGGCATGCGACCGCGGAGACAGCCGCCGTATCAAAGCGGAGTTGCGTAGGAACGGTCAGAATCGTGGAGCTCGCGGAGACGTACTCCGCAAAATCCGATCTCCGTGTCCTCCGATAACTCCGTTCCTCTCCGTGTTAAACTCCGGGCTCCGTGCGCTCCGTTCCCCTCCGCGGTCCCACGCGCCTTACGGCGTCGACGGCCCGAACCGTCCTCCTCGCCGACCCCTACTCCGTCCACTCCGGCGGCGGCGGATCCCGCTCCTCGGGCTTGGGGATCGGCCGTATCGAATGCTCCTCGAGCGCCATGCGCGCGCGGCGGGAGACGTCGGTCTCGTTGTAGAGGCGTTGCATGACGTCGGGCGGGAGCGGCATCCGGAGCGACAGGAAGTCGACGAGCTGCGAGAGCGGCACGTGGTGGGGGAGCTCCGCCATGTCCTGCGTGCGCGCGCGGACGGCCGCCGACACCTCCTCGCGCAGTGGGTTCAGGTCCTCGTCGGTCGGCGGCGTCTCGTCGAGCGGCTCGACCTGGACCTTGCGGTAGAGGCGGTCGCTCTCGACCTCGCGCAGGCGGACGCGTCCCAGCCCGAGGAGGAGGATGTTGAAGCGCCCGTCGGACAGGCGCTCGTGGTGGCCGATCTCGCCCAGGCCGCCGACGGCGTGTACGGGGGGCGAGCCGAGGATCTCGTTCTCGTGGCCGTGCATCACCGTGCCCATCACGATGCGCCCCGGGCCGTCCAGCGAGTCCTCGATCATCTGCCGGTAGCGCCGCTCGAAGATCCGCAGCGGCAACACGACGTTGGGGAAGAGCCAGACGTTGGGCAGCGGGAAGAGCGGAACGACCGTCGGCGGCGCCGGTTGCGGAGGCCAGCCGTTGGGGAGGGGGTCCAAGGCGCGCTCCTTCCTCAGCTTGTTCGGCTCGTGCGGCCGCGGTCGAGGACCAGGGCGAGCTTGTAGAGCTCCTGCGCGTCCCGCGTCAGCCCGCGGAGGCGGGAGCTGTGCATCAGGTTCATCACCTGTCGCTGGATGAGCTTGCGGTCGCTCGCGTCGCGGAACCAGCTCTCGCGAACCTGGAGACCGTGGCGCGACAGGTAATCGATGCACTCCTGGCGCGTGCGGAGCTCGCCGCCGTGGAAGGGGTCCACGATCCGCGTGCCGTCGTCGCCGTAGAGCCGCAGGAGGACGTGCCCGGGCAGCGGCAGGATGCCCGCGCGCATGCCGATCCGGCGCGCCACCAGGACGTAGATCGCGGCAAGCGTCAGCGGGATCCCGCGCCGCGTCTCGATCACCCGGTGGAGGTAGATGTGATCGGGGTGGTGGTAGTTGCGTTCGCCGCCCTCGAATCCGATTTCCTGGGCCAGGTACTGCACTAGGACGTCCGGACGGCGGTCCGGGGGCTCGCCCGCCGCGCGCTCGCGGACCTGCTTGGCGAAGGCGTCCAGGGCCTTCTTGTAGGGCCGGGCGTCGAGGTCGGGCCGCTCCAGCCGGGAGAGCAGGAAGAGCGCCGGCTCGAGCTCCACCTCGTCCTGGCCCGCGTACTGGATCAGGCGACGGCGCACCCGTTCGCGCTCGATCTGGGCGAGGAGCTTGCGCGCGCGGGCGCGGCGGCCGGCGTCCTCGCTCTCGGCCGCGCGGCGCAGCAGACCCTCCGCCGACTCGCCCGCGCGCTTCAGCTCGTCGCGCACGACGGCCTGCACCGAGGGCGAGTCGTCGCCCAAGAGCTCGATCAAGGCCTCGAGCCTGCGGCGGTCGAGGTCGGGGGATGCGGTTCCCGGCTCCAAGACGAGCATTCTACACGCCGGACCGCCCCGAACCCCGGCGGTTTCCTTGCGCGGGCCCGGTGACGTCCCTATCTTATTTGCCCTCAATCGGGGCATAGAGGCCCGGGATTGTTGCTTTTCAGCTAGGCCGAATGCCCGCCACGACGAGCAAGCGGCCGATCGTGGTCACCCATGCGCTGCGGACCCCGATCGGCAGATATCTGGGGTCCTTCGCCGACCTTTCGGCCGCGGATTTGGGCACCTCCGTGGTGACGGATCTCCTCGCGCGCGCGGCCATCGACCCCGAGCTCGTTGGCGAGCTCGTCTTCGGCAACGCCCGCCAGGCGGGCGGCGGGCCCAACGTCGCGCGGCAGATCAGCGTGCGGGCCGGCATCCCGGAGTCGACGCCCGCCTGGACGGTCAACATGGCCTGCGCCAGCGGGATGAAGGCCATCGACCTCGCCGCCGAGTCGATCGACCGGGGCCGCGCCGACGTCGCGGTCGCCGGGGGGACCGAGAGCATGAGCGGGCTTCCCTTCTTCCTTCCGAAGATGCGCCGCGGCTACCGGCTGGGCCACGCGCCGCTCGTCGACGCGATGTACAAGGACGGCTTCGTCTGTCCCCTCGCGGACATGGTGATGGGGGAGACGGCCGAAGGGCTGGCCCAGGACCTCGGGATCAGCCGCGAGGACCAGGACCGCTTCGCCCTGGCGAGCCAGGAGAAGGCGCAGGCGGCCATCGAAGCCGGGCGCTTCGCGGACGAGCTCTCGCCGGTCACGGTCAAGGGCCGGAAGGGCGACACCGTCGTGGACGCCGACGAGCACCCGCGGCCCAACTCGACCCTCGAGGGGCTCGGCAAGCTCAAGCCGGTCTTCGACGCGGAGAAGGGCACGGTCACGGCGGGCAACTCCTCGGGCATCACCGACGGTGCGGCGGCGCTGCTCCTGATGTCGGCGGACAAGGCGGACGAGCTCGGCCTCGCGCCCCTCGCCTTCGTCGGCGCTTCCGCGCAGGTCGGCGTCGACCCGAAGCGGATGGGCATCGGCCCGGTTCCGGCCTGCAAGGCCCTGGAGGAGCGGAACGGCGTCTCCGCGGCCGACTACGACCTGATCGAGCTCAACGAGGCCTTCGCCGCGCAGGTCCTGGCCTGCGACCGCGACCTCGAGCTCCCGGCGGACAGGCTCAACGCGAACGGCGGCTCGATCGCGCTCGGGCACCCGATCGGCGCGACCGGCGCGCGGATTGTCGTGACCCTGCTGCACGAGCTGAAGCGCCGCGGCGCCGAGCGCGGGCTGGCGACGCTCTGCGTCTCCGGCGGCCTCGGTTTCGCCTCCGCCTTCCACAAAGAGAACCCGAACTGAGAGGAGACCCCGGAATGGAGATCAAGAAGGTCGGCGTCGTCGGCTGCGGGCTGATGGGCCACGGCATCGTGCAGGTCGCCGCGCAGGCCGGCATGGACGTCGTGGCGGTCGAAGCCGAGCAGGGCTTTCTGGACAAGGGCCTCGGGCGCATCGAGAAGAGCGTCAAGAAGCTCGCCGCCAAGGCGGTCGAGAAGGGCAAGGCGACCGAGGAGCAGGCCAACGCGAACGCCGCGGCGACCCTGGGGCGCATCCACGGCTCGCTGGACAAAGCGGATCTCGCGGACTGCGACCTGATCGTCGAGGCCATCGTCGAGGACCTCGACGTCAAGAAGGCCCTCTTCGCCGAGCTGGGCGGCCTCGCGAAGCCGGGGGCGATCTTCGCCAGCAACACCTCCTCGTTCCCGGTGATCGAGATGGCCGAGGCCTCCGGGCGCCCCGAGCGCTTCGTCGGGCTGCACTTCTTCAACCCGGTGCAGCTCATGCGGTTGGTCGAGGTCGTCCGCACCGAGAAGACCGACGACGAGGTCTTCGCCGCCGCGCGCGCCTTCGGCGAGGCGGTCGGCAAGAAGCCGGTGGCCTGCAAGGACACCCCGGGCTTCGTCGTGAACCGCCTCCTGGTCCCGTACATGGTCCAGTCGCTCCAGATGCTGGAGCGCGGCGACGCGACCGCCGACGACATCGACGCGGCGATGCAGTTCGGCTGCGGGTACCCCATGGGACCGATCACCCTGACCGATTACGTTGGGCTCGACACCACGCTCTCGATCCTGGAGGGCTGGGTGGAGCGCTATCCGAACGAACCCGCCTTCGCCATTCCGGAGTGCCTCCGGCAGAAGGTCGCCGAGGGCAAGCTGGGTCGCAAGTCGGGCGAGGGCTTCTACAAGTGGGAAGGAGACAAACGGGCATGATCCTCACGCAAGTGCTCCTCGTCGCCCCGCTCGCGGGCGGCGTGACGGCTGGAGTCCCGGCGGACCTCGAAGCGACCTGGGAGGCGCCCAAGGTCTACGTCAAGGGCGAGCCCTACCGGGTGAAGGTGGAGCTGAAGGGCAGCGAGGCGGGAACGCCGATCGCCGCGTGGCTGCTCTCGCCGTCCGCCTTCACGGTCGACGGCCTTCCGGTCACCGATCGCACCGACGACACGCTCATTCCGATGCCGGCGGACGGTGTTCTCTCGCTCGAGTTCGACCTCGGCAGCTACATGAGCGTCACCGGCGACTTTCAGCTCGGCTTCGCGAACGACGACCGGGGCGATCCGATCCGGGTCGCGGCCTACACGCCGGTGAACCGGGGCCAGTTGAACTTCCTCGAGGTGCAGGCCGAGGAGCTCGCGCGCTATCGAGTGCTGATGACGACGAATCGGGGCGACATGCTGTTCGAGCTCTGGCCCGACGTCGCGCCGACCCACGTGCAGAACTTCCTCGACCTCTGCGACACCGGCTTCTACGAGGGCGTCCTGTTCCACCGCGTGTCGCCGACGTTCATGATCCAGGGCGGCTGCCCCAACACCAAGAGCTCGAACAACCCGAGCACCTGGGGAACGGGGAGCGGTCCGCGGCGCGTGCCCGCGGAGTTCAGCGACAAGAAGCACGTCGCCGGCGTGCTGTCGGCCGCGCGCGGGCCGGACATCGATTCCGCGTCCAGCCAGTTCTTCGTGATGGTGCGCGCCAACGCGGGCCTGGACAACAACTACAGCGCGTTCGGGACGCTGCTCGAGGGCATGGACACCGCGATGCGCATCGCGAGCACCGATGGACCCGACGCGAACCCCGCGCGGCCCGACGGAACCAAGCGTCCGGCGACGCCGCAGAAGATCCTGAAGACCCACGTCCTCCTGCCGATGGGCGGCTGACTATGAGCGACAACCAAACCACCGCGGTCATCGACACGTCGGAAGGCGCGATGACGATCGAGTTCCTGCCCGAAAAGGCGCCGGGACACGTCGACAACTTCGTCAAGCTCGCCCAAGACGGCTTCTACGACGGCACGGTGTTCCACCGCGTCATCGAGGGCTTCATGATCCAGGGCGGTTGCCCGGACGGCACCGGCCGCGGCGGGCCCGGCTATCACATCAAGGCGGAGTTCAACGACGTCCACCACGCGCGGGGCATCGTGAGCATGGCGCGCGCCCAGGACCCCGACTCGGCGGGCAGCCAGTTCTTCATCTGTCACGCCGACGCCGGATTCCTCGACGGCCAGTACACCGCCTTCGGGCGGCTGGTCGACGGCGAGAGCACGCTGGACAAGATCGCCACGGCTCCCAAGACGAGCCCGAACGGCGAGACGCCGGTGAGCCCGGTGACGGTCAACAAGGTCACGATCGTTCGCAAGGACGGGTGATGGCGTACGAAAACATCCTCTTCGACGTCGCCGACGGCATCGGGACGGTCACGGTCAACCGGCCGAAGGTCCTGAACGCCCTGAACCACGCCACGCTGGTCGAGCTGGCGGACGCCTTCGACGCCTGCAAGTCCGACGAGGGCGTGCGGGTCGTCGTCCTGACCGGCACGGGCGAGAAGGCCTTCGTCGCCGGCGCCGACATCAACGAGCTGGCGAAGATGAAGCCGCTCGAGGCCAAGGACCTCGCCGCCTTCGGGCAGAGCGTGGTCGGCCGGCTCGAGTCGATGGGCAAGCCCACCGTCGCGATGGTCAACGGCTTCGCCCTCGGCGGCGGGCTCGAGATCGCGCTGGCCTGCTCGCTGCGCACCGCGGCGACGACCGCCAAGCTCGGCCTCCCCGAGGTCAGCCTCGGCATCATTCCCGGCTACGGCGGCACCCAACGGCTCGCGCGCATCGCCGGTCCCGGCGTCGCCCGCGAGTGGGTGCTGACCGGCGATATGTTCGGCGCCGACGAGGCGCACCGCGTCGGCGTGGTGAACCGCATCTTCCCGCCGGAAGAGCTCGCGGCCGGCACGCGGAAGCTGGTCGACACGCTGCTCTCGCGCGGGCCCGTCGCGCTACGCTTCGCCCTCGAGGCGATCGCGCGCGGCATGAACATGCCCCAGCAGGAGGGCGAGATCATCGAGTGCGACATGTTCGGCCTGGCCTCGACCACCGAGGACATGCGCGAGGGCATGGCCGCCTTCCTCGACAAGCGCAAGCCCGACTTCCAGAACCGCTAACCAGCCATGAAAGACATTGTGATCGTTGGCGGCGCCCGGACGCCGATGTGCGAGTACTCCGGCACGCCCGGCTTCGGCAAGCTGAAGGGCGTCAGCGCGATCGACCTCGGCGCGCACGCGTCCAAGGCCGCGATCGAGCGCGCGGGGATCGACCCCGAGTCGATCGACCACGTGGTGATCGGGAACGCCCTGCAGACGTCGGACGACGCGATCTACGGCGCGCGGCACGTCGGCCTCAAGGCCGGGACGTCGCAGACGACGCCGGCGCTGACCGTCAACCGCCTCTGCGGCTCGGGCATCCAGTCGCTGGTGAACGGCGCGCAAATGATGCAGCTCGGCGAGGCGTCGACCGTGCTCGCCGGCGGCATGGAGAACATGAGCCAGGCGCCCTTCGTCCTGCACGGCGGGCGTGAAGGCTTCCGCTTCGGCACGACGCCGGAGCTCAAGGATCTCCTGTTCGCGAGCCTCCAGGATCCGTACTGCGGCCTCTACATGGCGCAGACCGCTGAGAAGGTGGCGGGGCGCCTCGGCGTCACGCGCGAGGAGCAGGACGAGTTCGCGCTGCGCAGCCACATGCTCGGCGCCGCCGCCGTGCAGGAAGGCCGCTTCGGCGAGGAGATCGCGCCGGTCGTGATCCCCTCGAAGCGCGGCGACAAGGTCGTGGACACCGACGACCACATCAAGCCGGATACGTCGATCGAGGCGCTCTCCAAGCTGCGGCCCGCCTTCGGAAAGGACGGCACGGTGACCGCCGGCAACGCGAGCGGCATCGTCGACGGCGCCGCCGCGGTGGTGCTGACGACCGCCGACCGCGCGCAGGCCGACGGCCTCGACGTGTGGGCGAACGTCAAGGCCTGGGCGGCCGTCGGCGTCGATCCGAGCGAGATGGGCATCGGTCCGGTCCCCGCGATCCGCGCGTGCCTCGAGCGCGCGAGCCTCTCGCTCGACGCCCTCGACCGCATCGAGATCAACGAGGCCTTCGCGGCCCAGTACCTCGGCTGCGAGAAGGAGCTCGGCCTCGACCGCGAGAAGGTCAACGTGAACGGCGGGGCGATCTCGCTCGGCCACCCCCTCGGCGCGACCGGCACGCGGCTCGTGCTCACCCTGATGTACGAGCTGCGCCGCTCCGGCAAACGCTACGGCATGGCCTCCGCCTGCATCGGCGGCGGGCAGGGCATCGCGATGTTGATCGAGAACCCCAAAGCCTGATGTCGCCGGCTTCGTCCCTCATCCGCACCCGGCCGGACGGCACGCGCGTGGTCGCCCTCGACCCCGCGAAGCGCGTGCTGTTCCTGACCAAGGACCCGGAGCTGATCAAGAAGCAGCTCTCCGGGGAGCTGGACCTGCGGATGGAGGACGTCGACCCCGAGAGTCTGCTCGACGACATCAACACCGACGTGATGACGCCGGCGTGGGTGTGCTTCCGCCACCGGCCGGAGGACCTGGCGCTCGACGCTTACGCCGGTCTGCTCGACGCCGCCGGCGAGCGCGTCTTTGCGACGCGCGCGCTGCTCGACGGCGGGTTCCAGGTGATCGTCTCCGGCCAGCGCAAGGGCACGGGCTCCTCGCGCGAGACCGCGCCGCAGGCGGAGAAGTGGTGCGGGATCGAGCTCGTGATCGCCGCCTCCTTCGCGCCGATCCACAAGCGCAACAACGTGAACCTCGGGCAGGTCATGGGTGACTACGCCCAGCTCGAGCGACTCCAGAACGGCGAGGAGATCCCGCTCGCCGAGTTCACGGCCAAGCTCGACCCGGTGACCCGCGCGATCCTCGAGGCCGGCGGGCTCTTCCCCTTCGCGGAGAAGTACGCCGCGGGCGAGATCGCGATCGGCGGACCGGACACCGGGCCGCGGCCGATGACGATGGCGGAGAAGCTCCTCGCCTCGCACCTCGTCGGGGCGGAGGGCGACGCGCACGTGAAGCCGGGCGACCTCTGCCTCGTCAAGGTGGACGGCGGCTACAGCCACGAGTTCACCACCGCGCAGGTGCACCACTTCCTCGCGCAGGAGTACGGCGCGGACTACCGCGTGCAGCACCCCAAGAAGCTCGCGGTTTTCGAGGACCACCTGCTCTACGCCGACGGCGTCGAGAAGATGGCTCCCTTCGCGGACCAGATCCAGACGCTGCGCGACCTGCAGAACGAGTTCCGCGAGCACACGGGGGTGCGCGACTACTCCGCCAGGGACGGCGTCTCGCCGGGGATCTGCCACCAGGTCGCGCGCGAGGAGTTCATCGATCCCGGCGACTTCATCCAGGCGACCGACTCGCACACGTGCATGGGCGGCGGGAACAACGCGCTCGCCTGGGGCGTCGGCGCGACCGAGTACGCCGGGCTGATCCACTCCGGTTTCACCTTCGTCAGGGTGCCGGAGTCGATCCGCTTCGAGCTGACCGGCGAGCTCGGCCCGGGCTGCACCGCCAAGGACGTGATGCTCCACATCCTCGAGACCTACGCGGTGCGCGAGGACACGCTCAGCCGCGTGATGGAGTTCGGCGGGCCGGGGCTCGCGTCGCTCTCGATGGACGAGCGCGCGACGCTCACCAACATGGCGACCGAGTGCAGCGCGCGCACCGGCATCTGCGAGGGCGACGACCTGACCGCGAGCTGGATCGCGAGCCGCCGTCCCGACCTGACCCCCGGCGACGTCCGCGCGCGCTTCGTCGCCCCGGACGCCGGCGCGCACTACGACGGCGGCGTGCACGCGATCGACCTCTCGGCGATCGAGCCGATGGTCGCCCGTCCGAGCGACCCCACGCTCGGAGCGCGCGTCGCCGAGCTCGAGGAGATCGAGATCGACATCGCGTACGCCGGCTCGTGCACGGCGGGCAAGGAGCACGACCTCGACTACTACGCCCGCGTCCTGAAGGACGCCGTGGACTCCGGCCGGCGCGTCGCCGACGGCGTGAAGATGTACCTGCAGTACGGCAGCGCCGCGGTGCGCGACTACGCCGTCGCCAAGGGCTACGACGCGATCTTCGCGAAGGCGGGAGTCGAAGTGATCAACCCGGGCTGCGGCGCGTGCATCGGCTGCGGCCCCGGGGTGTCTGAGAACGCGGACCAGGTGACGGTCAGCGCCATCAACCGCAACTTCGCCGGCCGCAGCGGTCCGGGGAAGCTCTACCTGGCGTCGCCGCTCACCGTGGCGGCGAGCGCCATCGAAGGCCGGATCGTCCGCTACGAGCCCGGCATGTTCCGGGAGCCCGCGCGAGTCTGACGCGCAACAACGGAAGAAAGCAGCAAGATGACGGAGTACTCAATCGGCGTGATCGGCGGCGACGGCATCGGCCCGGAGGTGACCGCGGAGGCGATGAAGGTGGTGGACGCGGCGGCCGACGTGTTCGGCTTCAGCGTGCGTCGCACCGAATACCCCTTCGGGACCGACTACTACCTCGACCACGGCGAGATCTTCCCCGACGACGCCTTCGAGGAGGTCAAGGGCCTGAACGCCGTCTACCTCGGCGCGATCGGCGATCCGCGCGTGACCGTCGGCATGATCGAGTACGGGATCATCGCGCGCATGCGCTTCGACCTCGACCTCTACGTCAACCTGCGCCCGATCAAGCTGTACGACGAGCGCCTCTGCCCGCTCAAGGGCAAGTCGCCGGACGACATCGACATGGCGATCGTCCGCGAGAACACCGAGGGCGCCTACGCCGGCATGCACGGCTTCTGCCACAAGGGCCAGCCGCTCGAGGTCGCGACGCAGACCATGGTCTACACGCGCGAGGGCGTCGAGCGCGCCATCCGCTTCGCCTTCAACCTCGCCCGCGAGCGGAACAAGAAGAAGCAGGTCACGCTGATCGACAAGGCCAACGCCGTCCGCGCCCAGGACATCTGGACGCGCACCTTCGCCGAGGTGGCGGCCGAGAACCCCGACATCAAGACCGACCACGCCTACGTCGACGCCGCCTGCATGTGGATGATCAAGAACCCCGAGTGGTTCGACGTCGCCGTCACGCCCAACCTCTTCGGCGACATCGTGACCGACCTCGGCGCCATGCTCCAGGGCGGCATGGGCATCGCCGCGAGCGGCAACATCCACCCGGGCCGCGTCAGCCTCTTCGAGCCGATCCACGGCTCCGCCCCCAAGCACGCGGGCAAGGGCATCGCGTCGCCGGTGGCGGCGATCCTCGCCGGCTCGATGATGCTCGACTACCTCGGCCAGAAGAAGGCGGCCGCGGCGATCGAACAGTCGATCATCGACCTGTTGAAGTCGGGACGCATCAAGGGCGTCAACACGGGCGACCACGGAACGAGCGAAGTCGGCGACATGGTCGTGGCCGAGGTGAAGTCGGTCGCGGCGCAGGTCTGACCCCGCTCGAGGTCAGGCGAAGAGCACCCAAAGGCCGCGCGTCATCGACACGCCGAACGGCGCTCCGGCGTCGAGGTAGGCGGCCTGGAAGTACAGGAGGAAGCCCGGCGGCAGCGCCGGGATCGACCACGGGAGCGCGACCTCGCCGTCCTGGTCGAGGACGTGCGCGATGGTCACCTCGCCGGTCTGAAGCATCGTCCCGCCGAAGAGCGGGAGCGAGGCATAGTCGAGGCCGACGCCCAGGAACCCGCTCGCACCGGGGAGTCCGTCGCCGACCTCGATCGCCAGCTCCCAGCCCGGGTGCGGTCCGCCGCTGCTGCCGATCCGCGGCACGAGCCCGTCGGTCCCGGCCAGCCCGGCGCCGTACGTGCCGAGGAAGCCGTTGCAACCGTACGCCAGGCGCAGGGTCCCCGCCTCTCCGTCGTGGGCGGCGAAAGCGAAGTCCTCGAAGCCGTCGTCGTCGAGGTCGCCGATGAAGCCGACCTCCTTCCCGACCCCGTCGACCCACGGGGGGTTGCCGACGTGGTGCAGGAGCGACCAGTCGGCGCCCGAGAAGGCCCGGACGTAGGCGTTGGAGGGGGGGATGCCCGCTCCCGGCGCGGTCGGAGCGCCGACGAGGACGTCGGCGAAGCCGTCCGCGTTCAGGTCGCCCGCGCAGTCGACGGAGGCGCCGAAGTAGTCCTGTGAGTTGTCGCCGAGCAAGGTCTGGAGCAGCGAGCCGTTCTCGCCCGAATAGACCCGCGCCGCTCCGGTCCACATCGTCCCGCCCGGCTCGGTCCAGCTCGGCGCGCCGATCACGAAGTCCGGGAAGCCGTCGGCGTTCACGTCGCCCGCGCCGCGCAGCGACTCGCCGAAGTCGGAGCCGGTCGCCGAGGCGGACTCGTCGACGGTGTGCATCACGTTGCCGGTCGCTCCCGAGTAGACGTAGGCCTCGCCCCAGGTCCAGTTGGTCCCGACGACGAGGTCGGCGTGCCCGTCGCCGTTCATGTCGCCGGCGGCGGCCACCTTGTTGCCGAGCCCGCGGTCGCTGTCGAACACGCCGCCCGTTCGCGACCAGAGCTCGCTCCAGTCCGCCCCGGAGAAGACCTGGACCTTGCCCTGGTAGAGACAGCAGTACGGGACGGTGAAGTTCGGAGAGCCGACGGCGAAGTCGGGCGTCCCGTCCATGTTCCAGTCGCCGATCCCCGCCACCGTGATCCCGAAGAGGTCCCCGCCGCCGGACGTCAGCGTCTTGAGCTCGCCCCCGGACCCTCCCGAGTAGACCTTCAGCACGCCCACCGCGGACCCGACGAGCACCTCGGCGATCGCGTCCCCGTCCAGGTCGTCGACGACGCCGACCGAAACGCCGAACGACTGGGCGGCGTCCGAGAAGGTATGGATGGCCGATCCGTCCGCGCCCGAGATCGCGTAGGCCCGCTTCTCGCCGTGCGAGGTCACGACCACGTCCTCGACCTGGTCCCCGTCGACGTCGCCGACGCCGCGCAGCTCGCGCCCGAGCTTCGAGCCGGGGCTGCCATCGACCTGGACGAAGACGGACTGGGCGGACGCGGCGGGGGAGAGAACGGCGGCGACGAGCGCCGCTCGCAGAGCGTTCTTCATGGCGAGCTCCGTGTCGGACGACGGGCGCGAGGGGGCCGCTCAGGCTAGACCGCAACCGCCCGCGCGACCCATCCCGCCTTCGGCAGGGCCGGGACCGGAGGAGTGCGTAGAGCGACTGTTAGCGCGCGGCGCGGTGGGCGGGCCTTGGGCCTTGTTGCGTTTCGGCGCTGTGGGACCGCGGAGGGGAACCGAGATCGCGGAGCCCGGAGTTTAACACGGAGAGGAACGGAGTTATCGGAGGACACGGAGATCGGAATTGCGGAGTACGTCTCCGCGTGTTGTCCGACTCTGACCGTTCCAAGGTCACGACGGCATGCGACCGCGGAGACAGCCGCCGTATCGAAGCGGAGTTGCGCAGGAACGGTCAGGATCGTGGAGCTCGCGGAGACGTACTCCGCAAATTCCGATCTCCGTGTCCTCCGATAACTCCGTTCCTCTCCGTGTTAAACTCCGGGCTCCGCGATCTCCGTTCTCTCCGCGGTCCCACGCACCTCGACGCATCGAGAGCCCGGGCTCGCTCACTCCAACCGAAACCCGACCATCGTCAAGTCGTCCGGCTTCGACGGCCGCCCCTCACGCTCGCTCTGCATCCGCTTGCGCGCCTTCTCGGCGATGTCGGACATCGCCTGCTCGAGCGGGCCCTTGCGCAGCATCTCGACGATCTCGCTCGTGCGCAGGTTGTCGAAGAGGCCGTCGGTGGCGAGGAGGACGGTGTCCTTCGGCGAGAGCCCGATCTCGCAGCCCATCTCGATGCGCATGTCGGGGAAGCCGATCACGTTCGAGACGACGTGGCGCTCGTCGTGGAGGATCGCTTCCTTCTCGTTGAGCATCCCCGCCTCGACCGCGTAGCCGGTGGGGGAGTGGAAGATGGTCTGCAGCTTGAGCTTGCCCTTCTGTCCGACGGCGAGGATGCCCGAGTCGCCGACGTGGTAGGGCCGCAGCCGGTTGCCGCGCACCTCGGCGACGACGACGGTCGTGGCCGCGCCGATCGCGAGCGTCGTGATCTCGCGGTTCGCCGCTTCGATGCCGTCGAGGATCGTGTCGCGCAGGCTCGACTTCTCGCGGGCGGCCGCCTCGAGGGCCTCGGTCAGCTCGTGCAGCGCGATGCTCGAGGCCTGCGAGCCGCCGCGCTGGCCGCCGGCGCCGTCGGCGACGAGCAGGATGCCGCTCTCCCTGTCGTAGGGGATGAGCGCGGCGGCGTCCTCGTTGGCGGTCTCCTTGCCCGGCGAGCGGACCGAGAGGATCACCGCCTGGCCGCCGGCGAAGGCGTGCGTTTCGGGCGCGCTCATGTCGCGCTCCTGGACGATGACTGCGTCTTCGGGGGTGACCGTGGTCATCGCGGCTCGTCCTAGCGTGTCTTCGCGCGCCCGTTGCTTCCGGCCAGGGGCTTCGTGCACCAGGGGCAGTGGCTCCAGTACTCGCGCAGGACTCCCCAGCCGCAGCTCGAGCAGCGCTCCTTCGTCCCGCTGAGCTTCCACTTGCGCTTGACCTTGGAGCGGCACCAGGGGCAGTAGCTCATGTGCGGCATCAGGGGCTCCCGGCAGGAGGCGTTGGAGCAGCGGGCCTCGTACCGGCGGTCGGTGTAGATGCGGTTGGAGAGCGGCCCGATGCTCGCCCCATAGCACCAGGGGCAGAACTTCCAGTCCAGCTTCACGCCGCGTTTGCAGCGCCGGCAGCTCGCCGGGAACTTCGTCTCGTCGCGGAAGACCTTGCGTCCGGCGCCGCACCAGGGGCACGCCTTCATCGCTTCGGACACCGGGCCGTCGCAGCGGGCGCACGCGTGGCGGATCTCCAGCTCCTTCTTGTAGAGGCGCAGGAACTGGTTCCGCTGCATGACGCGCCAGTCGCGGCGCGTGTCCGAGCGCTTGACGCGGCGCTTCGCGGTGCGTCCGTTGCGCGCTGGCTCCACCGCGCGCGCCTTGATGCGCCGGAGCGCGGTGAGCATCGCGCGCGCGTCCGCGAAACGCTTGTAGGGATCGACCTGCAGCGACTTCCGCAGGAACGCGAGCAGGTCGGGATGCAGCCGGCCGCGCAGGCGGTCGTATCCCTCGAGCGGCCAGTGGTACGGCCACTCGGGCAGCGTCCCCGAGAGCATGCGGTACAGGATGAGACCGGCGGAGAAGACGTCCGAGCGGAACGACGGCCGCCCCATCGCCTGCTCGGGCGCGACGTAGCCGACGGTGCCCGAGCCCGACGCGCGTATCGTTCGCATCGTGAGCTTCGCGATCCCGAAGTCGGTCAGCCGCAGGACCCCGTGCGGGAACAGGATCATGTTGTCCGGCTTGACGTCGCAGTGGATGACGTTGCGGCCGTGCGCGTGCGCCAGCCCGCTCAGGATCTGCTCGGTGACCTCGAGCGCCTTGACCGTCGAGATGCGGCTCCGCAGCCGGTCGCCGAGCGTGCGCTCGCCGAGCGGATAGGCGATGACGAACACGTCGCCGATGAAATCGGCGTTCTTGATCGGAAGGATGTTCGGGTGGTCGAGCCGCGCCGTCAGGCGGACCTCGCGCCGGAAGTCGTCGAGCGCCGCACCGGTCAGGAGGTGGGGATAGGGGATCTTGAGGGCCACCGGGATCCCCTCGATCGTGTCCACCGCCTGGAAGACGTCCGCGAACCCCCCCTGGGCCACCCGGCGGGCGATGCGGTATTTGCCGAGCTTCTGCCTACTTCGGATCATGGGGGGGCGTACACGAGCGGTGACCGGAACGGGCGGAACAGGTTAATGCGGTGGGGGCGCGAGCACCACCGGCTCGATCCCCTCCCAAGACCCTCTCTTCGTCCCTCCGGCCGCGTCCTGCCAGCCGATTTCTCCGGCCTCCGAAAGTCGGTGCAAGCTGCGGGGCACCCCGCGACATGAGCGAGCGCAGCACAGGGAATCGGATGCCAGCGGACCCTCGATCGAACGGGCACCCTCCCAACGGGAAATGCCTCACGGCGGAGCGATTCGCCGAGCGATTCCAGGCCTCCGCGCGCGTTCTCTGGACCGTGGCGGCCGGCGTCCTGGGTGAGCGCTCCCAGGCGGAAGACGTGCTGCAGGAGGCCTGTGTGATCGCCCTGGGCAAGCTCGAACAGTTCGACCCCGAGACCAGCTTCACCGCCTGGATGAGCCAGGTGGTGCGCAACGTCGCCCTCAACCACGCCCGGAAGCGGCGGCGGCAGGCGACCGCGGCGGTGGACCCGAAGCTCCTGGGCGACCTGGTGGACGGTCCGCCCGAGGCGCGGGTTGCGCGCCCGGTCGACCCCGAGCCCGAGCTCCCGATCGACCGCCGGGGGGAGCTGCTCCCCGACGGGGGCGCCTTCGACGACGCCATCCTGCGGGCGCTGCGGGGCCTCGAGCCGAACGCGCGCGCCAGCCTCCTCCTGCGGACCGTCCTCGGCATGGACTACGGTGAGATCGCCCGGGTCCTCGGCATCCCTCCGGGGACGGCCATGAGCCACGTCCACCGCTCGCGCCAGGCCTTGCGGAAGCGGCTCTCGCCGCGCTACGAGCTCGAAAGGGGCGCCTGAACATGGACCAGCACGATCTCGACCAGCTCGACGGCTGGCTCGACGGCCAGCTCGACCCGGACCACGCCGCGGAGTTCGAGCGCCGGCTCGCCGCCGAGCCCGAGCTCCGCGCCGAGGCCGACCGCCAGCGGGCGGTCGACGCCACCCTCCGGCGGGCCTTCGAGCCGCCCGCGGCGATCGCCGGCCCGGCGGCCTCGCCCGCGCCGCTCGCCGGACCGGGCTCCGGCCGCCACGGCCCGTGGTTCGTCGCCGCGGCGGCGGCCGCCCTCGTGGGGGTGGGCCTCTGGGCGGCCCTGGGCCCCCGTGGCGACACGGGGATCGGCGAGGACGCGCCGATCCTGGTCGCTGATTACGAGGGGGACGACGGGCACGACGGGCGCGATGAACCGGGCGGCCTCCAGCCGCGCACCATGGACGAGGTCAACGCCGACCTGACCGGCCCGGACGTCGAGTCGCTCCTGGCGCGCGTCTGCGACGCGGCGGCGTGCGCGCCCGGTCCGGACGGGGCCGGGCCGGGCAACGTCCAGTGGGCCGAGCAGCCGACCCTCCAGGAGAGCCTCGCCCTGCGCTACGACGAGTGCCTCGACGTCGAGACGCCGTCGAGCTGCACGCTGCTCGGGCCCTTCGTGGACCCGGCGTGGGAGTCCGCGACGCTCCTGGTCGGCGTTTGCACCGACGACCTGGCGGGCGGGAAGCCGTCCCTGATCGCGATCGACGACCAGTCGATGAACGGCTGCGGCTTCGAGCCGAAGGTGGGCGGGCTCCAGCCCTTCTACAAGGAAGAGAACGGGCTCGCGGTCTGGGAGTTCACCCTGCGCGGGGCGCCGCAGTTCCTGGACGCGGTCAAGGCCTGTCGGTAGCGGATTCGCGCGCTCGCTTCAGTCCTCCTCGTCCTCCGCTTTCAACGGAGTCGTCAGCGGCAGGATCCAGGCGTTGTGGATGAGGTGAAGGGGCTGCGCGGCGAGATCCGCCGTCGGGTCGATCAGCCGCTGCTTCGGACGGCCGTTGAGCGAGACCCGGACGTCGGCGCGCACCTCGACGTCCGCCCAGCCGCGCTCGAGCCGCGTCCGGGCGATGTGCCGCGCGTACCGGTGAATCATGTAGGGGCGCGTGGACATCTTCCGGGACTGCCACGACGTCAGCTCCTTGCGGGGGTCGACGACCTCCGTGGCTCCGTTGGCCGGATTGGAGGCGATGAAGCGGGCCTCGCCCTCCTTGTCGCGCAGCTTCATGTGCCAGGCGAACCTGTGCCCCTCCTCGGTCCAGTGCACGTTGCCCGGAACCAGGTAGTGGCGCAGTGGAAGGAGGATCTGGACAGCCATCCAGAGCCCTAGACCGCCGACGATCCACGCGCGCAGCCGCGGCGGCTCAAGCGCCGGGTCGTGCGGAACCGGGGGCGCCACCGGACCCTCCCCGAGTCGCGCGGCGAGCGTCCACGCGACGAGCGCGCCCCCGACCGCGCCGGCGAGCACCGGGATGGACTCCGCCGCATCGCCGAGCCAGACGCTCGTCAGCGCGCCGACGAGGACTCCCCCCAGGGCCGCCACCCCTCGCCGGTTCGGCCGCCCCCAGACGTCCGCGAACACGCGGCGCGGCCAGTCCGGCGGGAAGAAGATCGTGGTCATCAGGATCATGACCCAGGGGAAGATGCCGATGCCGAAGAGGCGCGCGTTCGTCCAGTGGAAGAGGAGCAGGAAGACGAACGCCACGACCCGCGTCCGCGCGATCAAGAGGAACGGAACGGCGAGGAGATCGATGAGGAGCCCGCCGTACGAGAAGGCGTAGACCATCCAGTCCCGCTCGAAGAACCGGCCGATGACCGGAAAGTGCTGGCGCGAGAACAGCCAATCGCGCATCGGCTCGCCGCGCAGCCAGTCGCCGTTGAGCTTCGCGAGCCCGCCGTAGAAGTACGGAATCCCCACCTGCGCCCGAAGGAGCCAGAGCGCCCAGCACGGCGCGGCTTGGGAGCGCAGCTTCGGCCGCAGCCGCGCGTCGATGGAGAAGCAGCGGTGCGCCGGGAGGAAGATCATCAGGAAGCTGACCAGGCACACCAGGTAGAAGTGGTTCAGGTAGCGCGCCTGCTCGAGCAGGAACGTGTAGAGGAAGCCGAGGAAGAAGAGCGCCGCGCTCAGCCGGTACGCGAAGCCGACCGTGATGCACGCGGCCAGCACCCCCAGCGCGACGAAATGAACCACCATCCCGTTGCCCGGCCACGGCTCGACCCACTCGAAGAAGCGGTAGTTGAAGTGGAACGGGGGATCGATCCAGTACTTCGCGATCCAGCCCTTCTCGAAGTAGCGGAAGACCTCCCACAGCATCGTGGCCCCGAACGCGACGCGGAAGAACGCGAGGCTGGCGAGGTCCGCCGGCCGGAAGAGGCGCGGGAAGGCACCCCCGGGGTCATCGACAAGCTTCGACATCGGACGTCCATAGAGCCTCCGCGAATTCGGGCCGTCGCGCCAGGCTCTCGCGCTACTCGAACCAGGCCTCGATCTTCCGTCGCAGCGTGCCCACGCCGAGCTCCGCCTCCCGGGCGAGAAGCTGTTCGGGGTAGCGCTTCGCGATCTCCTCGAGCTCGGCGATGGCCGCCTCCGCCTCCTCGCGCGAGCTGACGGCTCGCGCGCGGAGGGCGACGATCTCCTTCTGCGCGTTCCAGATCGCGTGGAGCTTGGGGTCGCGCTCCAGCGCGCGGATCGCGAGGTCGATCTCGAAGACCGCCGGGTGGTCGCCGAGCGCCTCCTTCAACGCCTGGGCGCGGTTCCAGGCGGAGTAGTAGTCGCCCGAGCGCACCAGGGTGACGAGGCTCTTCACGCGCGTGCGCAGGAGCTGGTTCACGGCGTCCCGGTAGACCGCGAGCTCCTCGTTCTCCGTGGTGAGCTTCTCCGCGAGCTGGACCGCCTCCGGCCACTTCTCCTCCAGCGCGAGCGCCTTCACCTCCGCGAAGGCCTCGGGCCAGGCGTACAGCGGGCGGGTCAGGGCTCCCTCCAGGTGCTTCTCGATCAGCGCCTCGTCGAGCTTGCCCGGGTGTCCGCGCCACACGATGACGCCGCCGGGATCGATGAGGAAGGCGTACGGGTACGCGAACACGTTCGCCTTGAGCCAGTAGAGGTTGCGCTCGTACGCGTACGGGTGGCGCACGCGCATGCGCTCGATCCAGGGGACGGTGTTCTCCACGTCGCCGTCGGTCACGCCGAGGACTGTGAGGCCGCGCTTCTCGTACTTCTGGTGAAGCGCGTTCAGGTGCGCGGCCTCCTCGCCACACGGCGGTCACCAGTAGGCGAAGTTCTCGACGAGGATCAGGCGGCCGGCGAGCTCGTCGAAGCTCACGGCGGGCGTGTTCGCGAAGCCCTCGAGCGTGCGCCCGCCGTCGTAGGGACCGCCCACGACCTGGGCGGCGGCCGGGACGCCTAGGAGAGTGAGCACGAGCGCGAGAAGCGGTTTCATGTAACTGCCTTCGCCGTTCATCATAAGCGGGTGGGGATGGTAGGACTCACGGAGTGGTGTTGGTTCGCGCTCGCGCTGGCGCAGGAGCCCGCGCTGCCGGCGATGGTGCCGGAGGGCGAGCCGTGCTCGCCGCTCCCGCAGGACGTCGCGCTGGTCGCGCCCGTCGGATCCCGCGCCTGCGCGATCACGCCGGAGGGCGCGCTGGTCACGGCGGACGAGGACGGATTCGTGCGCTTCCGCCTCCATCCGGAAGGCGAGCCCGGGGCCTGGCCCTGGGAGAAGGACGTCGCGACGCTCAGCCTGGGCAGGGACGGCTTTCTTCTGCTCGCGGTCCCCGACGGCCTGGTCCACGGTCGGTACGACCGCGTGTTCGAACGGGAGGCGAAGCGCTTCGACGTCGACGGACGCGTCACGGCTCTCGCCTTCCATCCCGGCGGCGAGCGGTTCACGGTCGGCCTCGACGACGGATCGGTCCGCATCCGCGACTTCCGGTCGGGCGACGTCGTGCACGAGCGACGCGATCACGCCGCCGGCGTCACCGGCCTGGCGTGGCACCCCGACGGGACGATCCTCGCCTCGGCTTCGGAGGACAAGACGGTGCGGTTCTCCATGCCCGGCGTCGGGCCGCTGCCGCTCGTCCTCGCGGGCCACTGGAGCTGGGTCTCCGGCGTCGCGTTCCACCCGGAGGGCGGCGTCGTCGCGACGTCCTCGTGGGACGAGACCGTGCGCCTGTGGGATGCGCGGGGCGCGCTGCTGCACACCCTCACCGGGCACGACGAGCCGGTGGCGGGCGTGGCCTTCTCGCCGGACGGCGCCTACGTCGCCTCGGTGACCGCCAGCGGCAGCACGCGGCTCTGGGATGCCGAGCGAGGCGACGAGATGCTCGTGCAGCGCGGGCACGAGCTCTCGCTCTACCACGCCGCCGTCGATCCGACCGGGCGGTTTCTCGCGAGCGCGGCCACCGACCACGCGGTGAAGGTCTGGGATCTCGCGACGGGCGACGTCCTGCGCACGTTCCTTGGGCACACCGGCGCGCCCACCTCGGTCGCCTTCGCGCCGGACGGCCGCCGGCTCGCCACCGGCGGCGCGGACGGCGACGTCCGCGTGTGGGACCTCGAGACCGGCGCGAGCACCGTCCTCACCGGACACGACGAGGGCGTCAACTGCGTCGCCTTCTCGCCCGACGGCGTGCTCCTCGCTTCGGGCGGGCGCGACGACGACGTCGTGCTGTGGAACCTCCCGAGCGGCGTCGTGAAGGCGCGCCTCGAGGGCCACGCCGACGACGTGAAGAGCCTCGCCTTCCATCCCACGGAGCCCGTCCTCGCGTCGGGGTCGGACGACTTCCACGTCCGGCTTTGGGACGCCGCGGAGGGAAGCGAAGAGGTCGCGCTGCGCGGCTCCGCGGCGAGCGTCCACGGCGTCGCCTTCTCGCCGGACGGCGCGCTCCTCGCGGCGGCGATGCAGAACCAGCTCGTCGAGGTCTGGGACCTCGAGGCGCGCGCGATCGTCCGGAGCGTCGGTCGCTTTCCCGGCGGCGTCAACACGGTCGACTTCCACCCCGACGGGAAGCGGGTCGTCGCCTCCTCGTCGGACGGCTACGTGCGCGTCGTCGACGTTGAGAAGGGCGAGATCGCGGAGGAGCTCCCGCGCCACGACCTGGCGGCGGTGTGGGCGGGCTGGGTGCGCGGCGGAGCGCTGATCGCGTCGGCGTCCACCGACGGGACCTTGCGGATCGCCTCGGCGGAGAGCGGCGCGATCCTCCGCTCGATCCCCGGCGACCCGGGCCGCGTCACCGGCGTCGCGTGGGAGAGCGACGAGCGCTTCGCCGTCGCCTACGCCGACGGGACGATCCGGACCTGGGCGACGAACCCGTGGCGGCAGCTCGAGACGCGGACGAGCGCCGGGCTCGACTTCCGAGGCGAAGCCGTCAGCCCGGATGGAACGCGGGTGCTCTCCGGAGAGCGCGACGGCGCCTTCCGTGTGCGCGACGCCGCGAGCGGACGCCCGATCGCCGTCGGCCACGCCTGGGACGGCGGCCGCTGGCTGGTGCGGGCGGACGAAAGGGCCTTCCGCGCAACGGCGGGGAGCTTCCTCCTGCGCCGCGCGGAGAACGGCCGGCTCGAGCGAATCGTCCCCGCCGGCGAGCCGCCGCAGCTCGCCGTCACGCTCGAAGGCGAAGCCGTGCGCGTGCAAAACACCGGCGCCGTGCCCGCTTTGGGTCTGCGCCTGCGTCCTGCGGCGAGTTCCCACGGCCTGGTCTACTCGAGCGCGCTCGCGCCGCGGCTCGAACCGGGTGCGACCGTCCTGCTCCCGGTTCAAACCTCGCTCCCCGCGGGGGAGGTGGCCACCGCGCTCCTTTTGGAGGACGCGGGCGGAACGCGGTGGCCCGTCAAGTGACGCCTACAAGGAACTGAGCAGGGAGTCGACCACCCAGCCCGGGAACACCGCGAAGTTCGCATCCTGAGAGATCGCGGCGAAGGTGAACGGCGGCTCCCGGTCGAGCAGCACGCCGAGCGACTGCACGCACGCCGCGCGCGCCGCGTTGGGAAGCCCGTCGTCCGCCAGCATCTCGACCAGGCCGAAGAGCGACTCGCGCGTGCCGTGGGCGCCGAGGGCGGCGGCCACCTGCGCCTGGTGCGCGGGCTGCGCGAAGTTGCCGAGCAGGCCGACCAGGATCTCCGCGTCCTCGGGATCGCCGAGCGACGCGAGCCCCTGCGCCATCCCCGACTGGGCCACGACGGACTTCTCGCGCTTGATCGCCTTCCGCAGGTTCGCGCGCACGTTGCCCTCGCCGATCAGCGCGAGCGAGATCGACGCGAGCATGCGGTCGCGCGGGCTCTTCGACATCAGGAGCTCGTGGCGGACCTCCTCGACCGCCTCGGGGTCCTGCCCGATGCCCGCCGCGAGGAGGTACGCTCCGCGCGTGTCGCGGTTCTTCTCGCGCGCGAGCGCGCTGCGGATCGCCTTGCGGGCCTCGTCGTCGTCCTCCTCGAAGGCGAGCACGCCGAGCCCGAGCGCGGTCCACGGACGCGTCGCCTTCGGGCCCTTCTTGAGGTTGTGGATCAGGAAGTCGCGGGCCTCCGCGCCCCCCTGCCGCCCGATCGCGATCAGGAGGAAGCCGCGCGTCAGCGGGTCCTCCTCGAACTCGAAGTCGGTCATCAGGGGCTGGAGCGCGCGCTCGTCCTGAACGCTGCCCAGGGTCAAGGCGGCCGAGCGCCGCAGCTCGACGTTCTTGTCGCCGAGCATGCGCAGCACGCGCGGCAGCACGTCCGCGGGATCGTCGAAGCGCAGCGTCTCGATCGCGCGGGCGCGCGAGGCGACCCCCGGCTCGACGTGAATCTCCTCGGCTTCCCGCTTCTCGTAAAGCCCGGAGACGTCGCGCGTCACCCGCGCGAGGTCGTCGCTCGGGAGCAGCGTGTGGTGCATCATCAACGCGCTCGCGACCCAGTCGAAGCTTAGGCGCTCGCGCTCGAGGGAGAGATCCGGCCGGCTTCGCAGCACGCTCGGGTCCGCGTCCTGCTGGCACGCGAGGGCGAGCGCGAGGACCGCGAGCGGCCGCCCCGCCGGCGCCACCATGGTCCCGCGGCCCGACGGCGAGCCGTAGCGCGCGATCGGCATCAGGACGGAGATCGCCTTGTTCGCTCCCGTGGCGCCGAGCGCGAGGATGGCGTTGTGCCGCACGCTGGTGTGCGGGTCGTCGAGCATCTCGCGCAGGCGGTCGACGACCTCCTCCTGCCGGCCGGTCTCGCGCGCGAGCCGGCCGAGGGTGATCGCCGCGGCGCCGCGCACGACCGGCGACCGGTGCTCGAGGTGCTCGAAGAAGACCGGCACGAGCTCGCGCCGCTGCACCTGAAGGTACGACTCGGACACCGTCCGGTCGTCGGAGCTCGACGCGCGACTCTCGCTCTCGGCGATGCGGTTCGATCCGAGCCAGTGGAGCTTGTTGAACTCCCACCACTGCCACCAGGCCTCCTGCGGGAGGACGACCGGGCCGTAGTCGCCGCCGGGCGTCACGGGGTAGGTGGGCGGCGCGCCCGGGTAGGACGGGGGATCCGGCGTCGACGGCCCCGAGGGACCCGGGCTCGAGGGCCCCGCCGGTCCCGGCGAGGACGGTCCTCCCGGTCCGGGCGACGACGGTCCCGCGGGGCGCCCGCCGCCGCCGGTGTCGCGCGGCCCGGTGTAGGCCGGAACCGCGGGCGCGTGCACGCGCGCGACCTCGGCGAAGGTCAGCCCGGTTTCCCCGACCCAGGCCGCGAACTCGGGGTCGCTCTCGAGCTCGGCGATGAAGGCGTGGTTGTTCCCGTCCGCGAGGCGGTCGAAGAGCTCGTCTTTGCCCCACACGTGGAGCAGGTGGCCGACCGCTCACGTGCGGCCCGCGGGATCGCGGAACGTTCGCTCGCGCGCGGAGTCGGTGTCCGCCACGGGGAAGTCGCCGCGCGCGCGGTACGCGCGCAGCGCCTCCACGACGCGGTGGCGCGCGGCCTCGTCCTTTCCGGGCGGCGTGTTCCGCTCGAGCTCGTCCTCGACGCGCTCGAGGTGGGCGCTCCAAAGGTCCGGCCGGGCCGCGGGGTCGCCCCCGGTTTCCCCCGCTGGAGTGGTACAGGCGGCCGCGAGGGCGAAGGAGCCGAGGAGGGCGGGAGTCGCGATTCGCTTCATGGCGTGTCCCCTTGGAAAGGAAGGTTGGAGCGGACCCTGCTACAGCACCGTCGCTCGGGTAGGGGGGGCGGAGAGGTCGGTCTCGCCTTTCTTTCCGAAGTTCCCGGAGCCGCGTCGAACGCGCCTCCGCCTGCGTCAAAGGGCTCTTCGGTCCCGTAACGCGAGGGCTTCGGCGGCGTCTCGGAGCTACGATTCGCCGTGTTGAGGTCCCTCGTTCCCAATCGCGTCACCTGGGCGGCCGCCCTCGTCTGCGCGGTGCTCGCGCTCGCCTGGGCGCCCACCGTTTCCATGGAGAGCGCGTGGGGCTGGGACGAGTCGATGAACGTCGGCTATCCGTCGGCGCGGATCGCGTTGGGGATCCGGGACGGTGCGGTCGGGGAGGTCGCGCGGACCGTACACGACGCCCGGCAGTATCCGTTCGTCTACCCGGCCGTGCTCGGCGCGCTGCAGGCGGTCACCGGCGTGTCGGAGCTGGCGTGCCGCGCGTTCGGAAGGCTGGTCTGGTGCGCGGGGCTCTTCGGGTTGTTCCTGCTCGGCCGCGAGCTCGTGCGCGGAAGCCGGCAGCGCGGCGCGGAGCTCGTTCCCTGGATCGCCGTCGGACTGGGAGCGCTGTCCCCGATGGCGCTCGCGTATGCGGGGTCGCTCTTCCTCGAGGTGCCGTTCCTCGTCGCGTCGATCTTCGCGCTGCGGGCCTGGCTGCGGCGCGGGCGCGACGAGTCGTGGAAGCGCGAGCTCGCCGCCGGTCTCTGGGTGACGCTCGCCTTCTTCACGAAGTTCAACTACGGCCTGCTCCTGGGCGTGGCGCTCTTCGTCGATCTCGCCGTCGAGGGTTTCTTCGAGACACGCGCCGGCCGCGCGCGCGGGTTCCTGAAACGCGCCGCGGCCCTAGCCGCGCCTCCGGTGCTCGGGTTCGCCTGGTGGTTCGTGCTGCCGCTGCCGTACGGCTTCGAGATGGCCGCTTCGCACCGGGAGGCTTTCGCGGCGTTCGTGCAGGGCAACCGCGACCCGAGCATGGACGTCGGCTGGGAGCTGCGCGCGCTCCACTGGACGTGCTTCCTCGTCGTGACGCCGCGCATGCTGCTTCTTCAGGCGGTCGCGATGGCGGCCACGCTGCCGCTCCTGCGCGCGCGTCCGATCCGGCTGCTGTGGATCCTGTTCCTCGCGGGCGGCCTCCCCGTGTGGACGCACAACTTCCACGTCGATCGCTTCCTGCTTCCGGGCGCGCTGCCGATGTGGTGTCTCGCCGCGATCGGAATGGCGCGCCTGCTTCCCGCGGCGACGAAGGCGCGCGCCGTCGCGCTCGTCGCTCTCGCGTTCCTGGTTCTAGCGTTTCCGAGCCGCGACCCGTGGCTCGTCCTGCGCGCGGTGGGGCAGGCCAACGAGGAGTTCGAGGACTACCAGCGCGCCACGCTCGCGGACTTCCGCAGCCTCTCCGGCGCGCGGCCGATCCCGACGAACGGCATCTCGCGCGCGGAGACCGACGCCTACCTCCACCTCGTCGAGCCCGAGGTCGATCCCACGACCCGCGTCGGCTGGGTCGGCGTGTCCAACGTCTTCTCGCCCGCCGCGCTCCACCTCGGGCTGCTCGAGCGCGGCGTCGACGTGTCGGCCGCCGTCCGCCGCGGCGACCTCGACCGGACCTTCGTCGAGCTCGGCTACGCGGACCCGGGTTGGTCGCGCGAGCAATTGCTCCGCTGGGCCGCGTCCTTCGACCTGATCCTCGCCACCGATCCCATCGACCTGACCGTCGCCCACAACCGCGCGTTCATGGAGGGCTACCGCACGATGCTGGTCTCCCGCAGCGAGTGGACGTACGCCGAGCTCGGGACGTTCACTTTGCGGCGCGCCGGTGGGGAAGAGGTTCCGGTGCGGGTGTTCGGGTGCTGGCCGGCGCCGTAGCGAGAACACGGAGGGGAACAGAGGGCACGGAGCCCGGAGTTTAACACGGAGATGAACGGAGTTATCGGAGACCACGAAGATCGGAGTTTTGCGGAGTAGCCTCTCTGCGAACTCCACGATCCTGACCGTTCCACGAGGTAGAACCAGAAGGTGTGTAAACGAAATCGGGCGGTGTAGCGTCCGGGGAAATACCACGAACCCCCAACACCACACCACCCATGGAGAAGACGGA
>JANQEJ010000218.1 GCA_028278425.1 Planctomycetota bacterium | reverse complement strand
CCTGCGACTGCTCGACTCACATCAGATTCTCAATCTCGAGAATCCCTGGCGAGGATCCGCGACTCCGGCCACTCGGAAAAGGGCCAAACTCGAGTCTAGTCGATTCTCGTCAGCGTGCATTGGCCACTACCGCCACACGCATTGCTCCAGTTGCCCGAGGCCTGTTCGCAGGTCGTCAGCGCGACGACGCCATCAAAGCTATAGGAATCGCACTTGGGCGTATCGGTGAACTCCACGGCCGAGAACACAAGCTCTCCGGTACTCTCGGCGAACGTGCCGCCGAGGTCGTACTTGGCTCCCGAGGGCGTCGTCAGGGACCCATAGACGGTTCCGAGCCCGTCTTCCTTCAAGACGAGCAGGTGGCCTTGGTCCGTGATCCACTGTCCGGTGAGGCAGGTGACCGGCGGGTTGCAGATGAGCGCTTCCAGTGCCGGACCGCAACCGAGACCCAATGCCACCTCGCAAACGACGTAACAGATTAGGCCAGGCAATCCACCAAGAGGGATCAGAAACGAGCAGACCGCTTCGCACGTCGGAGCAGTCGAGAGCAACAGGCACACCGCTTCTACGAAGAGCGCGCAGTCGCTCGACCCGTCCGAGGAGCCGGGGCCCGCGGGACGAAAGTTCGACGGAGTGAAAACGCCGGCAACATGAGGATTGGCTCGTACGAACTCCGCCGCGTCTTGATAGGCCCTGCCACCCGCCACAACGGTCCCACCCTCGAGCACCAGAACATCTACGATCCTGGCTTGGTTCTCCGTCACGACGATGCGTGTTCCGGAGCTGCCCTCTTCAGCAGGCAGGACGTACAGTTGCCTCTTGAGCACCCCTCCGGTGCGCCGATCGATCCGAAACTCGGCGAACGGGCTGTGCCCGCCCACCATCGGAAACCGCACGACGGTTTCTTCCCCGACGGTCGACGCCGTGGCCGCCTCGTATGCGATCGAACCAGAGGTGACCTCCACATCTCGGACAAAGTGGATGAAGCCTGGGTGATTCGAAAGGAGGTGAAACTCGTCCGATCGATTCCACGCGGTCGCCGGCAGCGGCACCGGACGGGGTCCCGGGGGACCGGATTCCTGATGGGAAGACCGGCTCAGTCGCAGGCTTTGGCTGATGCCGCCCGCCGCGCCGCCGCGGGCACGGAACACGACCGCCTGTGCGAAGAGTGCGGGTGTGGAAGGTCCGAGATCGAGGACGGCCCGACCATTGCCATCGGTCTGGAACGTCTCGACAACGTCGGGCGAAACCTCGAGGGAACAGCCGGGAAGGCCGAGTGGGCCAAGCGCTGCGAACGACCCGGGGGCCGCATACCCGGGGGCCGCATGATGGGTACCCGCGACCAGGATCCCCAGCGACCAGGGTGGGGCGCTGACTTCGATCGCGACGGTAGACGGCTCCAGAGTCGCCGGGGCAGCGGGGCGAATCACGGGCGGGATGTCCGCAACACCGCAAGCGGTTCCGAGGGATTCCGCTCGTTGCAACGGCAGGGACGAGCCTAGGAGGACGGCCAACGCTAGTGAGCTCTGCATGGGTCTTCCGCGTTCTTGCTGGCGTTCTGAGGTCCCCTGAAGGCGGGACTACACCAGGAGAATCGAGCTTTTGGACGGGGTCGTTCGGAAGATTCCCGGTCAAGGCAACCGTTGCCGGGACGAGACAGAGTGCCGGCCCGGTGGAGAGCCGCCCCGGTCAAGCCGGCCGACTTCGGATGAACCGCCGGCCCCTGAGTTCATCGAGCGCCCGTGATCGGCGGTATCCTGGGCGCGCATGACCGAGCACCGCCTCTTCCACCACGGCGTCGTCGACTCGACGAACGAGCGCTGCTTCGCCGCGCTGGACGCCGGCGAGGCGCGACACGGCGACGTGCACGTGGCCGAGGGCCAGGCGGCCGGCCGCGGGCGGCGCGGGCGCGCGTGGGCGAGCCCGGCCGGCGAGGGGCTCTACGCGAGCGTCGTGCTGCTCTTCGAGCCGCCGGCGCCCGCGCCCGCCGCGCTGACGATGGCCGCCGGGCTGGCCGCGCGCGACGGGCTGGAAGCGCTCGGCGTCGGCGGCGTGACGCTGAAGTGGCCCAACGACGTCCTCGTGGGAGGCGCCAAGCTGTGCGGCATCCTGGTCGAGTCGCGCGGCCTCGATCCCGCGCGTCCGGCCTTCGTCTGCGGGATCGGCATGAACGTGCGGCAGACGAGCTTCCCCGCCGAGCTCGAGGCGGAGCGCGCCGTGACGAGCCTGGCGCTCCTGGGGATCGGAGCGGGACCCGGCGAGGTGCTCGCCGCCCTGCTCCCGCCGTTCGACCGGCGGTTGCGCCAGGCCTCGACCGAGCCGGCGGAGCTCGCCCGCGACTTCGCCGCCGCGACGGGTTGCCTGGAGCGCGACGCCGTCGTGCGGTGCGGCGACGCCACGCTTCGCGGCCGGGTCGTCGCGCTGTCGCTCGAAGAAGGCCTCGTCCTGAGCACGCCGGCGGGCGAAGTGGAGCGGCGTCCGCTCGAGCACGTCACCGCGCTCGAGCTCGACGCCCGCTAGAATCGCGCGCGCCGCCGGGCGTCGCCCGCTGCCCCCCCAACGAAGGAGAGAACATGAAGCGCATCGTCATCTGCGCCGACGGGACCTGGAACCGGCCGGAGCAGGACGTCGAGAACGACTTCCCGAGCAACGTGCTCAAGATCGCCCGCGCGGTCGAGCCCGTCGCCACCGACGACGAAGACAACAAGACCGAGCAGGTCGTCTTCTACGACTGGGGCATCGGCTCCTACTACGACGCGAAGGTCGGCGGCGCCACGGGGCGGGGGATCAACAAGAACGTGCAGGACGCCTACCGCTTCATCGTCCAGAACTACGACCGGGGCGACGAGCTCTTCCTCTTCGGCTTCAGCCGCGGCGCCTACACGGTCCGCAGCCTGGCCGGTTTCATGAACAACTGCGGCGTGCTCCGCCGCGAGCACGCCAACCGGATCCACGAGGCCTTCCAGCTCTACAAGAGCCCCACCAAGCCGGACGCCCCCAAGTCGCAGAAGTTCCAGGAGGACTACGCCTGGGCGTTCGACGTCCGCATCCGCTTCATCGGCGTGTGGGACACGGTGGGCGCGCTCGGAATCCCGCTCTCCTTCGCGGGCTTTCTGAACGACGAGCACCACTTCCACGACAACAAGATCGGGCCGAACATCGACGTCGCGCGGCACGCCCTCGCGATCGACGAGAAGCGCGAGGACTTCGTGCCGACGATCTGGAAGTCGCGCCGCGGGCTCGACCTCCTGCAGGTCTGGTTCGCGGGCGTGCACACCGACGTCGGCGGGGGCTACGTCAAGCCGGGGACGAAGGCGTTGAGCGACATCCCGCTCGGCTGGATCGCCGGCGAGGCGGCGAAGCTCGGCCTCGGGCTCGAGGACCATCTCTACCGGAAGATGCGGATCGTGCCGACCGCCAAGCTACACGACAGCTACACGGGCCTGATGAAGCTCCTCGGCAAGTCGCAGAGGAAGATCCTCAAGGGAGCGAAGATCCACAAGTCCGTGAAGGCTCGTTACCAGCAGGACTCCAGCTACCGCCCGAAACCCCTGGTCGACTACGTCAAGAAGCACGGCTGGCAGAACCACAACCTGATCGACTAAGGCGCCCGTAAACGTCGTTGGCCGGCTCGAGTGAGCGTGTAGAATGCTCCGCCGGTTTGCGGAGAGAGACCCAGGCGCGATGAGAAACGACGGTAGAGCGGCCGACGAGCTGCGCGAGGTGCGCTTCGAGCGCGGATACACCGACGCCGCCCCCGGCTCGGTCCTGACCTGCTTCGGCGGCACGCGCGTGCTCTGCACGGCGGTGTACCAGGACGGTGTGCCGAACTTCCTCCAAGGCTCGGGGCGCGGCTGGCTGACGGCCGAGTACTCGATGCTCCCCGCCTCCACGGGCTCGCGCAAGCCGCGGGACCGGGGCGGGCGCATCGACGGGCGTTCCGTCGAGATCCAGCGCCTGATCGGCCGTTCGCTGCGCGGCGTGATGGACTTCGCGAAGACCACCGAGCGGACGATCTGGGTCGACTGCGACGTGATCCAGGCCGACGGCGGAACCCGCACGGCGGCGATCAGCGGCGCGTACGTCGCCCTCCACGACCTGCTCGTCCACATGGGCGAGAAGCGGGTGCTGCGCGACTGGCCGCTGACCTCGCAGATCGCCGGTGTGTCCGTCGGCGTCGTCGGCGGCGAGGCGGTCTGCGACCTCACCTATGAGGAGGACAGCCGCGCCGAGGTCGACATGAACCTCGTGATGACCGGCGAGGCCAACTTCATCGAGATCCAGGGCGCCGCCGAGGGCGCCCCGTTCGGACGCGACCTGCTCGACGGGATGCTCGCCATCGGTCAGGCCGGCATCCAGCGCATCTTCGAGCTTCAGCGGGCGGCGCTCGAGATTTGAAGCTGCTCCTCGCGACGAACAACGAGCACAAGCGCCTTGAGCTCGAAGCCGCGCTCGCGCCGCTCGCCGTCGAGGTCGTCACGCCGGCGGCCATCGGCGGCGTTCCGGACGTGGACGAGGACCGGGACACCTTCGCCGGCAACGCGGCCAAGAAGGCGGTCTCGGCGGCGCGCGCCAGCGGGCTCTGGGCGCTGGCGGACGACTCCGGCCTCGAGGTCGACCACCTCGGCGGCGCGCCGGGCGTTCGTTCCGCGCGCTACGCCGGCGCGCACGGCGACGACGCCGCCAACAACGCGCGCGTCCTCGCGGAGCTCGGGGGCGTCCCCGAGGCCGAGCGCGGCGCGCGCTTCGTCAGCGTCCTCGCCCTCGCCGCACCCGACGGGACCGTCGCGCTCGAGATCGAAGGCGAGGCGCGCGGAAGGATGCTGACGGCGCCTCGGGGGACGGGCGGCTTCGGGTACGATCCCCTCTTCCTGTTCACCGAGGAGGGTTTCCCGCAAACGGGCCGCACGTTCGCGGAGCTCACCCTCGAGGACAAGACGGCGGTGTCGCACCGCGGACGAGCGCTGCGCGAGCTCCTAGCGCGGCTCCCCGACGTGCTGGCGGCCGCCCGGTAGTCGCGAACCCGCCCGCAGCCGTGGACCCGAAATACATCCGCAACTTCTCGATCATCGCGCACATCGACCACGGCAAGTCGACGCTCGCGGATCGGATGCTCGAGCACACCGGCGCGGTGAAGAAGCGGGACATGCGCGACCAGCTCCTCGACGACATGGAGCTCGAGCGCGAGCGCGGGATCACGATCAAGGCGCGCGCGGTCACGATCTGGCACGAGAAGGACGGCGAAACGTACCAGCTCAACCTGATCGACACGCCCGGGCACGTGGACTTCCACTACGAGGTCGAGAAGAGTCTCCAGGCCTGCGAGGGCGCGCTGCTCCTCGTCGACGCGTCCCAGGGCGTCGAGGCCCAGACGGTGGCGAACGCGTACCTCGCGACCGACGCGGACCTGGAGATCATCCCGGTCCTGAACAAGCTCGACCTCCCGCACGCGCGCCCGGACGAGATCGCCGAGGAGATCGAGCACTCGATCGGCATCGACGCGACCGACTCCCTGCGGGTCTCCGCCAAGACCGGCGAGGGCGTGAAGGAGGTGCTCGACGCCGTGGTCGACCGCATCCCGCCGCCGGACGAGAGCCCGGACGACCCGCTGCGCGCGCTGATCTTCGACGCGGTGTACGACGAGTTCCGCGGGATCATCGTCTACCTGCGCGTCGTCGACGGGCGCATCCGGGAGAAGGACAAGGTCTTCATGCCGGGCACCGAGAAGGTGTACGAGGCGATCGAGATCGGGCGCTTCTCGCCGAAGATGGAGCGGACGAAGGAGCTCGCCGCCGGCGAGGTGGGCTACTTCATCTCGAACATCAAGAAGCTCGGCGACGTGCGCGTGGGCGACACGATGATCATCCACAAGGGGCCCGAGGTCGAGATGCTCCCCGGTTACAAGCCGCCGGTCCACATGGTCTACGCGGACTTCTATCCGACGGCCTCGGGCGACTTCGAGCACATGCGCGAGGCGCTCGAGACGCTCTCGCTCTCGGACTCGTCGTTCTCCTTCGAGCCGGTCACGTCCGCGGGGCTCGGCTTCGGTTTCCGCTGCGGCTTCCTGGGGCTCCTGCACATGGAGATCGTCCAGCAGCGGCTCGAGCGCGAGCACGACCTGGACATGATCCAGACCGCGCCGACGGTCACCTACAGGATCGAGCTCGCCGACGGTACGGAAGAGGAGATCCACTCCCCGGGGCAGCTCCCCGATCCGGACAAGTTCGAGCGCATCCTCGAGCCCGTGGCGCGGGTCAGCATGCTGCTCCCCTCGGAGTACATCGGCGCGCTCATGCAGGTCGCCAACGACCACCGCGGGACCTACGTACGCCAGGAGTACCTCTCCCCCACGCGCGTTCAGCTCGTCTACGACATCCCTCTGGCCGAGATCATCTACGACTTCTACGACAAGCTGAAGTCCTGCACGCGGGGCTACGGAACGCTCAACTACGAGATCCTGGGCTTCAACGCGGACGACCTCGTCAAGCTCCGCATCATGGTGGCCGGCGAGGAGGTGGACGCGCTCTCGTGCATGCTGCACCGCGAGCAGGCCGAGTACCGGGGCCGGGCCATCATCAAGAAGCTGCGCAAGGAGATCCCGCGCCACATGTTCGAAGTGGCGCTCCAGGCGGCGGTCGGCGGGCGCATCATCGCGCGCGAGAACATCGCGGCGCTGCGCAAGGACGTGACCGCCAAGTGCTACGGCGGCGACATCACGCGCAAGCGCAAGCTCCTCGAGAAGCAGAAGGAGGGGAAGCGCCGCATGAAGCAGATCGGGAACGTCGACATCCCCCAGAAGGCCTTCCTGTCGGTCCTCGGGGGCGGCGGGGACGCGAAGTAGGGATGGCGAAGGATCCGAACGACCCCGCGACGCCGTGGCGCGACAACCTCGAGGCGCTCGCCATGGCGATCATGATGGCGCTGCTCCTCAAGTACTTCATCATCGAGGCCTACAAGATCCCGAGCGGCTCGATGCAGCCCACCCTGATCGGCGACGAGCGCGCGGAGATCTTCGACCGCATCCTCGTCGACAAGGTCTCCTTCAAGTTCCGCGACCCCAAGCGCTTCGAGGTCGTCGTCTTCAAGTACCCGCTCGACCTCTCGAAGAACTTCGTCAAGCGCGTCATCGGGATCGGGCCGGAGCACCTGAAGATCGAATACGGCGACGTTAAGCACCGCAAGGACCCCAGCGAGGAGTGGCGGATCCTCCGGCGGCCGCGCCCGATCCAGCGCGAGACCTGGAAGCGGCTGGACCTCGTGAAGCCCGAGAACACCAACTGGTTCGCCGAGTCGCCCGGTCTGCGGTGGAGCATCGAGGGCCGGCGCATCGAGGCAAACGGAGCCGGCCGAGCGCACTTCGGGCCGGACCAGGGAGCGGTCACCGACGATTACCTCGACGGGTATCCCGACGGATTGCGCGCGGTCGTCGAACCCAAGTTCGGCGACAACAATCTCGTCGGCGACGTGCGGGTGGACTGCGAGGTGGAGGTCCTCCCGGAGACCGAGGCGGTGGGAATCCAGCTCAAGGAGAGCGTGCGCCTCTTCACGTTTCGCCTTCCCGGGCCGGCCGCGCCCGAGGGCGCACGCCCGACCATCGAAAAGACGATGGGGCCGAGCTACCGCGGCACCGAGGAGAGCCGCACGATCGAGGCCGACGAGCCTTTCCGGCTCGAGGCCGGCAAGACCTACCGGATCGGCGCGCAGAACCTCGACGATCTCATCGAGATCGACGTCGACGGCGAGGTGATCTGCTCGCTGGAGATCCCGAGCGTGGCCCAGGACCAGCGCTCTAGTTGCTTCGTCTTCCTGGAGGGAGCGCGTAGCGGCGCCGTCTTCGACGACCTGATGGCCTACCGGGACATCTACTACACCGGCGGCGGGGAGTACCACATCCCCGCGGGCCACTACTTCATGCTCGGCGACAACACGCAGGATTCCTCGGACAGCCGCGAATGGAAGTACGCGCGCCTCCTGATCGAGGACGAGTCCGGCGAGGAGCAGGTGGTCGTCGGCAACTTCCGCAAGGACCCCGATCTGTGGCAACGCAACCCGGTGCTGGTCGGCGCCGGCGATCCCGAGGGCTCCATGGTGCGCTTCCGCGATCGCTACGGCGAGCCGTACTGGCTGCGGGCGCGCGGCTACCCGTGGGCGTCGCCGTCGAACGAGCCGGCCCCCTTCGTGCCCCGCCGCATGATCCAAGGTCGCGCGCTGGCCGTGTTCTGGCCGATGGTTCCGCGGCTCGGCGTGTATCGTCTGAAGTGGATCCACTGACCGCGCCATGCGAAAGAAGAAGAAGGACAAGAAGAAGCACCCCTGGAGGGAGAACCTGGAGGCGATCACGATGGCGATCGCCGTCGCCCTCCTCTTCAAGACCTTCATCCTCGAGGTCAGCAAGATCCCGAGCGGCTCGATGCAGCCGACGCTGATGGGCAGCGCGATCACCGGGGTGAACGACCGCGTGCTCGTCGACAAGCTCTCGTTTCAGTTCCGCGATCCGAAGCGCTTCGAGATCGTCGTGTTCAAGCACCCGCTCGAGCGCTCGCGCGTGATGGTCAAGCGCCTGGTCGGCATGCCGAACGAGGAGTTCAGGATCGAGCACGGCGACCTGTGGACGCGGCCGGGACCGGACGCGGAGTGGACCGTGCTGCAGCGTCCGGACAGCGTGATGGACGAGATGTGGAAGCGCATCGACCGGAACGACCCCACGCGTTCCTCCTGGGAGCTTGCCAGCGGCGACGCGTGGCGCATCTCGGGCCGCAACGTGACGGCGCGCGGCAACGGGCGCGCGCGCTTCCGCCCGAACGAGCGTTCGATCCGCGACACCTACGTCGATGGCTACCACGACTCGCTGCGGGCGGAGATCAGCAGTGCGATCAAGCAACGCAACGACGGCATCGGGGACCCCGAGAAGAAGATCGGCGTCCAGCACGTCGGCGACCTCAAGCTCGAATGCGACCTCACCGTGCTGCCCGGGACGGAGCACGTCGCCGTCGTGTTGACCGAGGGCGTCCGCACGTACGAGTTCAAGCTGCCCGGACCGGCCGCGGAGGCCGGAGCCACGCCGGAGATCCGCGTGCGCGACTCCGAGCTGTACTCGGGCGGCGATGCGGCGCCGGCGCGCCGCCCGGAACGAATCGAGCAGGCCGCGCCCCTGCGGCTGGAGGCGAAGGAGAGCTACGACCTGTCGGTGCGGAACCTGGACGACCGCCTGAGGCTCGACCTCGACGGCGAGACGCTCCTCGAGGTCGACGTGGATCCCGCCGTGGATCAGCGCTCGTCCGTCTCGCTCGTCGTCCGCGGCGACGGGGCGGACTTCGAGGACCTGCACCTCTACCGCGACGTCCACTACCTGCTCCAGGGGATGCGCGGACCGATCGAGATCCCCGCGGGGCATTACTTCATGCTCGGCGACAACACCCAGGACTCGGCCGACGGCCGCCAATGGCAGGTGGTGCGCATGGAGTGGACCGACGCCGACGGCGTCGAGCATTCCGCCCGCGGAAACCACCGCCCGCAGCCGCCCAACCCCAGCCGCGCAACCGCCGCCCTCGGCCGGGCCCAGGGCTTGAACCCGATCTATGGCGAGGACTCGAAGGGGGTCGCCTACTACGGCTTCCGCGACGAGTGGGGCAACCACGACTGGTTCCCCCGGGAGGGCAGCGCCCCGGGGCTGCCGGCCCCCGCCCCCGTGGTTCCGCGGCATCTCATCCAGGGCCGGGCGCTGGCCGTGTTCTGGCCTCTGAAGCCGCACGAGGGGCTGTGGCGGCTCGGCTGGCTCCACTAGGCGTCGGATCTCTCCCGCGGGACCTGCGCCGGATCTTCGCCGTTCTCCACAGTTGGGACTTGCACGCCGACGCCTCGGCGGTCCACCACCCGGCGTAGAAAAACGCAACTCGCGCGTCGCAACGTGGCCGCGCGAGGGCTCTTTGACGTCGATTTGCCGGCCCTAACCCCTTGCCCAAAAGCGGTTTGGAGGCGGTCAAGTGGTTTCGCTCGCGGACTGGGGCGCGCCGTGGCGCCTCCGCGCTCCACCGGGTGGGGCGTTCCCAGATTCGGAACGGATTTGCTTTCCACAGATTGCCCACAATCGGGACCGCGCCCGTGGACCCCCGTTCCTAGACTCTCCGGCCATGTCGGCCTCCGCGTCTTCCGGCTCGCTGCTCGAGGTCCAGGGCCTCGTCAAGGCCTACCGGCGCCGGCGCGTCGTGGACGGGGTCAACTACGCGGTCGAGCCGGGTGAGATCGTGGGGCTCCTGGGTCCCAACGGAGCCGGCAAGACCACGAGCTTCCGGATGACCGTGGGCCTCACGACCCCGGACGCGGGGCACGTCTGGCTGCGGGGCGAGGAGTGCTCACGGCTGCCGATGTACCGCCGCGCCCGGATGGGGATGGGCTACCTGCCCCAGGAGCCGAGCATCTTCCGCCGCATGAAGGTCCGCGACAACCTGCTCGCCGTCCTCGAGGCGATGCCGCTGAAGCGCAAGGCCCGCCAGGCCCGGGCGGACGAGCTCCTGGAGGAGCTCGACCTCACCCAGCTCGCGAACGACTACGCCGAGACCCTCTCCGGCGGCGAGCGGCGCCGGCTGGAGATCTGCCGGGCGCTGGCGAGCGATCCGTCGATCCTCCTCCTCGACGAGCCCTTCGCGGGCGTGGATCCCATCGCGGTCGAGGAGATCCAGGAGATGGTCCGCCGCCTGCGCCAGCGCAACATCGGCATCCTGATCACCGACCACAACGTCCGCGAGACGCTTCAGTCCACCGACCGCGCCTACATCATCCACCAGGGGCGGATCCTGCGGGAGGGCACCGCGGACCAGCTCGTCAACGACCCGAAGGTGCGCGAGGTCTACCTGGGACAGAGCTTCGAGGCGGCCGTCCGCGGCGTCACCGCGGACGAGGAACACCTGCTCGATCTCGACGAACCCGGCGACGAAGACTAAGCTCTTCGCCCCATTTTCCCGGGAGTCACCGCCATGAACATCGTCGCATGCGTGAAGCGCGTCCCGGTGACGACGCTTCAGCCCAAGGTCGCCGCCGACGGCAAGAGCATCGACCCCACCGGGGTCGAGTTCATGATCTCCTTCTACGACGAGATCGCGGTCGAAGAGGCGATCCGCACCAAGGAGAAGGTCGGCGGCGAGGTCACGGTGCTGACGATCGGCCCGTCCGCCGCGGCCAAGGAGGTGCGCGAGTGCCTCGCCAAGGGCGCCGACAAGGGCATCATCCTCACCGACGAGAACTCCAACGTCCGCGACTGCCACGCGACCGCCCGCGCACTCGCGGACAAGGTGAAGGAGCTCGGCGCCGAGCTCGTCTTCACCGGCAAGGTCGCCACGGACCGCGACAACGCCGCGGTCGGACCGATGGTCGCCGCGATGCTCGGCTGGGCCTGCGTGACCGACGCGACCGAGGTCGAGGTCGACGGCGGCAAGGCCACGGTCAAGCGCGAGGCCGAGGGCGGCGTCGAGGTCTACACCTGCGACCTGCCGGCGGTGATCACCTGCCAGAAGGACCTGAACGAGCCGCGCTACGCCGGGCTCAAGGGGATCATGGCGGCGAAGAAGAAGCCGCTCGAGGAGGTCCCCTGCCCCGACGTCCCCAACCAGGCCGAGGTGGTCGGGCTCGAGCTCCCCCCGCCGCGTCCCGAGGGCCGCATCGTGGGCTCCGGCGCCGACGCCGTCCCGGCGCTGGTCGACGCGCTCCGCAACGAAGCCAAAGTCCTGTAGGAGAAGCGAGATGTCCGCCATCGTCGTCTACGTCGAGCACCAGGAGTCGGGGATCAAGCGCGCGAGCCTCGAGGCCCTCGGCGCCGCCCGCACCGTCAGCGACAACGTCGTCCCCGTCCTCTCCGGCGCCGGCGCGTCCGAGGCCGCCGCGGCGCTCGGCGGCGCTCCGGTCGTCCTGACCGGAGACGCGTTCAGCCCGGACGGCCTCGCCGCCGACCTCGCCGCCGTCGTCAAGGAGAACGACGCCAAGGCCTTCCTCGCCTCGGCCACGTCGACCGGCAAGGACGTCGCGCCGCGCGTCGCCGCGATGCTCGACAGCACGGTCTTCACCGACTGCACCGGTATCCGGGCCGACGGCGACGCGTACGCGATCGTCCGGCCGTGGCTCGCCGGCAAGATGATCGCCACGCTGCGGTGCACTGCGCCCGTTCTCTGCGCCACCCTGCGCCGCAACGTCTTCGAGCCCGCCGACGTCCCGGGCGGCGGCGCGCCCGCCGAACGCCCGGCCAGCGCCGGCAAGACCGTGATGTCCGCCCTCGAGGCGAAGGAAGGCGGCAAGCTCGACGTCGGCGAAGCTCCGGTCGTCGTCTCCGGCGGCCGCGGCCTCAAGGAGGCGGACAACTTCGGCATCGTCGAGGAGCTCGCCGCCGCCTTCGGCAACGCCGCCGTCGGCGCGAGCCGCGCGGTGGTCGACGCCGGCTGGCGCCCCCACGCCGAGCAGGTCGGCCAGACCGGCAAGACCGTGGCGCCGCAACTCTACGTCGCCGTCGGCATCTCCGGCGCGATCCAGCACCTCGCCGGCATGAAGACCTCGAAGGTCATCGTCGCGATCAACAAGGACGCGGACGCGCCGATCTTCAAGGTGGCCGACTACGGCATCGTCGGCGACGCGTTCGAGGTCGTGCCGGCGCTGACCGAGGCGGTCAAGAAGGTCCGCGCGGAGGGGTAGCGCGCTACAGCGTCGTCGCGGTCAGAAGCTCCGAGCTCGTGAGCCTCGCCCCGACGAGCGCCGGCCTCCGTCGCGTCACAGGGCCACGGGCAGCAGGAGCTCGAGGTTCGTCAACTTGGGCTGGCTGCCGACGACCGCCTGCGTGGGCACCCGCAGCCCGACGAGCGTGGCGTCGGCGGGCACGGGCAGGAGGAAGTCGGCCTCGCCCGCGCCGCCGAGGAGTCCGGTGGCGAGCACCGCGATCCCGTTCGGCTCGAGGAACAGGATCCCGAACGCCCCCAGGTCGATCCGCGCCGTCTGGGGCGAGTAGCCGAGGACCCAGGGCTCGTTCGCGGGACCGAACAGGTCGAGCTCGAGCGGTTTCGCGATGCGCGGCACCGCCCCGCGCGCGAGCTGGCGGTCGAGGCCGTACAGGATCCGCAGCCCCTCCGGGTTCGCGAGGCACACGTCCGGATCGCCGTCGAGGTCGAGGTCGGCCACGGCGAGGTCCCGGGTCGACGCCGGCAGGTCTCCGAGCCCGAAGGGATCTTCGACGAAGAGGCCGGTGCCGTCGTTCCGGAGCAGGCGGTTCGGCGCTTCGAAGATGCCGAGCGTCGCCAGAACGTCCACGTCGCCGTCCGGCTCGACGTCGACGGCCGCGTAGGAGGTCGGCACCGTCAGCTCGGACGGCAGCGTCGCGCTGACGTCGGTCAGCACGCCGCCGTCGTTGCGGTAGAGGTGACTGCCACCCACGCCACCCAGAAGGAGGTCGGAATCGCCGTCGTTCTCGATGTCGAGCGGGATGCCGTCGCGATACGTCTCGGTCGCACAGGTCGCCGCGAGTTGCAGCGTCCCCGTGCCGTCGTTCGCGAACAGCACGTCGGTGAAGGTGCTGGTGCGCCCGCAGAAGACGTCGAGGTCGCCGTCCAGGTCGGCGTCGAAGAGCACCGCGACCGACGTGTGCGCGTTCGCGTTCGCGATCTCGTCGCCGAAGTTGCCCGCTCCGTCGTTGCGGTAGAGCCGGTCGGGGTCCGACGTGAGCGCGCCGAACGCGTCGAGATCGCCGTCGCCGTCCATGTCGCCGAGCTCCAGGTCCTGCGTCTCGAAGAGAGCGGCCACCGTGGCGGCCGAGTCCCACGCGAAGACGCCGGTCCCGTCGTTGTCGTACACCCGGTCCTGATCCTCGTAGAAGGGGACGAAGAAGTCCTCGTCCCCGTCGCCGTCGAGGTCGCCGAAGGACGGCCGGCGCGGATAGAGCGCGGTGAACGGCGGCACCGCGGACGGGTCGGCCGCAAGCTCGCCCGAGCCCCCGTTCCTCAGCAGGCGCACGCCGTCGAGATCGAAGATGAGCGCGTCGGCGAAGCCGTCCTGCTCTACGTCGCCGAGCGCCACCCAGGTGACGAGCATCCCGTCGGCGCTGGCGTCGGTGACGTCGTGGAACTCGTGCGCGCCGTTCTGAAGGAGCACCCGATCCGCCCCGTTGTCGCCGAACACGAGGTCGACGTCGCCGTCCGCGTCCAGGTCGCCGGCCGCGAGCGAGAGTCCCCAACGCCCCGGCGTCTTGAGCTGCGACGACTTGTCGGAGAACACGAGGAGGCCCTCGTTGCGGTAGAGGAGGTCGGGTTGGCTGTCGAGGCCGGTCGAGCCGACGAGATCCACGTCGAGGTCGTTGTCGATGTCGACCGCGATGAGCGCGCTCGTCTTGGCGGCGATCGGGGGGAGTCCCGGCGCCGGCGTGAAACCGCCGAGGCCGTCCCCCCCGAAGAGGTCGTCCACCGTGTCGTCCTGGCCGAAGGCCACGTCCAGGTCGCCGTCCGTGTCGAGGTCGGCCAGCGCCACCGTCCGCGGCTCCGGTCCCGCGGCGGCGAAGGCGCCGGGGACCGGCGTGAAGCCCAGCGCCCCGTCGTGAAGCAGGAGCTCGGCGCTGGTGCTCGTCGCCACCACCGCGTCCAGGTCCCCGTCGGTGTCCACGTCTCCGAACGCGATCTCGTACACGAAGGGGAAGAACGCCGGCCCGAAGGGAACGTCGGTGAAGAAGCCGGCGCCGTCATTGAGGAACAGGAGATCGCCGGTGACGTCGATGGACGCCGCCACGTCGAGGTCGCCGTCCATGTCGGGGTCCGCGACGGTGACGTTGATCGTGGATCCGACGAACGACGGCAGCGAGGCGGGGTCGTAGACGAACGTCCCCGTTCCGTTTCCGCGGTGGACCGAGCCGGAGAAGAGGAACTGCTGCGCGTGGAACGCGTCGAGATCGCCGTCCCCGTCGAGATCCGCCAGCGCGACGTCCTGCGTGAAACCGCTGGGGATGAGCGCGATCGCGCCGGGCAGCTCCTCGTAGCCCGACTTGTCCTCGTACAGGAACACGCGGCAGCGCTTCTCGGAACCGGTGTAGATGTCGAGATCCCCGTCGCCGTCGAGGTCCTCGAGCGCGATGGCGTTCGTGTCGTCCTCGCGCGGCGGGAGCATCTCGCGCAGCGCGCGGAACTCGGTGGCCTGGGCGAAGGCGTGGCCGCAGGGCGTGCAAGCGACCGCGAGCAAGGCAAGGGGGATACGCTTCTTCATGGTTCACCCATGCTACGGCCGCTCGCCGGGGCGGGGGGAACTATCGACGCCGGCGCGGCGGCCCGCCGTTGCGCGTTGGCGCGCGGTCCCGGCGTGCGATCGCGCACGGCGGCTGCGCCGGGTGGTAACGTGTGCGCATGCAAGTGCTTCTGACGATCGTCGCCTCCGTCGCGGCCGGCGGCGACGTGTTCGACGTCGTGCGCGCGTACGACCGGATCGCGAAAGCTCCGGTATGGCCCGGCTTCGACGGGAGCGCGACGCCGTTGCTCCTCTTCGACGGGGACGCGACGTGGCTCGTCCACCATCCGAATCCGCCGGCGGAGTTCGAAGCGGTTGACGGTCACGATAACGTGCGTCGCTTCGACGGCCGGCACGCCGAGGCGCGCGCGAACTCGACGACGGAGCTGGCCGGCGTGATGACCGCCACCGCGGACGTTCAAGGCGACCGACCGGCGGACGAGCTCGCGGCGCTCGCGCTGCACGAGGCGTTTCACGTGTGGCAGGGCGAGCACCATCCGGATTGGACGGGGAACGAGCTGGACCTCCTGCTCTATCCCGTCGCGGACGCAGAGCTCCTGGCGCTCCGGCGGCTCGAGACGGAAGCCATGCGGATGGCCTTCGAGACCGAGAACGGCACCGACCGCAAGGCGTTCGCGCTCCTGGCGTGCAAGTATCGCGAGAAGCGGCTCGCCAAGGCGCCGAAGGCCGCCGCCGACTACGAGCGCGGCATGGAGCTGAAGGAGGGCCTGGCGCAGTACATCCAGTTTCGCTCGATCGGGAAGACGGGGCGCGACCTGGAGCTTCCCGCCGAGGGCTTCTCCGCCGAGGACGTGCGCACGCGCTGCTACCGCTCGGGCGCCGCGCTGGCGTTCCTTCTCGATCACTGCGTCGGCCGCTGGCAGGACACCGTCGACCGGGGAGCCGTGCTCTCCCTGGACCAATACCTGCGCGGCCAGCTCCGCCAGTTCCCGCGGAAAGCAACGCTGCCGCGCGAGGCGGAGATCCGCCGGCAGGCCGAAATCGACGCCGGCAACGTCGAGCGTGAGCGCGAGACGCGGCGCCGCGCCTTCCTCGAGACCGACGGCTGGAGCGTCGAGTGGCGGGCCTCGACCAAAGCACCGCTCTTCCCGAACAACTTCGATCCGTGGAACATGAGCCTCGTCGGGCGGGGCGAGGTGCTTCACACCCGCTGGGTGAAATTCGGCGACCGGCGCGGGACGCTGGAGGTGCTCGACCGCTCCGCGCTGAGCACCGCGGCGGGCGACCACCCGCTCTTCCAGGGCGTCTCGACCGTTCTGGTGACCGGCCTTCCCGCGAAGCCCGTCGTCGAGGAGAGCGACGGCAAGCTCGAGCTGACCGCCGACGGCGTGACGTCGAGCTTCCGCGGAGCTCGCGTGGAGGAAGACGCGGCGGCGCGCCGCCTGACGGTCGAGCTCTAAGGCAGCAAGCGCGTCGCGACGCGGTTGGTGCTGGCGGCGGTGAGCGCCGCCAGGTCGAACACGAGGCCCTGCGAATAGATCGTGGAGCCGGCCGACGAAGCCGGCACCGGGAGCTGGACTCCCGTGAAGGCCGCCTCGCTGGTGAAGACGAAGACCGTCGCGTTGACCGAGCCCTGCCAGATCGACGAGGTCGCGTTCGTGAGCGCGTCGGGCTGGATCAGGATGGACGTGCCGAAGGCGGGGACGCCGGTCGCGAGCGGCGTCAGCGACGAGCCCACGATCGCGAAGTTCGTCGTCAGGTTGTGCGCGATGCTCCGCAGCTCGACGCCCAGCGTCGCGTTGCCGGCGCCGACCGCGAGGTTGAGACCGTTCGTCGCGCCGCCGCCGTTGTTGCCGACCTCGACGCCGAGACCCGTCCCGGTGTCGGCGACGACGTTGAGCACCGGGTCGCGGAACGTCGGGTACGGCTCCGCCATCGACGTCACCGCGTCGGCGATCGGCCCCGAGCCCGCGAGCTGGAAGCCGGAGTACGGCGAGATGCCGGTGCCCGTCACGTCCGCCTGCGTCTCGTCGGTGGAGTGAACGTCCTGGAGCCCGTAGTCGCCGAGGCCGCACCCGCCGCCGGTCGCGGTCATCCCGCCCTGGACGAACCACGCCACCGCCGAGTCCGACGCGGAGGTCCCGTCGGCCGGGACGAGCATCGGCGGAGCCACCCCGGTGACGAACTCGATCTCGACGAGGTAGCCGTTGACGAACCCCGACGGCGGGCAGGTGCCGCCGGGCGGCGAGCACAACGAGGGAAAGGAGCAGCACGGGCCGGGACCGAAACCCGAGTTGCCGATCGAGATCAGCACCTCGCTGGTCCAGCCGAGCTGGAAGAACGCGGGCTCGAAGAGGCCCGGCGTGCTCGTGGACGGCAGGGCCGGACCGTGGGAGCGGTCGTAGAAGTCGGGCGCCGACGAGCCGCTGCACGTGCCCCAGTACGTGTCGAAGAGCGACTCGTAGTAGCCCCTGATCTCCATGACCGAGCCCCCCGCCGTCTCCTGGGCCATCACCTGCGGGCCGGGCAGGACGCGCCAGAAGAGGTCGCCGTTGATGTCCGGCGGGACCGTGCCGACCGGGAACCCGACGCTGGGATCGCTGAAGAAGTTGACGGTGTCGCCGTTGTTGTTCAGCGGGATGTCGTTGGAGCTCTCCTGCGAACCTGCGGCCGCGGTAGCGAGCGAGAGCGGGACGGCGAGGAGGGACGCGAAGATGGGTGCGATGCGCATGACGGGCCTCCTTGGCTCCGAGCGTCCGGTGTCGAGCGGGGGGCCGGCGACGCTCTCACCTACCAGCGATGATACGCCGGATGCCCTTCCTTGACCGCCACAAAGACGCCGCGGCACGTGCAGGTCACCTGCCCCCTCGCCTCGAGGGTGGCTTCGATCACCGCGCGATCCAGGCTCGATTCCACGACCCTGGCCACGAGGTGGACCGGCCCGTCGGTCGGCGTCGGGCGGCGCAGCTTGACGTGGAACTCCGCGGTCACCGTGCACGGCGGGACGTCGAGCTCGTTCGCGTTCATCAGGTGCCACGCCGCGGTCCAGTTCGAGTGGCAGTCGAGCAGCGCGCCGCAGATCCCGCCGTTGAGCATCCCCTCGAAGGCTTCGTGGTGCTTCTCCGGCGTCCAGTCGCAGACGACCTCGTCGCCCTGCACGAAGCTCTTCAGGCGCAGGCCCTTTTCGTTGGCGGGGCCGCAGCCGAAGCAGCGGTTCTCGGGGGCGTAGCGATCCTGGAGCGCGGTCTCGGTCATGGCAGCGGAGGTTCTACTCCGCGAGCGCCTTTCGCAAGACCCGGCGGCGGATCAGGGACGCTGGCGCGCCTTGCGGATCGCGCGCTGCAGCGCCATCCGGGCCGCGTCGTAGGAGAGGCCGACCTCGGCCGCGATGTCCTGCACCGAGGCGCCCTTCAGGAAGAGCGTGATGATGCGCCGGTCGCGCTCGGGGAGCCGGAGGATCGCCAGGGCGAGCATCTCCCGCTCCTCCTCGCGCGCGGCCGCCACCGAGGGCGAGGGATCGCCGGACTCGCGGTTCAGATCGCCCGGCTCGACGTCGACCCTGCGGTCCTCGCGGCGGTTTCCCGCCGTGAGCCGCCGCGCCCGGTCGGACGCCTTCCAGTTCAGCCGCTTGGAGAGATACGACAGGAAGCGGCCGCGCGTCTCGAAGCGGACCGACTGCAGGTTCGGCCAGAGATCCCCCACGACGGACTGCACCAGATCGCCGGTGTCGAGGAAGCGCTCGAGCGCCGAGGACCGGAAACGATGTCCAAGCTGCATCAGGTCGTTCAGGAAGTAGGCGAGGAACTCGTCGGCCAGCCGGCGGTTGTCCGCCGCCGCGCGGTGCACCTCGGCGAGCACCGCGTCCTCGAGATCGAACCCGCTGCGGATGCGCGAGAGCACGAGCACCTGCGCGGCGGGATCGGAGAGCATCGCTTCCGCCCCGGGCCCCAGCTTCGCGCGCGCGAACCGCAGCACGTCGGCGGCCAGGCTGTCGGGGGACCTTGCTTCGTTCATCGGGAGCGCTCGCGGAAGACGGGACACCAGGGCAGGTCCGTCGGCTCTGCGGCGGCGACGGCCGCGGGTCCGGAGGTCCCGGCGCGGGTCGAGCCCGGCAGATTCTCCCGCACGACGCCGATCACGGCCAGCATCGGCAGGCAGTAGAGGAAGGCATGGAGCGTACCGACGACCGGCGCGGGCCAGCCGTCGGCTTCCTCCACGCGGTCGGGCGGCGGGGCCGCCTTCCGGGATGGCGTCTTGGTCGCGGGGAGACGCAGGCTTCGCGCCTGGCGGTTGTGCTGTTGCATGGCTCGCTACCTCCGTCCCGGGGAAAGCGCGGCCGCCGCGCAGCGAACGGAAAAACCGCGAGCGCCGTCGGCGTCGGTTCTCCCAGCGCGATTCGGAACCGGCGCTAGACTCAGCCTGTTCCGGCGGGGGCAGGCCTCGCCGGTTGTCGTACCCGCTCCGCGCGGGATCACACGCTTGTGCCAAGGGGAAGGTGGCAGTCATGCATCGATGCATCGTCAATCTGTGGAAAGCTCTACGTCCCGCGCTCGCGTTCGCCGTCTTGTCGGCGCCCGCCGGCTCGGCCCAGTCGCCGGTCGCGTCCGAGGCGAGCGAGGGCTTGTCCGGCCCGGCCTGGTCGGCCCTCCGGGACGCGTACGACGCGGCCCGGCACGCGGCCGCTCCGGTGCCGGAGGGCTACCGCGCGGCCAATCCCGGCCAGCGGTGGCGGACGCTCTTCGACGGCCGCGGGTCGACGACGCGGCCCGACGCGGGCGGTTGGACGTGGGGGCTCGAGCTCGAGCGTTACGGTTTCGCCGGGCACGAGCGCGCCGTCGCGGGCCGGGCCGAGGTGAGCGTCGACGGCTCGCGCGTCCACTACGACTGGGACGCGGCGCTGCGGGAATGGTACGTCAACGACGCGCGCGGCCTGGAGCACGGCTTCACCGTGCGCGAGCGTCCGGCGCGGGGCTCGGGCAGGCTCGCGTTCCACATCGCGGTGCGCGGCGGGCTGCAACCCGTGGCGCAGCGGGACGGGCTCGGCGTCGATTTCGTCGACGGCGGGGGCGCGAAGGTGCTCACGTACTCCGGCCTGACGGTGTTCGACGCGGACGGGGCTACCCTGCCCGCGCGTCTCGAGGCGACGTCGGGCGGTCTGCTCTTGAGCGTCGACGAGCGCGGGGCGCGCTACCCCGTGACGATCGATCCGCTCGCGCAGCAGGCCTATCTCAAGGCCTCCAACACGGACGCGGGCGACGAGTTCGGCCGCATGGTCGCCGTGGACGGCGACACGGCCGTGGTCGGCGCCTGGGCCGAGGACAGCAACGCCACGGGCGTCGGCGGCAACGAGGCCGACAACAGCGCGGCCGATGCCGGCGCCGTGTACGTGTTCGTGCGCAGCGGCACGACGTGGAGCCAGCAGGCCTACCTCAAGGCCTCCAACACCGATGCGGGCGACGCCTTCGGCTGGTCCGTCGACGTTTCGGGCGACACCGTCGTGGTCGGGGCGCACCTCGAGGACAGCAGCGCGACGGGCGTCGGCGGCAACCAGAGCGACAACAGCGCCACGGACTCCGGCGCCGCGTACGTGTTCACGCGGAGCGGAACGACCTGGAGCCAGCAGGCCTATCTCAAGGCCTCCAACACCCAGACGGACGACGAGTTCGGCTATGCCGTGTCGGTGTCGAACGACACCGTGGTCGTCGGAGCGCGCGGTGAGGACAGCTCCGCCACGGGCATCAACGGCAGCCAGGGCAACGGCGCCTCCTTTGCGGGAGCGGCGTACGTGTTCACGCGGAGCGGCACGACGTGGAGCCAGCAGGCCTACGTCAAGGCCTCCAACACCGACCCGGGGGACATCTTCGGCACCGCGATCTCGATCGACGGCGACACGATGGCCATCGGCGCGCAACAGGAGAAGAGCAGCGCCACGGGCGTCGGCGGCGACGAGAGCGACAACAGCGCTCCGCTGGCCGGCGCGACGTACGTGTTCACGCGGAGCGGGACGACGTGGAGCCAGCAAGCCTACGTCAAGGCGTCCAACACGGACGCCAACGACAAGTTCGGTTTCTCCGTCGGGTTGGATGACGACACTCTGGTCGTCGGCGCGATCTTCGAGGAGAGCAGCGCTACCGGCGTGGGCGGAAACGAGAGCGACAACAGCTTCATCGCCGCCGGCGCCGCGTACGTGTTCACGCGGAGCGGGACGACATGGAGCCAGCAGGCCTATCTCAAGGCCTCCAACACCGACATCGGCGACCGGTTCGGCCTATCGGCGGCGGTGGACGGCGATACGGTGGTGGTTTCGGCGAATACCGAGGACGGCGGCGCCACCGGCGTCGGTGGCGAAGACAACGACAACACGTCGGGCGACTCTGGAGCCGTCTACGCGTTCGTGCGGCTCGGAACGACCTGGGCCCAGCAGGCGTACGTCAAGGCCTCCAACACGGGTCAGGGCGACTGGTTCGGCTATTCGGTCTCGATGTCCGGCGACACCTTGCTCGTCGGAGCCATCCGCGAGGACAGCAACGCCACCGGCGTCAACGGCGACGAAACCGACAACAGCGCCGGCAACTCCGGCGCGGCCTACGTGCTCGAGAAGATCTGCTCGCAGATCGTTCCCTCCGCCGAGGTCGTTCGCCTCGGAACGCCGCCGAACCCCAACGCTCTGCTGCCGGGCCAGACGAACGGCCCCGTGGTCGGCGTTGTCTGGGATCCGGTCATCGACCACACGACCTTCTACCCGCAGTCGGTGCTGGACATCCTCATCATCTCGGGCATCGCGGTGAACATTCCCACGGCGAGCGGCACCCTTCTCTGCGACGTCTCGACGCCGCCGATCCGCATCACCTCGGGTCCCGGCGTCCCCTTCATTATCCCGATCCCGCCGAGCTGCACGCTCCCCGGAGCCATGCTCTGTTCGCAGGGAGTGTCGCTCGACGGCGTGGGTGGCTCGGCGCTCACCAACGCCCTGGACATCACCTTCGGCACGTTCTGAGCGAACGCTGACCGGCTGATAGCGGGCCGACCTCGCCGCCGGGCGAGGCCGAGCCCCGCCGCTAGAAGCCGTCGATCGAGAAGGCGAACTCCAGCACGCCGCCCAGCACCGGCGGCTGGTTCAGCCAGAGCTGCATGCCTGTGGCCGTTCCGTACGCGGTCTGGCCACCGTTCAACACCGCGTCCACGGCGTTCGAGACCTTGATGGGATCGCCGGGGAAGTCGATCGCGTTCGACATGTAGACCTGGCCATAGACGTGGATTCCCTCCAGGGCCGGATCGTTCGGGATCGGGAAGACCGGGATGTCGTCGAGCGCCACGGGGAACAGGGCCAGCGGCACCAGGTACAGGGCGTCCGTTCCGTCGCCCCACGGGATGGGAACCGCCGTCGCCGTGAGACCGACGAGCAGGAAACACTCCGGCGCCAGCACGGTTGCGTTGCCGCCTTGGATGTACACGTCGTCGCCGGACTGCGCGGTCGCCAGGACGTAGGCGACGTCGAACAAGCCCCCGCGATCGATCGTGGCCGTCTCGATGCTGCCGGCACCGCTCGTGCCGGGCGTGGTGGCCGTGGCGAGGAGCACGTCGCTGGAGTTGAAGGCCTGCAGGATCGTCGGATCGGAGCCGTTGTTCATCAGGAAGTCGATGCTGACGACGTCGGCGGGATCGGGGAAGTCGATGCGCAGGATCGCGGTCCCGACGCTGCCGGACAGGTCGAACCAAAACTCCGGAAAGGAGCCGTCGTGCCCGAGAACGGCGGTCGGCACGGCAAGGCCGGTCGTCGCGGTCCGCTTGATGACCGCCCCGGAGACCGGATCGCTCCCCTGCGCGGAGAGGACCGCCCCCGGGAAGGCGTTGCTGATGTCGGTCCCGTCGATGAACGGTGAGGGGTCGATGGTGACGAGGGTCTGAGCCGCGGCGGGCGCGAGCAGCGCCGCGACGACGCCGAACGGCAGCGCGGCTCGCGCAAAACTCGTGAAGCTCATCGGGGTTCCTCTCTCTGGTGTGGAAGGACGTGCGAGCCACAGGCAGGCCCGCGAGCTCGAGCCAGGATACTCGGACCCGGCTTCGCCGTGTTGCCGCCACGGTCCGGCGGAACCAGGGAGAGCGCGGCGACTACTTGCGCCGACGAGAATATCCGGGTTTCGAGAACCGTGCGCGACGGCCACAACGCGTCAGGTCGACGCCGGAAGGGCAACGCCCCAACCGGGTCCGCTACCTCCCGCTACCATCAAGAAGGGGGTCGAGCTCGGCCGCTGCCATCGCTCGAGGCCCACAACGTGAGGAAACATCGTGGGACAAAGAAGTTTGCGCACCCTACCCATCGCCGCCGCCTGCGCTGCGGCACTGACCATCTCCGCCGAGGATCCGGTCGACTACAGCCTGATCTCGGCGCTTTCCATCGACTGGCCGAGCGGCGACGTCTGGGGCTCCGGCGGGTCCTTCGAGCGCTTCGTTCACGGCGACTTCACCGCCATCCCGGGCCTCGATACGGCCGGCATCCGCGACGGCCGGGTCTTCGTGCTGCCGTCGACGGCGAGCATGGCGGCCGTCCTGAGGGTCGACGACGACACGACGGGGGTTGCGGACCTGGCGCGGATCGAAGGCGTCGGCAGCGATTCGGCGGACGGGCTCGCAACCGTCGACCCGGCGAACGGCCTGCGTCTGTGGAGCTATGACACCGGCGGAGGCGGGTTCACGGCGAAGCCGGTGTCCCCGCTCTGGTCCGGCGTGTCGCGCCTCACGTCGGGGGACCTCGACGGCGACGGGCTCGCCGACGACGTCGCGGGAGCTCTGGGCACGCGCGTCGTCGCGATGACCCATGACGGCACCGGCTTCGGCAACCCGCAGGTGTTCTTCGGCTCAAGGCTGGTCGAGGACGTCGCGATCCTGGACCTCGACGCCGACGGCTCGAAGGACTTCGCCGCGCTCCTCGACGACGGCAGCCTGGAATTCCACACTCAGAACGGATCGACGATTCCGCCGCTGCCCGCGTTCCACCCGGGCGGCGCGATCGCAACCGTTCCCGACGACGGCGGATCCGGAGACCTTCTCGTCTGGGCGACGCGCGGCCAGTCGAACGACCGCTGGTGGCTGCAGGTGTTGAGCTCCGTCGCCGTCGAGGCGGCCGACGTGCTCGAGTTCTCGCCGGGTCTCACGTTCCCGCTCGACGACGTCGACCTCGTCGGCCTCGTCGCCGGCGACTTCAATTCCGACGGTTACGTCGACGTCCAGGTCGTGCAGAGCTCGTTCCGCCAGGCGATCGTGCTCTTCAACCAGGGCGATGATTCGCCCTTCCCCGCCGACCACTTCGACACCTCGCAACCCGACGTCACGTACGCCCAGTACGACCTGGTGGACCCGTCGACCGCCCCCATGCCGAACAGCAACGGTCTGCCGGCACTTCGAGGGCGCGACCCCGACGGACGTGCGGCCCTGGTTCAGGGCATCGACGAGACCGGTTCCGTCACCATCCTCCGCGACCCCTTCGACACGCTGTACTCGGGCCTGACGCCGATCGCGGCCATGTCCTATTCCCCGGACGACGTCGGCACGCTGCACGTCTATCTCAACCTCCCGGAGCCGATCGACATGGACGTGTGGACTCACGTCCACGTCGTGGTCTGGCGGCAGCCCACGGTCGGCGGCTTCATGGCGGGTCTCGCCGAGGACCACCTGCTCTATCACTGGACCGACGAGCTGATGGGGAACCGCCAGCATCGCTTGGACATCCCGATTAACGAACCCGGTGACCACTGGGAACCCGAGGGTCCGTTGTTCCACGTCCAGATGCGGCTGGTGCAGGCCACCGGCCTGACCATCCACGAGCGATTGGCCCCGATCGCCTTCGCGATGAGGCTCCGCACTTCCACGGATCATCAGGACTCGTCCTACCAGGACGCTCTCGAGGGCCTTGAACCCATCGCCTGGTACGACCTGCTCCAGGGAATCATCAATCCCTTCGCGTCGGCGATCACCTTGGGATCCGCCGTGTTGATCGAGGACATCCCGGACTTCGACTTCGAGAGCGATCCTCCGGTCCTGCCTCCCCTCGAAGACCGCGGCGAGACGTCCGTCTGGCCCTAGCGCGGAAAGACCGGCGCGTGGCCTAGCCCGAGGACCTGTACCTGGCCGTGCTGGTAGCGGAGCAGCGCCTCCCCTCCCCGGTTCGCCTTCCTCGCGGCGCGCATCGCCTCCGCGGGCGACGCTCCCGCCGCCAGCTCTCGGTGAAAGACGTCCATCAGGTCGAGGGTCGGGCCGAGCTGCAGCTCGCTGCGCGAGAGGACGACGCAGCGCGCGCCCGCCACCAGGAAGGCCCCGCCCATGTGCGTCAGGCTGTCGTCGCCGATCCGGTTCGGCCCGAGGGCCGCGTGGCACGCCGACAGGATCACCAGCCTCGACGCGCGCATCCCGTCGACGTCGTCGCAGCGAAGCAGCCCGCCGGTCAGCGCCAGCGACGAACCGCGCTCGCGATCGCTCTCGTAGAGGCCGTGAACGAGGAAGTGCGAGGCCGGCACTGCGGAGAAGTCCGTGCCGAGAACGGCGTCGACGGTCGCGGCGTCGTGCAGGAGCAGATCGACCGAGCCCCCGGGATAGTGCCGCGCCCAGCGCTCCGCGTGCTCCGCGGTGAGCTCCACCGCCTCGACGCTCTCGTCCGCGAGCACCGGCTCACCGCTCGCGTCGTCGCCCGGAGCGAGCGTCGCGACCAGCGCGAGCCGGCTGCCGCCCTCGGGATCGGGAACGGCGCGCTCGGCGAGGTGCATGCCCAGCGGGAGCGAGGGAAGCGAGTCGACGGCGAGCGCCTCGCCGAAGAGCGCGCCCGCTTCCCAGGGAAGGCACTCGAACGGGACGTTGTGGAGCAGGTCTCCGCCGACGACGGTGACGGCGGACCAGGCGCGCACGCGTTCCCGCAGGCCGTCGGGCAGGAGCTCTTCCACCAACGCGTCGCCGCACTTCGCGACGCGCTTCGCCTGGCGATCCCGACTCGCGCGGTCCGGGAATCCTCGAAGCGGCTTGCGAAGCTCGCGGACGAAGGCCCTTGAGAGGCGCTCGATCGTTCGGTCCGTGGCGAGCTTTCGGTGAGTCGCGCTCTCCGCGTCGAAGGCGATCACGTGCGTCCCCTCTTTCGCGGGCAGGTAGACGAGGAATCCGCTCCTCTCCCCGCACAGCTTCGCGCGGATCGTCTCGAGCTCGGGGGCGTCGAGACCGAAGCGTCTGGCGAACGTCCCCATCGCCTGCGAGCGGAGCAGGAGCTCGAGGCCGCGTTCCGCGCCGTCCTCGGATTCCACGGCGAGGTCGATCAGCTCGGCGGCGACGTCCCTCCGCGTACCGAACTGGAGGAAACCGAGGCCGCCCTTGCGGAGCCGGGTCGCTCCCCAGCGTTCCAGGAGCAGGTCGTAGGCCTCGAGGAGCGCGTCGTGGGCGGCTTGCACCTCGTCTGCGTCCCCGTAGCGGCGCGCCGCGCGGAGGGCGTACGTCGCCAGGAGCGACTCGTCCTCGAGCAGGAGGCCTTGCACGTCTTCCCCGCGGAGCTCGTCCAGGAGGGCCGTGGCCTCGGCGATCCGCTCCTTCGCGAGGGCCGCGTCGTCCACGCGCAGCGCGAGGTCGACCAGCCCGAGGACGGCGCGGAACCTCTCGGTCGCGCCGAGCGCTTCGGAATCGAGCGCCTGCTCGAGCAACGCTCGACCTTCGCTCGCCCGGGACGGGTCGTCGCGCGCGACCTCGGAGAGCGCGATCCCGAGCGAGTAGTCGAACACCGCCGCCGCCGTCGGCCTCAGCGTCGAGCGGTCCTTCAGCACGGCCTCGCACACCTGTGCGGCAGCTTCGAAATCGGCCGTGCTCATGTAGAAGTCGACCTCGTGCAAGCGGTGGATCGCGCGGACCTCGTCGTTCGCGTCCTCCGGAAGCAGGCGGCGCTCCTCGTCGAGGTGATGCGCCGCGAGGTCGATGACGCCCTGCTCGAGCCACACCTGCGCCCGCTCGCCGGCGAGGCTGACGGTGAGGTCGCGGCGGAACTTCTCGTAGCGCACGTGCCCCAGCGCCTCCAGGTCCCGCTCCATCTCGTCGAGCGCGGCGACCGTGTCGTCCCAGTTCGTCAGGCGGCGGTAGAACTTCGCCAGCCGCAGGCGGAGCATCGCGCGGTAGGGCGTCGGAAGCTCGAGCGCGGGACCGAGGATCGCGAGGCCGTCCTGCAACCGACCCTCGCCGTAGAGCGCCAACGTGTAATGGAGGGCGAACTTCGCCGCCGTGGTGTACAGCTTCTCGAGCTCGCCCCGAGGTTGGCGACCGAGACGCGCGTGGGCGACGGCGGCTTCGAGGAAGGTCCGCGACCGGTCCACGGCCGGCGCTTCTTCCTCGGCGACGGGAAGCATCTCCGTGAGAAGCTCAACCAGATCTTGGACCGCCTCTTCGCCCTCGTCCGCGTTCTCGGCGTCGGCGAGACGCGCCTCGATCCCCGCGAGGTCGGCCGCCCAGTCCCGGTCCTGCGACGCGGGCGCGCCGAAGGAAGCGAGGAAGGCGATCAGTCCGACGCCAACCGCGCGCGCACGACGAGCGAGCCGACGTCGTTGCCGGTCGAGTCGTACACCGTGATCGACCAGACGATGCGGTCGGGCCAGGTTCCTCTCTCGGGGGACGGGCTCCACTCGTTTGTCCTCCACCGTTCCGCTTCGGCGAGCAGCTCGTCGCGCCTCTCGTCGGTGTCGTCGCGGACTTCGACGTAATAGTACCAGCCGGGTTGCGCGTCACTCGTCCAGCGGAAAGGGAGGTACGAGTCGACCGTTCCGATCGGTCGCTCGACCGTCAGCGTGCCGCCGCCGTCGAGGATGAGGTCGTGCGGAAGCTCCTCGACGCCGCTCCGCGAACCGCGCAGCAGCCGGTCCCCCACCACGGCGAGGACGGCCGCCGCCGCGGCCGCCACGGCGGCGATCCAGAACGTGCGACGGGCGACGCGGCGCTTTCCCCGGGCGCGGACCGCCGCCGCCACGGCGGCCTCGCCCGGCGCGTCGGTCAGTCCCGCCGCCTCGGCCAGCGCGTCGCGCTCGACCCGGAAGGTGGCGCTGAGGTTCTGCGCGAGCGCCCGGAGCTCTTCCAGGCGGGACCGGCACGTCGCGCATTCGGCCAGAAGCTCGGCCGCGCGTCCTTCCGCGGCGTCGAGCTCGCCGGTGACGATCTGCTGGAGGACCGCTTCGTGCTCCTTAGCGTGCAAGGCTCTCCCTCCCGTCTTCGTTGCGGTTGCGAAGGAAGTCGTGGAGCTTGCTCAGCCCACGGTAGTAGCGCGTTTTGGCGGTGTTGGCGGAGATCTCGAGCCGCGCCGCGACCTCGTCGAACGTGAGCTCGTCGAAGTGCTTGAGCCGGATGACGTTCACCTCTTGCGCTTCGAGGATCTCGAAGCCCCGGTAGATGTCCTCGCACTCGTGCGGCGCGGGTCGTTCCCGATGGGCGGCGCTCGCGAGCTCCGGCAATTCTTCGACGAGATGGGGCAGCCGCTTCTTCTTGCGGATGGCGTTCATCAGCTCCAGGTAGCAGATGCGATAGACCCAGCTCTCGAGGGCCGCGCGGCCCTCGAACTCGTCGAGCTTGCACCAGACGACGATCAACGTGTCCTGCGCGAGGTCGGCTATGTCGTGCTCGTTCAGCGGGCGTCCCAGCCTGGCGTTCTGCGTCGCCAGGATCCTGGGAATGCACTTCGACCTCTCCGCGAATCGCTCGATCGCAGCCTCCTGTTTGCCGAGAACGCCGCGCGCGAGCTCGAGGTCTTCGCGCAACCGCTCGGGATCGGAGAGGTGGCGTTCGTCCGTGTGGGAGGAGTTCTGCAAAGGCGCAAAAAGAGACCGCCGGAGATTCTAGGTCGCGCGCCGGCGCCAGTCTCAGTCCTTGAGATCCGAGAACCGGCGACGCGCTTCGAAACGCCAAGAGGTCCGAAACGGGGCGGCTCGTCGCCCCGTCTCGCAGGAACCCAATCCAAAGGAACAGACCCATGTGCAAACCCATCCACGTCGCCTTCGGGGTGGTCGCGACGCCCTTCCTCTTCGCGGCCGTCCACGCGCAGGCGCCGGACTGGGAGACCATCGGCTCCCTGCCCTTCAGCCGTCACGGCTTCAGCCTCGCGATGATCGGCGACTACAACGGCAACGGAACGTCCGACGTCCTGATCGGAGAGCCGGGCGACCTCGGCGCGGCGTTCATCACCGGAGGCGGGTCGTCCATGGTGCGGGACGGCGACGGTTCCTGCATCACGATCTTCTACGGCCCGCTCGCCTTCGAGGCGATGGGCACCGCCGGAGCCAGCCTCCCCGACATCGATGGCGACGGCGTCGGAGAGATCCTGATCGGATCGCCCGGGCACGACACCAGCGTCGGATCGCTCGACTTGAACGGCACCGTGCGCCTCTACCTCGGCGGAACCGTGGGGGGCGGTGCCGCGGGTTGCGCGGGCGCGGGCGCGACGCCCGCCGCCGGGATCGTCAGCAAGGGGACGGCCTTTCCCGGCAACGACGGGGACGAGTTCGGCGGCGCTCTCTCCGCGCTCGGAGATCTCAACGGCGACGGCCGGCCGGAGTTCATCGTCGGCGCCCCCACCGGAAACTCGACGGGGGCTCCCAACAACAACATCGGTTATGCCGAAGTGTATTCGCCGGGCCCGGTCGTCGCGGGCACCACGACGCTCACGCTGCTCTACGCCATCGACGGTCCGGCCGGCCAGGACTCGCGCTACGGACAGGCGGTGAGCGGCCTGACCGACGTGACGGGGGACGGCATCGACGAGTTCGTGGTCGGCGCTCCCGACGAGAACTTCGGCGGTGGCTCCGACAGGGGGCGCGTCCGCATCTACGACGGCGCCTCCGGGACCCTGCTCCGGATGTACGGCGGAGCCGTCCCCGGCGCGGGCTTCGGCCAGGCCCTGGCGGACATGGGCGACCTCGACGGGGACGGTTTGAGCGAGCTCGCCGTGGGAGCTCCCGAGGACCGCAATCCCACCCAGACGTTCCACAGCGGATCGGTGACCATCCTCCTGGGCAGTCACATCGCCACCGGTGCGGGCGCGTCCACTCTCTACAAGCGCTACGGCGACGATCTCTACGTCCCCACGGGCCTGTCCTCGGACGGCGAGAACTTCGGGTACTCGCTCGCCAACGTGGGCGACCTCAACGGCGACGCGGTGAACGATCTTCTGGTGGGCGCGCCCGCCGGCAACACGTGGGACCCCGATGCGACGACCTTCGGCAACTGGCCCGTCAACGTCGACGTCATCGACAACGGTGTCGCCCGCCTGATCTCCGGTGAAAGCGGCGCCGTTCTGAAGCAGTACTTCGAGAACTCGTCCGTGACCGGGGACGCCTTCGGCACGGCCGTGGCCGGCGGCCAGGACATGGACCTGGACGGCGTGCCGGACGTCGTCATCGGCGCGCCGTTCGAGGACAACGTCGCCACCGACGACGGGAGCGTGCGGAAGTACTCCGGCCTCTACCGCTTCGGAATCAGCTACGGAACGGCCACGGTGAACTCGACCGGCGTCCCGGCGACCATCGAGGCCACCGGGTCGCAGAGCGTCAACGCGAACGAGCTCACCCTCGTGGTCACCGGGTTGCCCACCGGGCAGACGGGGATCGTGTTCTACGGGCCGGGCCTGCTGCCGCTCCCTGGGACGCCGTTCGGAAACGGGTTCCTCCTGATCGATTCGATGGGGATCGGGCTCTTCCGCGAGGACGTCGTACCCACCTCGCTGGGGACGGTGCGCTACACGATGGACCTGACGATGCCTCCCTCGGCACCGGGCACGATCCTCCCGTTCAGCAAGTGGAGCTTCCAGTTCTGGTTCCGGGACCCGGACGCGGGCGGTGCGTTCTTCAACCTGTCGAACGCCGTCGAGATCGGGTTCTTCCAGTAGCCGCGCGCGCGATCGTCCGCTCCGACGAGGAGGCGTCCCCACGGGCGCCTCCTTGGTCGCTTCGGGAAAGCGCGAGAATCGCCGGGCCGTTTCTCGGGATGACCTATGATGATCCCAGCCTGAGTTGCGGCAACTTGTCCGCCGCAGACAGGCGGCTTCCCGAAGGGAGACCATCATGCGTGCCCTTGCTCTCGCGGGAGCGATGCTCCTGCTCCTCGCCTTGCCTTCCCGCGCGCAGACGACCGGAGCGTTCTGCGCGAACGACTACACGATCAACGGGCTCGTGCCGGGCTCGACCTCGTGCCCGCCCCCGCTGGTCTTCCCCGGCGGTCCGAGCCGGTTCACGGTGATCACCCGCAACCCGGGGGTGCCCGTCATCCTGCTCGTCAGCCTGGTGACCCCGTGTTGCCCAGGGTTGATCTGCCTGCCGCCCTCGGGGTGCCCGATACCCTTCACGGCCTGCGGAGGGACTACGAACCAGTCGTTGGACATCTGCCCCAACCTGCTCCAGTTCCCCTGCGGGGTGACGGTCCCGGACCCGGCGACGGGCTGCGGCATCTGCAACGTGGTGATCGCCATCCCACCCGGCATCAACTTCACCACGCAGGCGGTGATCCTCGATCCCGCTCCGCCGCTCGGGCGCTGTGGGGTACCGGGGTTCGACTTCCTGCTGACGCAGGCGTACGAGGTGCGGACCTTCTAGTGTCCTGAGTCAGAAGTTCGTTCGCAGAAGCGGCGCACGGCGGAGAGGATCTCGTCAGGGCTCTTGTGCCAGGTGAACGGCCGCGGGTCCCGATTGTAGTCGTCCAAGTACGACCGGATAGCCTTCTCCAGCTGGCGAGTGCTGCGGTGGACTCCCCTGCGCAGTTGCTTCTCCGTGAGCGCTGCGAACCACCTCTCGACCTGGTTAAGCCAGGAAGCACTCGTCGGAGTGAAGTGGACGTGGAATTTGGGTCGCTTCAGGAACCAGCGCCGAACCGAAGGGGTCTTGTGCGTGGAGGCGTTGTCGAGGACGAGGTGAACGTCGAGATCGTCCGGAACCTCATCCTCGATGCGTCGAAGGAACTTCTTGAACTCCACAGCTCGATGACGCCTGTGGCACTGTCCGATGACCTCACCCGTCGCAGTGTCGAGAGCGGCGAACAGCGTTGTGGTGCCGTGGCGAACGTAGTCGTGGCTTCGGCGCTCCGCTTGCCCAGGTTGCATCGGCAAGACCGGTTGCGTTCTGTCCAGCGCCTGGATCTGCGACTTCTCGTCTACGCACAGAACTAAGGCTCTATCCGGGGGATTCAGATACAGACCAACTATGTCTCGGACCTTCTCCACAAACTGGGGGTCCTTCGAGAGCTTGAACGTTTCGGAACGATGCGGTTGCAGTCCGAAGGCCCGCCAGATCCTGGCCACGGCGCTTTGGCTCAAGCCAGTCTCTGAAGCCATGCTCCGCGTGCTCCAGTGCGTAGCGTCATCGGGGACCGACTCGAGCGTCCGGGTGACAACCAGCTCAACTTGCTCGTCGCTGACCGTACGAGGCGTGCCAACCCTGGGCTCATCGAGAAGGCCATCCAGGCGATGCTCCACGAATCTAGACCGCCACTTGCCGACCGTTTCTCGCGCTACTCCAAGGGACCTGGCGATCGCGACATTCGTGTCGCCACCCTCGGCCGTCAAGACGATCCGAGCTCTCAACGCGAGAGCTTGGGACGTCTTCGGGCGCCTTGCCCATCGCTCCAAGGCATCGCGCTCCTCGCGTGACAATTCGACCTGCGGAGCCGGGAATCCTTTCTGCACCATCGACCTCACCT
>JANQEJ010000161.1 GCA_028278425.1 Planctomycetota bacterium | reverse complement strand
CCCGGCGCCCGCGCGCGCCGCGTGGTCGGAGGCGGCGATGCGGCTGGCGAACGACGCCGTCGAGGGCGAGGGCGCGGGCGATCTCGCCGACGCCCACCGCGTCTTCGAGGGAACGACCGCGACGCTGCACTGGATGCGCGGGCGGCTGGGCACGACGCCACCCGCCGCAGCTCCCAGAGAGCGCGACCGGCTGCCCGCGGAGCTCGCCGAGCGGCTGACCGGCCTCTGGGAGTCCTACGGGGAGCTCCATGCCGCGCTGTCGACCGGCGACGCGACCGCGGCGCGCGCCACCACGGCGCGCCTCGCCGAGCTCGCGGCGCCGGAAGCGTGGTCCGAGCACGCCCCCGAGCTCGCGCGCGTCGCCCGAAGGTTGCCGGGCGCGTTCGAGCTCGAGGAGCTGCAGGTCGCGTTCGAGGAGCTGTCCGACGAGCTCGACCGCACGCTGCAGGACTACCCCGACCCGCTGGTCGAGCCCGCGTATCGCGTCCACTGCCCGATGGCGTTCGACGGGGGCGGGGCGGCATGGCTCCAGACGGGCCGGGAAGTCTCCAACCCCTACTTCGGCGGCGGCATGCCGCGTTGCGGCTCGGTCGTCGGCGTGATCGAGGGGAGCGTCGATGGACGCTGAAGGTCCCGCTCGCTCCCCGCTCGACCGCATCATCCGCTTCTGCCTCGAGCAGAAGCTGATCGTGCTGCTGCTCATCCTCTTCACGGTCGGCTGGGGCATCCGCGTCGCGCCGTTCGACTGGGAGCTCGGGAACCTGCCGCGCGACCCCGTGGCCGTCGACGCCATCCCCGACATCGGCGAGAACCAGCAGATCGTCTTCACCGAGTGGCCCGGCCGCTCGCCGCAGGACGTCGAGGACCAGATCACGTACCCGTTGACGGTGTCGCTGCTCGGCGTGCCGGGCGTCCGCACGGTGCGCAGCTTCTCCTTCTTCGGCTTCTCGAGCGTCTACGTCATCTTCGAGGAAGACGCCGAGTTCTACTGGTCGCGAAGCCGAGTGCTGGAGAAGCTCTCGAGCCTGCCGCCGAACACGCTGCCCGAGGGCGTCCGGCCGGCGCTCGGCCCCGACGCCACACCGCTGGGCCAGGTCTTCTGGTACACGCTGGAGGGCCGCGACCCCGACGGGCTGCCCGCCGGCGGCTGGGACCTCCACGAGCTGCGCAGCGTGCAGGACTGGTACGTCCGCTACGCCCTGCTCGCCGCCGAGGGCATCAGCGAAGTCGCTTCGGTCGGCGGCTTCGTCCAGGAGTACCAGATCGACGTCGAACCGGACGCGATGCGCGCCCACGGCGTCGGCCTCGACGACGTGTTCCGCGCCGTGAAGATGTCCAACGCCGACGTCGGCGCGCGGACGATCGAGGTGAACCGCGTCGAGTACGTGATCCGGGGCCTCGGCTTCATCGAGGAGCTCGAGGACGTCGAGCGGACCGTCGTCAAGGTCACCGACAACGTCCCGATCTACGTGAAGGACGTCGCGCACGTCTCGCTCGGCCCCGCGCTGCGGCGCGGCGCGCTCGACAAGGAGGGGGCGGAGGCGGTCGGGGGCGTCGCGGTCGTCCGGTACGGGTTCAACCCGCTGGAGGCGATCCGGAACGTCAAGGACAAGATCGCCGAGATCGAGCCCGGCCTCCCGGCGCGGCCCGTGATCGACCGCGCGCAGGTCGACCGCGCCGCCGTCGAGGCGTTCGCCACGCGCCGGGGCTTCGATGCGTTCGCGGGCGAGGGTTGGGCGCTGGACGAGGACGCGTGGCTCGCGTGGCTGCGGTCGAACGAGCGCTCCCAGTGGCCCGAGTGGGTCACCGTCAGCCAGCTCACCGTCGTGCCCTTCTACGACCGGAGCGGCCTCATCCAGGAGACCCTCGGCACGCTCTCCTCCGCGCTGACCGAAGAGATCCTCGTCACGATCATCGTCGTCGTCGTGATGGTCCTGCACTTGCGGAGCTCGCTGCTCATCAGCGCGCTGCTCCCCCTGGCGGTGCTGATGTGCTTCATCGCGATGTCGCTCTTCGGCGTCGACGCCAACGTCGTCGCGCTCTCGGGCATCGCGATCGCGATCGGGACCATGGTGGACATGGGGATCGTCCTCTCCGAGAACATCTTCCGGCACCTGGAGAGCGCCGAGGAGGACGAGAGCCGGTTGGAGGTCGTCTACCGCGCCACGACGGAGGTCGGCGGCGCCGTGCTCACGGCCGTCTCCACGACGGTGATCAGCTTCCTGCCGGTCTTCAGCATGACCGCGGCGGAGGGCAAGCTGTTCCGGCCGCTCGCGTTCACCAAGACCTTTGCGCTCGTCGCTTCGGTCGTCGTCGCGCTGACGATCATTCCGGCGGCGGCGCACCTCCTCTACGGCCGGCGGCGAGCGGCGGGACGGCGCGTGCGCGTGCTCCCGCTCCTGACGATCGCAGCGGGGCTGCTCTGCCTCGCGTTCCTCCACCCGTTGGAGGGGGTCGTCCTCGTCGTCCTGGGATCGT
>JANQEJ010000133.1 GCA_028278425.1 Planctomycetota bacterium | reverse complement strand
GTTCGCCGACGTCATCGGACAGGAGGTGGTCACCCGGGTCCTGGTCGGCGCCATCGAGGAGGGGCGCATCGGCCACGCCTACCTCTTCTCCGGGCCGCGCGGCACCGGGAAGACGACCACCGCCCGCATCCTCGCTCGCTGCCTCAACTGCGTCCGGGGGCCGACGGCCGACCCCTGCGGCGAGTGCGAGCACTGCCTGGGCATCGAGGACGGCAGCGACCCCGACCTGATCGAGATCGACGCGGCGACCCACACCGGCGTCGACCACATCCGCGAGCTGCGCGAGCAGGCGGCCTATGCCCCGATGCGCGCGCGCACGAAGGTCTACATCATCGACGAGGTGCACATGCTCTCGAAGGCGGCCTTCAACGCGCTGTTGAAGACGCTCGAGGAGCCGCCGCCCCACGTCTGCTTCCTCTTCGCGACGACCGAGCTGCACAAGGTCATCGCTACCGTGGTGTCGCGCTGTCAGGTGCTGAAGCTCGCGCCCCTCGCCGAGTCCGCGATCGCCGCGCGGCTCGAAGCGATCTTCGACAAGGAGAACGTCAAGCCGGGTCCCGGCGTCGTCCAGGAGATCGCGCGCGGCGCCCGGGGCGGCATGCGCGACGCGCTGTCGCTCGCCGACAAGCTGCTCGCCCTCGCCGGCGGCGAGCCGACGCTCGACGACCTGCGCCGGCTGGGCGGCCACACCGGAGCGCGCGAGCTGGAGGACCTGCTCGCGATGGTGGAGGCCGGCGACAAGGCCGGCGTCCTGCGCGCCCTGCCCGACCACGAGGGCGGCGAATCCGAGCTCGTCGCCGGTCTGCTCGGCCACCTGCGGCTGAGCCTCCTCGCGGCCTACTGCGGAACGGACTCGCCGCTGCTCCCCGCCGGCGAGGAGGAGCGCGCGCCCGTCCTCGAGCGCGCAAAGCGGCTCGACGGCCCGCGCGTCGAGCTCTGGATGCAGGAGCTCCTGCACGCGCGCGAGCGTATGCGCACCTTCCCCGGACAGGAGCGGATCGTGCTCGAGCTGACGCTGCTCGACCTGGCGCGCCCCGAGACCACGGTGCCGGTCGAGGAGCTGGCCGCGCGCGTCGAGGCGCTCGACGCCGGCGGCGGTTCCTCGGACGCCGCGGCCTCCGCGGCTCCGAGCTCGCAGGCGGCTCCGCCCGCGCAGCGGGAGATCCCCCGGCCGGAGGCCGCGCCCGCGGCGTCGCCGGATCGGCGTCCGCTCTCGCCGCGGGAGATCTGGAACGCCTTCCTCGAGAAGCTCGCGGAGGCGCACGGCGGCCTCGCGCAGCTCCTGCGCCGGCACGGGCACTTGACGATCGACGGCGACCGGGCCGAGATCCGCTGCGAGCGGCTCGGTCCCTCCGAACGCGAGATCGTGACCGCCAAGCGCAACCAGTCGGCCTGCGCGCGCGTTCTGGCGGAGGTGGCCGGGCGTCCGATCGAGCTGGCTCCGTTTAGACTGGACGAGGGGGAGAAGACGGACGGGCCCGCGGCGACGCCGCCGGGGGAGACGCCCCGTCCGAAGGACGAGTTCACGGCCGAGGTGGCCGACCTCTTCGGGGGCGTGGTCGAGGATCTTCCATGAGCGGATCGCTCGGAGACATGGGCAACCTCCTGCGCCAGGCGCAGGAGATGCAGCGCGAGCTGGACCGGGTGCGCGAGGAGCTGCACAATCAGACCGTCGAGGGCACCGCCGGCGGCGGCGTCGTCAGCGTGGAGCTCACCGCCGACCGCCAGGAGGTCACGCGCGTGGAGATCTCGCCCGAGGTGCTCCGCACCGGCGACCGGGACATGATCCAGGACCTGGTCCTCACCGCCCTGCGCGACGGGTTGCGGAAGGCCGAGGTGCTCTCCAACGAGAAGATGGCCAAGGTGACCGGGGGCATGAACCTGCCGGGGCTCTTCTAGCCGCCGCCCGGCGACCGGACGCGCATGGCCTACCCCGCCCCGCTGGAGCGCCTGATCGCGGCCTTCGAGCGCTTTCCCGGGGTCGGGCGCCGCACGGCGGAGCGCCTGGCGTTCCACGTGCTGCGCGATCCCGAGTCGCGCGGCCTCTCCCGGGCGATCGAGGAGGCCGCGGCCAAGACGCGCCGCTGCCGGACCTGCTTCAACGTGGCGGAGACCGATCCGTGCGCGCTCTGCGGGGACGAGGCGCGCGAGCCCGACCGCATCCTCGTGGTCGAGGAGCCGCGCGACGTCGAGGCGCTCGAGCGCGCCGGGGCGTGGGCCGGGCGCTACCACGTGCTGCTCGGCGCGCTCAACCCCTCCGATGGAACCGACGAGCGCCACCTGACCGTCGGCGGGCTCCTCGAGCGCGTCCGAAAGGGTGGCGTGAGCGAGGTGGTGCTCGGCACGGACCCGGACGCCGAGGGCGAGGCGACGGCGCTCTACGTACTGGAGGCGCTGGACTCCGCGGGGTTGAAGGTGAAAGTGACGCGCCTCGCCCGAGGGCTGCCGGCGGGCAGCGCGATCGAGTACCTGCACAAGGGCGTTCTGGAGGACGCGCTCGAGGGACGGGTGCTCCTGCGAGACGGGTAGGGAAGAACCTTCCCCCCGCCCACGCCGTCCTCAACCGGATCCCGCGCCCGGTCGATGAACCCGCGTACATGCCCCCCGGGTTCTCGCAAAGCCTCCGCCAGTCGCAGCGGCAGGAGATGCTGCTCCTCCCGCGCATGCTCCAGGCGGTGGAAGTCCTGCAGCTTCCCGCCGTGGAGCTCACCGGCTATCTGCTCGAGGCCTTCGAGGAGAACGAGGCGCTGGCGCTCGACGAGGAGGGCTGGACCGACCCCGTCGCCCGCCGCGGAACGCGCGACGACTCCGAGCGCCACGACGAGTGGCTGCGCAACCAGCCCGACCGGGCGGCGAGCCTCGGCGAGGTGGTCGAGGAGCAGCTCGGCATGATGGAGGTCGAGCCCGACCTCCTGCCGTGGGTGCGGCTCGTCGTCTCGTCGCTCGACGAGAACGGGTACCTCTCGGTTCCCGACGAGACGCTCCTCGCGCTGGCCGCCGACCGGGGCGTCGAGGGCGACGCGGGGATGCTCGGCCGCGCGATCGCGATCGTCCAGCGCATGGAGCCGCGCGGAATCGGCGGGCGCAACGCGATCGAGGCGCTCCTGCTCCAGCTCGACCCGAAGGACCCGGACTACGCGCTGCTCTGCCGGCTGCTCGAGGACTTCCTCGAGGAGATCGCGCGCAACAAGCTGCCCGCGGTGGCGAAGGCGATCGGGGTCGACCTGGATCAGTTGAACGGGCTCCTCGAGCGCTTGCGCGAGCTGGAGCTGCGTCCGGCGGCCGGTCTGGTGGGGGAGGCGCCCCCGGCGATCCACCCCGACGTCGTCGTCGAGGAGGCCGAGGACGGCTTCGTGGTCAAGGTGGACCAGTCCGGGCTGCCGCCGCTGCGCGTCGACCCCGACGTGCGCGCGCTGTCGCGGAACCGCGCGCTCGGAAAGGACGTGCGCAGGCACCTCCGCGGCCGGATCGACCAGGCCCGCTGGGTGCTCCAGGCCGTGGCGCAGCGCGGGGAGACGCTGCAACGCGTCGCGACCGCGGTCTTCGGGCACCAGCGCGCGTTCCTCGAGCGCGGGCCGGGGCACCTTCTCCCGCTCCGGATGAACCAGCTCGCGGAATGGCTCGACCTCCACACGAGCACGGTGAGCCGCGCCGTGGCCGGGAAGTACGCCCAGACACCCTGGGGCATCTTCCCGCTGCGCTGGTTCTTCCAGGGGTCCGCCGGCTCGGTGCGGGACGCCGCCCGGGAGGACGTGCGCGACCTCGTCCGCGAAGTCGTGGACGCCGAGGATCCGCGCCGGCCGCTGTCCGACGACGAGATCGTCGCGGCGCTCAAGGAGCGCGGCTGCAAGCTCGCGCGGCGGACCGTGGCGAAGTACCGGGGCGAGCTCGGGATCCCGAGCTCCTACCGGCGGCGGCGCTACGGCGAAAGCGGTTAGGATCCCGCGCATGCGCAACGTGCGCGTGCAGCTCGCTTACGACGGCTCCCGCTTCTTCGGCTGGCAGCGCCAGGACGGTTTCCCCTCGGTCCAGGAGGCCCTCGAGGAGGCCTTGGCCTCGCTGGTGGGGGAGCGCATCACCGTCCACGGCGCCGGGCGGACCGACACGGGCGTGCACGCCCTGCGGCAGGTCGCGAGCTTCCACGTCGACACCGAGCTCGACGACAACCGGCTCTGGCACGCCCTGAACGCCCATCTCGCCGACGGCGCGGTGATCCGCTGCCTCGAGACGTGCCGGGACGACTTCCACGCGCAGTTCGACGCGCGGGGCAAGCGCTACCTGTACCGGGTGGTGATCGGCCGCTTTCGCCCGCCCTTCGCGCGCGAGCTCGCGCACTGGGTGCGCGAACCGCTCGACGTGGGAGCGATGCGCGGGGCCGCGGAGCGGATGCTCGGCAAACACGACTTTTCGGCGCTCGCGAACGTCGGCTCGCCGCGCAAGTCCAACGTGCGCAACCTCACCGCCCTGCGCGTCGTGGCGCGCCGCGAGGTCCTGGCGCTGATCGCGCGCGCGGATGGATTCCTCTATAACATGATGCGCACGATCGCCGGAACGCTGATCGAGGTGGGGCGGGGGAAGATCGCCCCCGAGGAGATCGACGCGATTCTCGCGTCGCGCGACCGCACGCGCGCTGGACCGACGGCGCCCGCTTCGGGGCTCTATCTGCTGTCGGTGCTGTACGACGAACCGTGCTTCATCGGCGCGGAGCGCGCCACTGCGGGCCTTTCGGGAACGAAGCCGGTTCGTTGAAGCGAGTTCCTCTTGACCAATTGTGACACGCGGGACAAGGTAGAGATATCCCCCCAATCGGGTCTCGTCGTAGTTTCCATCCTGGAGGACTGATGAAGACGGAAGTGGCCATCCTGCACCACGAATATCCGACCAAGATCCGGGATCACGTCACGCAAAAGCTCCAACACCTCGTCAAGTTCTACGACGGGACGGTCTCGCTTCGGGCCGTCCTGCAACGCCAACGCGATGACCACTGCGTGGAACTCGTGGCCAACGTCCGCCGCGGCGTGACGCTCGTCGTCGAAGCAAGCGCCGACTCGATCTCCGCGGCGCTGGACGACGCCATCACGCGGATGGGCTCGGTCCTGAAGCGCCACAAGAACAAGCTCAAGGAGGAGACGCGACGGCGTGGCCGACGCCGCTAGCTTCGAAGTCATCTCCGCGGGCCATGGACCGGGCCGGGGGCCGAGCGCCCTCGGGCCCGGTTCTTTTTTTTGCTATCCTCTGGTCAGGCAAACGCCGCCGAGACGCCCCCACGAGAGGCCAGGCCCCCCCCGCTGCCGCCCCCCGCGCCCATGCGTACCGAGACCAACGAGTACTGGAAGCTGTTCAAGCCGGCCGCGTGCAGCATCGACCTCAAGGGATCCACCTACGAAGAGGTCTTCGCCGAGGTGGTCGGCAACCTGGTCAAGGCCAAGCTCCTCGACGGCGCCCTGAAGGACGCCGCCGTCCGGGCCCTGCTCGAGCGCGAGCGGCTGGCCTCGACGGGCGTCGGGCGCAACGTCGCCATCCCGCACGTCATGCTGAAGGGCATAGATCAGGCGCTGGTCAGCTTGTCCGTTCACCGCGAGGGCGTCGAGTGGAAGGCGGTGGACGGCGACACGGTGAATCTTTTCTTCACGGTGCTCCGCCCGGAGCGCGCCGGCGACCAGCACGATCCCGACCGGCACCTCGACATGATGCGTTGGATCTCGAACCTGGGCCGCGACGAAGACTTCCGCCGCTTCGCGATGAACGTGCCGAACCGCACGGAGCTCGTCGCGCTCCTCAAGGAAAAGTCCGCGGTCTGACCCGGCCGCGGCGGGAGTCCCGACCTTGGAGCTGCGGCGCACGGTTCGCATCGTGAACCCCAAGGGGCTTCACGCGCGGCCTTGCCACGCGATCGTGTCGACGGCGCTGGAATACGAGAGCGAGCTCGAGGTGGCCGGGGGCGGGCGCCGAGTCAACGGGAAGAGCATCCTCGAGCTGATGACGCTGACCGCCGCGTTCGGGATGGAGCTGGAGCTCTGCGCCCGCGGCGAGGACGCGCGCGCCCTGATCGACGCGCTCGTGGCGCTCATCGGGCGCGGATTCGGCGAGGAATAACCCTCACGGGGGCGGCGAGCGAACTTTTTTCGCTCCACCCAAGTGGCTCGGGCGGCCGATGACCCCCAGGCAAAGCCCCGCCCACTCGGTTTTCTCCCGTTGCAGAGAGCCGGGTGTGCATCCCCATTCCAAACCGGGAGCCACGAAGGGAAGACGGTGTTCCGCAAAGACAAGAGCATCGTCGGCCTCGACCTGGGAAGCCAGGTCGTCAAGGCCGTCGAAATCACATTGGAAGGGCCCGAGCCCGTGATCACGGGCTTCGCCCGCATGGAGATCCCGCCGGGTGGGGAGACGGCCGAGGCGATCGCGCAGGTCTTCCAGCGCGGGAAGTTCCGGAGCCGCAACGTCGTCACCTCGGTGTCGGGCCAGTCGGTCGTCGTGCGCTACATCACGATGGTCGAGATGTCGGACGCCGAGCTGCGTCAGGCGATCCGGTTCGAATCGGACAAGTACCTGCCGTTCGACTCCGACGAAGTCGTGCTCGACTGCCAGCGCCTGAAGCGCAAGCCGCCGTCGAGCAGCGACGGCGAGACCGGCGCCAACGACCAGATGAGCGTCGTCCTCGCCGCCTGCCGCACCTCGCTGATCGAGGAGCAGATGCGCGAGGTCGCCGAGCACGGGCTGACGCCCGTGGCCGTCGACGTCGACGTGTTCGCGCTGGCGAACGCGTGGGAGCTCTGCGGGCTCGAGGAGAACGCCGCCGCGGAGGACGAGGAGCAGGCGATCGCGCTCGTCGACGTCGGCGCGACGCGCACGTCGATCAACGTGATGTGCGACGGCGAGACCTGCTTCAGCCGCGAGATCGGCATCGGCGGAGCCGACATGACCCAGGCCGCCGCGCGGCGTCTGGGCGTCGAGGCGGTCGAGGCCGAGGCGATCAAGCGCGAGGCCGAGGGCCGTGAGGCCGAGGTCGGGCGGGCGATTTCGCCGGTGCTCGAGGACTTGGCGAGCGAGATCTCCCTCTCGCTCGACTACGTGGAGAACCGCGAAGGCCTGCGCGTCGAAGAGGTGCTGCTCTCCGGCGGCGGAGTGCTCGCGCCCGGCGCGGTGTCCTTCGTCGAACAGACCCTGGGCCGCTCCGTCCGGACGTGGAACCCCCTCGAGGGGCTGCGCGTCTCGCCGGAGCGGGTGGACGTCGAGGAGCTGGAGGCTAGCGCGTCGTCGCTCGCGGTCGCGATCGGTCTCGCATCGAGGGTTCGTGCAGCATGATCCTGATCAACCTACTCCCCAAGGAATTCCAGCAGAAGCGGCGCACGCCGCTGAAGATGATGGTCGCGCTCGCCGCCTCGGTGGCGATCAACACCTCGCTTCTCGCCTTCTGGGCGTGGACTGCTTTCGGCGTCGCGGCGGAGGTGTCCAGCGAGCTCGCGGTGCTCGAGGACACCATGGCGGGCCTCAACCCGCAGATCGCCTACCACGAATCGCTCGAGAAGGAGTCCAAGCTCTTCCAGTCGCGCGAGAAGACGCTGGGCGACGTCACCAAGAACCGCGTTCCCTGGACGCGCAAGCTCGACGAGCTCATCGACGTGATCAACAAGGGCGGCGACGGGGAGAAGTACCTCGTCTGGCTCGACGGCGTCAACGTCGACTGCGAGATCAACGAGCGCAAGGGGACCTACGGGACCTTCAGCGCCACCGGCAACTCGGGCTCGAACCGCTTCTCGGACGTGGCGAACTTCCTCGACGACGTCCAGGAGTCGACGTTCCAGGCGGACTTCAACGCGCCGGAGTCGGTGGAGGGCTCGCAGGCCTCCTACGACGAGGAGCTCGTCCCCGCCGAGGTGTGGAGCTTCCCGTTCGAGCTGACGCTGCTTCCGCCCGAAGAGCGTGGCTCGATCGACGACGAAGAGCCGGAAGCTGACGCCGAAACAACCGCGAAGAGCGCGAAGGCGCCCAAGTCGGAGGAAGCCTGATGAGCGGTCGCCTCAAGTGGGTTCTGGTCATCGTCGGCAGCCTCTTCGTCGCCTTCGGACTGGTCGGCCTGATCTTCCTCCAGCACCAGGTGGTCGAGCAGAACCGCGCGGAGTCGGAACGCCTGCGCGGACAGATCGCCGACGGCCGGGCGCTGGTCATGACGACACCCGACCTCGAGCGCGAGGTGATCGTTCAGCGCGAGACCGACGCCGTGATCAAGGAGATCCTCTCGGAGGAAGAGGAGATCACGAACTTCGTGCGCACGATCCAGGAGTTCGAGGTGCAGTCCGGCGTCTCGATCACCTCGCTCAACGAGGACAAGCAGGAAGCGCGTGCCCGGGCGAAGAAGAAGACGGACTTCGAGAAGGTCATCTACACGCTGACCTTCGACACGGACGCCTTCCAGTTCCTCGCGTTCCTGGACGCCATCGAGTCGCACCCGCGCTTCATGAGCGTGACCGCCTTCAAGCTGAGCGCGGCCAAGCGCAACCAGCTCGAGCGCGGCGGCGAGCCGGTGCACAACGTCTCGCTCAAGCTCGAGACGTACGTGTACAAGCCGAAGGGCGGCGGCGACGAGGTCAGGATCGACAACTACGACCGCAAGCGCAATCTCCTCCTCGCGGACATCAGCCGCCGGGGTCAGGAGCTGCGCGTGCCGGTCTACGAGTACCGCGGTCCCCGCGGCCGGCGCGACCCCTGGGTCGACCCCCGCGTCCCGAAGATGATCGAGGGCGTCGAGGTTCTGACGATCGAGGATCAGATCCAGATCGTCGAGCTCCTCGAGGGGATGGCCGAGGAGGTCGAGACGCTCTGGCTCGACGTCGAGAACGCGGACAACCTCATCGCCGAGATGAAGGCCCGCGCGGCCATCGAGAAGGCCATCGCCAAGCTCGAGGAGGAGGTCCGGCGCGTCGAGAGCTCGAACCAGATCATCTTCGCGCCCAGCGTGCGCCGCCTCGAGAACGAGGTGATCGCCGTGCTGGGCGACGTCCGCGAGAAGCTGGCCGGCGGCGAGATCATCGGCCCGAGCCGCGACGAGCTCGAGGAGGTGGCCGAGTCGGTCAAGCGCCATCTCGACGCGGAGGAGTACGAGCTGGCCCTCGAGGCCTACCGGCAGATGGAGCCGCGTCTCGCCCTGGCGCTGACCGACGAGTCGAAGCGGTCGCTGGTCGAGGGGCTGCACTCCCTCGCCGAGCGCGCGCAGACCGTCATGGACTTCGAAGAAGTCGAGATGCAGATCGGCGGCGTCGCCGTGATGGCCGGCGTGCGGCCGGTGGCGCTGATCAACGGAGAGAGCATCGTGGCGGGTGAGTACCTCGACCTGGAGGGAGCCGTCTTCGTGAGCGACATCCGCGCCCACGAGATCGAGTTCGTCTACCAGGGCGTGACCTTGATCCGGAGGATCGAGGATCCCGAGTACGACGCCGACACGCGAACCACAAGAAACACGGCGCAGGCCAAAAGAACGTCCCCCAAAAGGAGCACCAGACCATGAGAAGGATCGCAGCCGCGCTCGCGGCCTGTTTCCTCGCAGGAATCGCATATGCGCAGCAGGACCCCGACGCGCGCGTTTCGTTGCGCGTTGAGGGCCGCACCCTCTCCGAGGTCGTCCAGTACCTGCGCGAGCAGTCCGGCGCCAACATCGTCGTCCTCGGCGGCGGCGACAACGAGGTCTCGCTCGACCTGACCGACGTGCCGTGGCGCGAAGCTCTCGAGCTCGTGTGCGAGCTCGCCGGCTGCGTCGTCGACGAACGCACGGCCGGCGTCCTGGCCGTGGAGGAGCCCGCGAGGGTCACCTTCAGCTTCCAGGACCAGGACATCCGCGACGTGATCAACACGATCTCGAAGCTCGGGAACGCCAACATCGTGGTCGCTCCCGAGGTCGCGGGCACGCTCACGCTCAACCTGACCGACGTCCCGTGGCGCGACGCGCTCGAGGTGGCGGTCAAAACGCTGGGCTACGTCGTGGTCAAGGAGAACCGCGGGATCCTGCGCGTCGTCGATCCGCTGAGCCTGCAGGCACAGATGGAGACGAAGTTCTATCAGTTCCGCTTCCTCCGCCCGAAGGGCAGCTTCGTCCCGAAGCTCGACTCCGAGTTCGTCGAAGGCGAGCTCGAGGGCGCGTCCGGCAACCTCGAGGAGGACTTCCCCGTCATCCCGGCGTTGCGCAAGGCGCTGACCCAGGGCGGCGACCTCGACTACGTCCCGTCCCACAACGGCGTGATCGTCCGCGACACCGCCCAGGTGCAGGCGTCGGTCGAGGACATCATCGAGCGCCTGGACGTCGAGCCTTCCCAGGTCTTCGTCGACGTGAAGTTCGTCTCGACGACCAACGACGACATCTTCAACCTCGGCGTCGACTACGGCGACGGTGGTCCGCAGATCAACGCGACCGGCGGTCAGATCCCGATCAGCCTTCCGTTCGACCTCGGCAGCGGCGGTTGGGACGACCTGATCATCGCCTCGCCCAGCGGCGAAGGTCCGTTCGTGAACCCGGCGTTGAACGGCGGAAACACCTTCGTGCCGGACACGATCTTCGGCGCCCTGAGCTTCACCGGCGTCAGCGGCACGCTGCGCATGCTGCAGCGCGATTCGCGCAGCGAGGTGGTGCAGGCCCCGAAGATCCTCGCCCTCGACGGCGACCCGGCGACGATCTTCGTCGGCGAGACGATCCGCTACGCGGAGGCGTCGAGCGAGCAGGGCCAGGCCGGCGGCCTGGAGCTCTCGATCAAGGAAGCGGACAACTCGCCCGTCGAGGTGGGCTTCCAGCTCCTGATCCTCCCGCACATCATCCCCGGCACGAACAAGCTGACGATGGAGGTCATTCCGAAGGAGACCAGCCTCTCCGGTCAGGGTGACCCGACGGTCGCGCCCCCCGGGTTCGACGTGTTCACGATCGGCGCGTCCGGTCTCGAAGGCACGATCGCGCTGCCGCGCCAGCGGTCCTCGACGATCGTGACCAGCATGATCCTCGAGAGCGGCCAGCCGGTCATGATCGGCGGGCTCAGCACCGACTCGGAACTAGAGGTCTACACCGAGGTTCCCTACCTCGCGGACATCCCGTGGCTGGGCGAGCTCTTCCAGCACGAGGAGTACACCGCGCAGCGCCGGAGCCTCCTCGTGTTCATCACGCCGACGATCGTCCGCACGGCCAGCGACACCCAGCGCCTGCTGGAGACGGAGCTGCAGATGCGCCGCGACGAGTACGGCGACCGCCTCCGCGAGATCCTGTACGGCGAGCAGACCGCCCTGGCGCCCCTTCGCCCGCGCGACGAGTTGCTCGCTTCGACGGCGACGCCGTCGGTTCCCGTCGTCGAGGACCCGTCGGGCGAGCCGGGTGAGCCGGCCGCGACGGCGGTCGACGACTGGGTTCCGCTCGACGACCTGATCTACGCGGAAGCGCCCGCGGAGAGCGAGCTCCCGGCGGAAACGCCGGCCGACGCCGCGGACCTCACGACCGACGAGCTCCTGGCGCGCGTCCTCGGGACGGAGGAAGTCGCCGCCGAGCCGACCGCCGAGAGCTTCCCCACGGAAGGCTTCGAGGAGCCCGCGGCCGAGGAGTTCGCTGCCGGACAGCCGGCGGACGAGACCTTCGCCAGCCCCGAGCCCGCCGAGCAGGAGCCCACGACGGAGGCGGTGGCCTCGGACGAGACCGCGACCGAGGAGGTCGCGGAGGCCGAGACCACGGACGAGGTCGCCTCAGCGGAGGGGGACGAGCCCGCCGCCGAGGAGACGACCGGGACCGGCGAGGACGAGCCCGCCGGGGAGTCCGCCACGGAGGAAGAGGACCGCTAGGTCCCCGGCCGAGGGCGTGCCCTGCCCCCGGATGGGCGGGCACGCCGCCGACGGCCCCCTTTTTCGCCTCGGCGATCGACATCGCCGGGCGGATTCGGGACCATGGTAGAGGCTCCGGGCGCCAGGCCCGGAGCACCACCGATCAAACGGGCGATCCAGGGGATCCCAGGAACGCCCGTCTGTCTTACCCGGTCCCCCCGGAAGCTAGGCGGGACCTCCCCTTCCGAACGAACACGGAGCGCGACGCGAGCTGCCGCCCACCCGGCGCGCCGCGCGGGCTTCCCACCGACCCGCACCGAAGCGGCCCCGCGGGGGCCGCGCCTGCCGCAGGCCAAACGGACGCGGGGCTTTCCAACCAGAACACTCGATGACGCACAACCCGACCTCGGGCGACGGCGACGACTCCAACGCATTCGGCGCCGGCCTGAAGGGCCCCGACAGGGGCACCGCGGAGGCGGAAGCCTCCACCACCACGAAGACCAAGGGCCGCCGGCGCGGATCGCGCGGCGGGCGCCGGGCGCGGCGGAAGAAGGTCGCCGAACCCAAGGCTGACGACGGGGAGCCGGGCGGCAACGGAGCCGCCACGGCCAAGGCGGAGAAGCGGGCCAAGCCCGCGCGCAAGCGGCCGGAGAAGACCGAGCGATCCGAGGCGAAACGGCCTCGTCGTTCCAAGCGCAAGCGCTCGCGCGGCTCCGCGGAAAAGCCGTCGCCCGAGACCGCGACCGAGACCGCCTCGAAGGGCGCCGAAGAAGGCGTCGCCGAGAAGGCCCCGCGGCGGCGGCGCGGCAAGCGCGGCGGACGCGGGCGGCGCAAGAAGGAGCAGGGGCCCGCGCTCGAGATCGAGGTCATCCCCGGCGAAGAGGACGACCTGCCCGAGCTGAGCGAGCTTCCGGACGAGGCCGAGCTCATCGCCGGTGGCAAGACCGCGAAGAAGCGAGGTCGCCGCGACGCGAAGGCCACGAAGAAGACGAAGTCCAAGGCCGCGGGCAAGAAGACGTCGAAGGCCGTCTCCAAGAAGGAGGAGGCGAAGCGGACCGGGATGATCCTGGTCAACGCCAACGGTGCGGACGAGATCCGCGTCGCGGTGGTCGAGGACGGGCGCATCGCGGACCTCCAGATGACGGTCAAGCGCTTCTCCTCCTACGTCAACGACATCTACCGCGGGCGCGTCGTCAACCTGGAGTCCGCGATCGGCGCCGCCTTCGTCGACTTCGGACAGGGGCGCAACGGCTTCCTGCACGCCTCCGACGTGATCGCCGCGTATGGGGAACCGGACTGGAAGCTGGAGAAGCTCCTCACCACCGAGATCGACTCGGAGGACTGGGACAGCGACGACGCGCCCGACGACGGCGACGACGAGCAGACCAAAGGCAAGAGCAAGAGCAAGGGCAAGCGCGGCAAGAAGCCCCAGGGCGCGCGCAAGGGGCGTCCGCGGCGCCCGCGCCTCCCGATCGAGAAGCTCCTCAACAAGGGCCAGATGGCGGTCTGCCAGATCACCAAGGACGCGATCGGCGACAAGGGCCCGACGCTGACGACGTACATCTCGATCCCCGGGCGCTACCTGGTGTTGATGCCGTCGCTCTCCCGCACCGGCGTCAGCCGCAAGATCGAGGACGACAAGGAACGGCGTCGACTGAAGCGCATTCTCCAGTCGCTCGACATCCCGGCCGGGATGGGCGTGATCGTGCGTACCGCCGGCGTCGGCAAGACCAAGGCGGAGATCAAGCGCGACCTCGACTACCTGCTCCTCGCGTGGGACGACTTCTCCCGCCGCCTGGTCTCCGGACGCAACCCCGCGCCGCTCTATCAGGAGTCCGACGTCTCCGTTCGCACGATGCGCGACCTCTTCAGCGCGACGACCGACAAGGTCATCGTCGACGACGCGGCCGTGTACGAACGCATGGTCGAGTTCACGAAGAAGCTGATGCCCGAGAACGTCGACCGCATTCACCTCCACGAGGGGCCGCGGCCGATCTTCCACGCGCACGGCGTCGAGCAGGACTTCGAGCGGATCTTCCAGCGGCGCGTTGAGCTGCCCTCCGGCGGCTCGATCGTGATGGACCAGACCGAGGCCCTCGTGGCGATCGACGTGAACTCCGGCCGGACCCGCGAGGGCGCGGACTTCGAGGAGATCGCGCTGAAGACGAACCTCGAGGCGGCCCCGGAGATCGCGCGCCAGATCCGCCTCCGCGACCTCGGCGGAATCATCGTGCTCGACTTCATCGACATGATGCGCGCCGGCAACCGCCGCGCGGTCGAGCGCGCCTTCCGCGAGGCGCTGTCCAAGGACCGGGCGCGCAGCAAGGTCGGCCGGATCTCGCAGTTCGGGCTCCTCGAGCTCACCCGGCAGCGGCTGGGCCCCGGGCTCTCGAAGCTGATCTACGACAACTGCCAGAGCTGCCGCGGGAGCGGCCGCCGGCGATCGGCCGCCTCGCGGGCCGAGGCCATCCTCCGCCGCCTCGGCTACGCGATGACGCAGAAGGGCTTCAGCCGCGTCGAGGTCCGCGCCCACGAGGACGCCATCCAGCTCCTGAAGCGCGAGCACCTCGACCGGATCGACGCCCTGTGCGAGCAGGCCGGCCGCGAGATCGAGCTCACCGTGGTGCCCGACCAGGTCGAGGACAGCGTCCTGCGCTACCTGCGGGCGGACGGACGCGAGGTGCGCCCCGGAGGCCGGAAGAAGCGCTGACCGGGCTTCCGGGAGCCTTGCAGGGCTCCTCGGACGCCGCTAAACTCTTCGCCCTTTCCCGCCGAAGCGCCCCTCCGATCCATGGGGGGGAGAGCCCCAACCCCACCCCGTTTCCGAGGTTAGAGCCGTGTACGCCGTCTTCTCCGACCGTGGTCGCCAGCTTGGAGTTCGCGTGGGCGACGTCGTCGTCTGCGACGTGATGCCGGACCAGGAGGCGGGCGGCGAGGTCGTGTTCGACCGGGTCCTCCTGCTCTCCAACGAGGGCGAGGTGACCGTCGGCAAGCCGACGGTGGAGGGCGCCGCGGTGAAGGGCGAGGTCGTCGGCGAGTTCCGGGGCAAGAAGAACGTCGTCTTCCGCTTCAAGCGCCGGAAGAACGTCCGCGTCAAGAACGGCCACCGCCAGGACTTCGTCCGGGTGAAGATCACCGACATCACCGCCTGAGCGAGGACTCGAACGATGGCACACAAGAAGGGACAAGGCTCCAGCCGCAACGGGCGCGACTCCAACCCCCAGTTCCGCGGCGTCAAGCGCTTCGGCGGGCAGTTGGTGAAGCCCGGGACGATCCTCGTGCGCCAGTGCGGGACGAAGTTCCACCCGGGGAAGAACGTCGGCCTCGGGAACGACTACACGCTGTACTCGCTGATCGACGGGACCGTCCGGTTCCAATCGAACAAGCGCGTGCACGTGGATCCGCTCGCCTAGCCGGCGCGGGGGCGGCGCGCCCCATGTTCCGCGACGAGTGCGAATTCGAGGTCATCGCCGGCCGCGGCGGTGACGGCCTCGTCTCCTTCCGGCGCGAGAAGTCCGTCCCGAAGGGCGGTCCCGACGGCGGCGACGGGGGAAAGGGCGGCGACGTCGTGCTCGTCGCGAGCCCGCACGTCAACTCGCTGCTCGCCGTCGGCCGCAAGCCGCGCTACGCGGCGGGCAACGGACAGCCGGGCGGTCCGCGGAACCGCCACGGCGCGAACGGCAAGGACGTCGTCGTCGACGTGCCGATCGGCACGCAGGTCTTCGACCGCGACCGCGGCCACCTCCTGCGCGACCTGGACCAAGAGGGGCAGCGTCTCGTCGTCGCCCGCGGCGGCCGCGGCGGCCGCGGGAACGCGAGCTTCAAGAGCGCGGTGCGCCAGACGCCGCGCCGCGCCGAGCCCGGGTCCGAGGGCGAGCGCCGCGACGTGCGCCTGGAGCTCAAGCTCTTCGCCGAGGTCGGCCTGGTCGGCCTGCCCAACGCGGGCAAGTCGACGCTGCTCTCCCGTGTCAGCCGCGCAACGCCCAAGGTGGCGGACTACCCGTTCACGACGCTGGCGCCCCAGGTGGCCATCGCGCCGGTGGGGGACTTCGACACGCTCGTCCTCGCGGACCTGCCCGGCCTGATCGAGGGCGCCGCGGAGGGGGCGGGGCTCGGCCACCGCTTCCTGAAGCACGTCGAGCGCTGCCGCGTGCTGGTCCACCTGATCGACGTCTCCGAGGGCGCCCTCCAGCCGCCCTCGGAGGCCCGCGACGTCATCGAGGACGAGCTCCGCCGGTACTCCTCCGAGCTCTTCGGCCGGCCGCGGATCCTGGCGGCGAGCAAGTGCGAGGACGCGGCCGCCGACCGGCGCGCCGACGCCCTGGAGGCGGAATCCGGCCGGAAGGTCCTCCGGATCTCCTCCGTCCAGGGACGCGGCCTGAAGGAGCTTCTGGAGGCCGCCCGGCGGGCCGTCCGGGGAAGCGGGTGATCCCTCTCAAGGGGGGGCTCCCCCGGGTCCGATGAGCCCACGGGACCGCTGGCGGGTCCCGGGAAGACGCGGACACAAGGGAGCCCCCGTGCACGAAGAAGAAGCCCACCCGCTCGAGTCCCTCGAGCAAGGCCAGCCCGCCGAACCGCCGGGCGAGCCGCTCTACGAAGAGCCTCACGTCGAGGAGGACCAGCACGAGCTCGTGCCCGAGGTCGAGCCCGGCAGCGAGCACGAGCAGGTTCTCCCCGAGCCCGAGGTCGAGCCCGAGCCGAGCCTCGTCGGCACCCAGATCTCGCCGCGCCACAAGCTGGAGGCCTGGCTCGCTGAGATGGTGCGCCTCCAGGCGAGCGACCTGATCCTGCGCGCGGGCGGCAAGCCCTCCTGCCGGGTGGACGGACGCATCCACTTCCTCCCGGGCAAGGTCCCGGGAGCCGGCCCGCTGTACGAGGTGCTCGAGGGCGTGATGGGCGCGCACCGCATGGAGAACTGGGACGAAGGCGGCTCGGTCGACACCGCGCTCCAGTTCGACGGGCTCGGGCGCTTCCGCCTGAACGCCTACAAGCAGATGGGCGAGCCCGCCCTCGTCCTGCGCCGGATCCAGGACGACCCCCCGATGCTCTCGACGCTCTGCCTTCCCACGGTGCACCTCGAGCGGCTCTCGCTGCGCAAGCGCGGCATCGTCCTCGTCACCGGCGTCGCCGGATCGGGCAAGTCGACGACGCTCGCGGCGATGATCCAATACATGAACACGCACGCCGAGCGGCACGTGATCACGCTCGAGGACCCGGTGGAGATGATCTTCACCGAGGACCGCTGCGTCATCAGCCAGCGCGAGATCGGCACGGACTGTCCGGACTTCCAGGACGGACTGCGCCACGCGCTGCGCCAGAGCCCGGACGTGATCCTGATCGGGGAGATGCGCGACGCCGAGACCGTGAACGCCGCCCTCGACGCCACCGAGACCGGCCACCTCGTCTTCTCGACGCTGCACACGGTGAACGCCACCCAGACGGTCGACCGGATCCTCTCGTTCTTCGGCTCGGAACAGCACGTCCAGGTGCGGCAGCGCCTGTCCGACAACCTGGCCGCCGTCCTGTCGCAACGCCTGGTACCGCGGAAGTCGGGCACCGGCATGGTCCCGGCGGTCGAGCTCATGCTCTCGACGCCGCGCATCCGCGAGCTCCTCTACGACGGCAAGACCGCGGACCTCGCCCGCGTGATCGAGAGCGGCACCGAGGAGGACCTGATCTCCTTCAACATGTCGCTGCGCACCCTGGTGGACCACGACCTGATCGAGCTCGAGGTCGGCCTCGCCGCGAGCGACCGTCCGGAGGAGCTCCTGCTCGGCCTGCGGGGCTACACCAAGGGCTCCCAGGCCCAGCGGCGTGGGCCGCTGCGGCTCGCGACCAACGGGGAATAGGCGCTGGCCCGGCGCGTCGGAGGTCCTTTCGTCCTCCGGACCCGCGGCGGACGCCCTCCGGCGCCTTTGGCGCGGCGGGGCCCGAGGCGGTAGCATGGACACCCAGCACCCATGAGCGTCACACAACTCAAGGTCCTCTCCTGGCTTGCGTCCCTCGCCCTCGGGGGCTACCTGCTGTGGACGGGCTTCACGTTCTACCAGGAGCAGCCCGCCCTCCAGGAGGCCATCAGCGAGGAGGAGCAGCTCAAGGTCCTCAACTCGGTCGAGGCCCCGGAGCCGCCCCGCGACGACGTCGTCGACTACGCCCGCGTCCAGACCACGTTCCACGCGCTGAACTGGACCGGCGAGGCCCCTCCGCCGCCGCCCAAGCCCGAGGAGGAGGACAAGCCGAAGGAGGTGCCGAAGAAACCGGTCTCGGAGCTCCTCAAGGTGCTCCTGGTGCAGGTCGACACGGACGCGCCGGCCTCCAGCATGGCGTACGTGAGCTACACCGACCCCTCCCTCATCCAGGGCGCGACGTTCCAGGACGACTACATCCTGCGCGAAGGCGACAAGCTCGGCGTCCCCTGGGAGGCGATCGAGGTGGCCTCGATCCAGGCCGACGGGGTGCATTTCCGGTTCACCGACGACCCGGAGCGCGAGGAGGAGATCGTCAACCCGCAGGACTACGCCGGCGAGAAGGGCTACATCGTGCGCGTCGGCCCCGACGGCGTGATCGAGCCCGCGCGGCGTCCGAACATCCAGCGGGCCTCGCCCAGCGGCCCGATCATCATTCCGGCGGAGTCGATGCTCATCGGCAAGGACCACTGGCTGATCGGCCTCGACGACCGCCAGCTCATGGCGGACAACTACCCGAAGATCCTGGCGGAGATCGGCTACAAGAAGCACCGCGATCCCAAGACCGGCGACGTGGACGGGATCGAGCTGACCGACGTGCCGAAGGGCTCCTTCGCCGCCAAGTACGGCGCCAAGGAGGGCCAGATCATCAAGAGCATCAACGGTCACCCGGTGACGAGCGTCAACGAGGCGATCTCCTACGCCAAGCAGAACAAGGACAAGTACGACACCTGGGTGATCGTGTACGAGGAGCAGGGCAAGGAGTACACGAAGACGATCGACACGTCCGAGTAGCGGACGTTTCTTGACCGCGGACCTCGGCAACTCGCGCTGCAAGCTCCGCGTGTGGCGCCTCGCCGACGGCGGAGCCGAGCTGGACGCCGCGGAGGATCTCGAGGGCGAAGAGCGGCTCGTCGAGCGGATCGACGAATGGCTGAGCTCGCTCGGAAGCCTGGACGGCGCCGCGCTTTCCTGCGTCGCGCCGACGGGCCTCGAGGAGCGCGTGGCCGGCGTGCTGCGCTCCGGCGTGGCGGGCGACCTCGACCGCGGTCCCGACGCCGGGCTCGAGGTCCTCTACCGCGCGCCGGAGCGCCTGGGCCGCGACCGCCTCTACGCCGTCCGCGGCGCGCTCGACACGCTCGGGCGCTCCTGCGTCGTCGTCGACGCGGGAACGACGATCACCGTGGACGCGGCGCGCTACCCGCGGACGTTCGCGGGCGGAGCCATCGCGCCCGGACCCGAGCTCCTGTCGTCCGCGCTCGCGGGCGGGGCCGCGCGGCTCTTCGCGGTCGAGCCGCGGCCGGGAACGCCGGCGCTGGGCCGCGACACCGAAGGCGCCCTCGCCGCCGGCTGCACCGTGGGCTTTCGCGGCGCCGCGGCGGCGCTGGTCGAGGGCGTCGCGGCCGAGGCCGACCTCGCCGAAGCGCCGGTGGCGCTCACCGGCGGCGCGAGCCCGTTCCTGCTCGAGCCGGAGCCCTTCACGCGGCGCGAGCTCTTCGTCCTGCCCGACCTCGTCCACCGCGGGCTCCTCGCGGCGGCCGGCCGCGCGTGATCGAGGTCCGGGAGCTGACGCCGGGCGGCCGCGGGGGCGTGACCGTGCTGCAGGTCGCCGGCGAAGGCGCCCTGGAGCGCGTGCGGGGGCTTCTCGCCGGCGACCCTCCGCCGGCCGGGGTCCCGGGGCTGGCGCGCCTCACCACCGCCGGGGGGACCCTCGACGAGGCCCTGGTGCTCGTGCGCGGCGCGGCCGAGGTCGAGCTCCACGTCCACGGCAGCCCGCCGGTCGTCCGCAGCCTTCTGCGCGCGATCGCGGGGGCCGCGCCGCCGGCGCCGCGCAACGCCGAGGAGCGCGCCGCCCTGCTGGCCGGGCGCGCGGGCGGCGAGGCCGCGGCCCGCATGCTGCTCGACCAGGCCGGCGGGGCGTTGCGGCGCGAGCTCGATCGCCTGGCCCTCCGCGAGCCGGCGGCGTGGCGCGCCGGCCTCGAGCGACTGCTCGACCGCGCGCGCGTGGCCGCGCGGCTCGTCGAGCCGCCCCGGGTCGTGCTCGCCGGCCCGGTCAACGCGGGCAAGTCCACCCTGTTCAACGCGCTCGTCGGCCGCGAGCGCGTCGTGACCGGCGACGAGGAGGGAACCACCCGCGACGTCATCGCCGAGCGCGTGCTCCTGGGCGCCTACGAGGTCGAGCTCCTGGACACGGCCGGCGAGCGCGCCACCGCCGCCGCGGTCGAGCGCGCGGGGCAAGACGCGGGTCGAACCGCGCGGGCGGACGCCGACCTGGTCGTCCACCTGAGACCTCCGGGCGCGGAGGCTCCGCCGGGCGGCGCGGTGACGCTCGCCGCCCGCGGCGACCTCGCGCCCGACGCCGGCGGGCTGCGTCCGCTCGAGGACCCCTCCGGCGCGCGGCGCGTCGTCGAAGCGGCGTTCCTCGCCGCGCTCGACCTCCCCGCGGACCCGTGGACGCCCGGCGCCGGGGTTCCCTTCGACGCCGAGCTCGCGAACGGGCTGCGCGCCGCGCTGCCGCTCCGCGCCGCGCAGGCGCGCCGCCTCGCGGTAGCCTCGCTCCTCGGGCCGAGGTCGCTTGGAACCCCCGGCGTCACGGGATAGACTTCTTTTCGAGAGTTTCCGTTCTTCCGCCCCGGTTCTCTGGATAGCCCCCTGGCGCCTGCGCGGCGCCGATCCGATGCGCCACCTCGTCTCGGTTGACGACCTCTCCCTGGACGAAATCAGGGAGATCTTCGAGCGGGCGAAGACTTTCTCCTCCGACCTGGGCGCGTGGTCCCACCTCTGCCCGGGGCTCATCTCCGCCAGCCTCTTCTACGAGCCGTCGACGCGCACGCGGCTCTCCTTCGAATCGGCGATGCAGCGCCTGGGCGGCGGCGTGCTCACGGCCGCGGAGATGGGGACCTCGAGCGCCAGCAAGGGCGAGTCGCTGGCCGACACGGTGCGCGTGGTCACCGGGTACGCCGACCTGATCGTCCTGCGCCACCAGAGCGAGGGCGCGGCGCGGCTCGCGGTCCAGTACTCCGGCGTTCCGGTCATCAACGCGGGGGACGGAAGCCACGAGCACCCGACCCAGACGCTCTGCGATCTCTACACGCTGTGGATCGAGCGCGGCCGGATCGAGGGACTCGACGTCCTCATCGCCGGCGACCTCCGCTACAGCCGGACCATCCACTCGTTCGTCTTCGCGCTCGCGCGCTTCGGCGCGAACATCGTGTGCGTCCCGCACCGCGGGCTGGAGCTCCCGCCCTACGTCGTGCAGCGCCTGCGCGAGGAATACGGCGCCGAGCCGATGCGCGCGGACGTCTCGCGGCTGGGCAAGCTCGCCGCCGAGAGCGACGTGGCCTACCTCACGCCGCAGAAGCCGCACCAGCTCTCCCTCTTCACCGACGCCAAGGGCATGCGCGTCGACCACGTCGACGCGGTCTACATGACCCGACCGCAGACCGAACGCCACGGCGAGGGCGCCAACGTCGAGCGCTACCTGCAGCTCGGCCAGAGCTCGCTGGAGGCGGAATCGCTCCGCGACGCCGTCGTGATGCACCCGCTCCCGCGCCGCGACGAGATCAGCTCCGAGCTCGACACCGATCCGCGCGGCATCTACTTCAAGCAAGCGTCCCGCGGCGTCCCGTTGCGCATGGCGATCCTGGCCGCCCTGCTCGGCCGCCAGCCGTTCAGCGCCCGGCCCTCCGACGCCGCGCCGCGATTGTATCCGGTCAGAGTTGGTGAGAATCCGTGTCCGAACACGACCTGCATCTCGCGCACGGAGGAGCGGCACGTCACGCCGACGTTCCGAGTGACGGACAGGTACCCGCTGCGCGCGGTTTGCGGCTACTGCTCCCAGGAGCTCCCGATTCGGCTGGTGGGTTGCTCGACGACGCGGCATTTCCACTCCCGCGAATCGGCCACGGCGCGAAAAATCCGTCCGGACCACCTGGTGTTCTTCCGCGACGAGGAACACGCCGCCGCGCTCGGCTTCTCCGCGGCAACCCGATAAGAGAGAGGCGGCCGGAACGCCGGACCGTCCAGCTCCACCGTCCAGCTCCACCGGCGAGCGAAGCGAGGCGAAAAGAAGCTCTTTGAGTCCTTTCCTTTCTTCGGACGGAGGCTTCGGAGGTTCGTGGAGTGTTCGTGAGGGTGGGAGCTCGAGTGGACTGTTTGGCGCCTTCGGCGGCCAAAGGCGTCAGGCGCCGAAGGGAACGAGCGGCGTTCCCTGACCTTCCCCCGGTTTCGTGAACACCCAAGTAGGCGCGGTGCGCCAGGATGTTCACATGCCGCAACGAAAACGACGTAAGTACACCCCTGAGGAAAA
>JANQEJ010000108.1 GCA_028278425.1 Planctomycetota bacterium | reverse complement strand
CAGCGTGTAGAGAAAGAACTTGATCGCCGCGTACTCGCGCCGCGGGCCGCCCCAGATGCCGATGAGGAAGTACATCGGCAGGAGCATGATCTCCCAGAACACGTAGAAGAGGAAGTAGTCGAGCGAGACGAACACGCCGACGATGCCGACCTCGAGCATGAGCAGCAGCGCGTAGTACGCCTTGCCGGCCTTCTCGATGCTGTAGCTCGCGGGAACGGCGAGGAAGAGCAGGAGCGTCGTGAGCCAGACGAGTGCCAGGCTCAGCCCATCGATGCCCACGAAGTAGCGCGCGCCGATCATGTCGATCCAGCCCACGTTCTCCGTCAACTGGATGCCCGCCTGGCTCTTGTCGAAGAGCCCGAAGTAGAGCCACGTCGCCAGCACCAGAGGGATGAACGTGAAGACCAGGCTGATGTTCTTGACCAGGGAGATGCTCCCCTTGGGCACGAACAGGATCGCCGTCATCCCGATCAGCGGGAAGAAGACGATCCAGGAGAGGATGTGATCTTGGAACATGGATCAGCTCAGGATCAGCCAGGCGGCGACCAGGAGGCCGCCGGCGACGGCGAAGGCCGCGTATTGCTGGATGCGGCCGGTTTGGAGGAGGCGCGAGACGGCGCCGAACGTCTGCGACGCTAGGCCGACGAAGTTCACGAGACCGTCGACGACGATCCGGTCGAAGGCGGCGGAGAAGAAGCCTAGGAACTTGTTGATCCGCCCGACGAGGAGGACGAGGCCGTCGACGATGCGCTCGTCGATCAGCTTCAGGAGACCGGCGCAGGCCATGGTCGGCTTGATGACCGCGGCGTTGACGAACTCGTCCACGTAGTAGCGGTCGCGGACGGTGTGGTAGATCAGGCCCAGGCCGCCGGTGATCTTGGCGGGCCACTCCTTGCGGCGCATGTAGAGCAGCCACCCGAGGAAGATGCCGAGCGGCGCGATGACGAAGACCGACCCGTAGAACGCGCGGCTGTGGGCGGCATCGTGGATCGCCTGGGAGTGGGCGAACCGGCCGTCGAGCCACGACGACACGTTCGGGTACAGCGTGTCGAGCGAGGCCAGCGACTCAAACCACGTTTGCGGGTGGTAGATGTCCCAGAAGCGCAGGTCGGTGAACGGGAAGTCGCCCGCGAAGAACCCGAAGAACGCGAGCACCACGAGCGCCGCGGTCATGGGCAGCGGCGACTCGTGCGGCATCGGCCCCGGGTGCCCGTGCGCGATCCCGCCGTCCTCGGCGTGGACGATCTCCTCGTGGTGGTGATCGTCGTGATGGTCGTCGTGGCCGTGCCCGTGGCCCTCGGCGATCTCGCCGCGGTACGTCCCGAAGAAGGTGATGAACACCATCCGGAACATGTAGAAGGCCGTCATCGTCGCGGCGACGGACAGCCCCACGGTCGCATAGACCTTCCAGCCGTCGAAGTGGTCGCCCAAGATGCCCGCCCAGCCGGAGAGGAGGATCGCGTCCTTGGAGTAGAAGCCCGAGAAGTACGGCACGCCGGCGATCGCGAGCGTGCAGATGAACATGCACGCGAACGTGACCGGCATCTGTCTTCGAAGGCCGCCCATCCTTCGCATGTCCTGCTCGTGGTGGCAGCCGTGGATCACGGAGCCGGCCGAGAGGAACAGGCACGCCTTGAAGAAGGCGTGGGTGACCATGTGGAACATTCCGGCGACGACCCCGCCCAGCCCCACGGCGGCCACCATGAAGCCGAGCTGCGAGATCGTCGACCAGGCGAGCACCGCCTTCAGGTCGTAGGCGGTCATCCCGATCGTCGCGGCGAAGAGCGCGGTGGTCGTGCCGATGATCGTGATCACCGTCAGCGCCTCCGGCGACATCAGCGGGAAGGTCCGCCCGAGCAGGAACACGCCGGCGGCGACCATCGTCGCCGCGTGGATCATCGCGGACACCGGCGTCGGGCCGGCCATCGCGTCGGGGAGCCAGATGTGGAGCGGGAACTGCGCGCTCTTGCCGACGGTGCCGCCGAAGATGAAGAGCCCGGCAACCGTCATCCAGGCGGGGAATTCTCCGCCGTTGGCGGCGACCGCCTCCTGCGCCCTCGCCCAGAGCTCGGTGAACTGAAACGTCCCGAAGTGCTGATAGAACATCAGCATCCCGACCAGGAGGCAGACGTCGCCGACGCGCGTCGTCATGAAGGCCTTCTTCGAGGCCCAGGACGCCCAACGGTGGAAGTAGGGGTTCCCGTCGTCGTGCGCGAAGTGGCCGATGAGCAGGTAGCTCATCAGGCCCATCAGCTCCCAGAAGATGAACAGGAACAGGATGCTGTCGGCCAGCACCAGCCCGAGCATCGCGAACGTGAAGAGGCTGATGTTCGCGAAGAAGATGTTGTACCGCTTGTCCCCGTGCATGTACCCGATCGAGAACAGGTGCACGCAGAACGAGACGATGCCGACGACGGCGAGCATCGCGGCTCCCAGGGGATCGTAGAGGATCCCCACGCCCATGTTCTCGACCGTCGCGGCGTCGGGAAGCACGGAGTAGAGCCAGTTGAAGACGTAGCCCTTCGCTCGAGACTCCAGGAAGACCGGCGCCTCCGCGAGGATCATGCGCATGGCCATGAACACGGTGATGCACATCACCGCGAACATGCCGGCCGTCAGGATCTTGTCGCCGTACGGCAGCCGCTTCCGGAACGCGATCTGGAGCGCGTACCCGAAGAGGGGAATCAGCGGCACCGCGAGCAGGAGCCCGTAGCTGGTACCGGAGTTGAGCTCGAAGAATGCCATCTACTCCCTCAGCAGGTCCGCCTCGCTGGGCTTGACCGAGTTGAAGAGGTGGAAGACGTTCAGGACGATCGCGAGCGCGACCGCCGCCTCCGCCGCGGCCAGGATGATGGTGAAGATCGCGAACATCCGCCCGTCGAGCTCGTTCGCCCCGAAGCGGTTGAACGCGACGAAGTTGATGTTCGCCGCGTTGAGGATCATCTCAATCCCCATCAGGACGTAGAGGACGTTGCGGCGCACCAGGATGCAGACGATCCCGAGCCCGAACAGGGCCGCCGACACGGCCACGTAGGCGCCGAGACCCATCAGCTCTCTCCTCCCTGAGGCTCGAGATCCGCGCGCTTGCGCCGCGCGATGTACACCGCGCCGACGAGCGCCACCGTCAGCACGACGGCGGCGAGCTCGAACGGGACGACGTAGCCGTCCGCGCGGAGGAAGCCGACTCCGATCTCGCGCGCGTTGGATTCCGCGGTCGGCTGCATCTCGTCCGGGACCGCCCAGCGCGCCGTCGCGGCCACCTTCACCGCGACCCAGGCGACGCCCGCGCCGACGAGAATCAGCCCGGCGAAGACGCGCGGGAGCTGCCGCTCGGTCAGGTCGGGCGGCGTGAGCATGACCCCGAAGAGGATCAGAACGAGGATCCCGCCGACGTAGATCAGGATCTGCGCCATCGCGATGAAGTCGGACTCCAGCAGGATGAAGAGCCCCGCCACGCCGGTGAACGTCGCCATCAGGCAGAAGGCGCTGCGCACGACCGAGCGCTCCCAGATGCACATCAGGCTTCCGCCGATCGTCATCGCGGCGAAGAGCGCGAAGGCGAGCCCCGCGCCACCGCCCGCCGCGAGCCCGGCGCCGAGGCCGACGAGCACGAGCAGGGCCAGGGCGCCGTAGAAGATGCGCTGTTGGAGCGTGTGGTCCATCAGCCCTCGGCTCCGCCTTCCTCTTTCTTCTCCGCGTCGTCGGCGGGCGCCGCGTCGTCGGCCGACTTCGACGCGCTCTCGGCGCTTTCGGCCGCCGCCTTGGCGGCCGCCGCCGCGGCTTCCTTCGCCTTCTTCGCCTCCTCCTTCGCCTTCTTCTTCTTCTCCGCCTCGATCATGCGGACCTTGGCTTCGCGCGCCATGCCCTTGAACGAGAGCAGGTCGTGGTTGAACTCGCTCCGGTCATAGGAGACGAACGCGAACTCGGTGCCCATGTGGATGCAGTCCTTCGGGCACGGATAGACGCACAGCTCGCAGAACATGCACTTCTGGTAGTCGAGCGTGAACGAGACCCACTCGAGCTCCTTGCCGTGGCGCACCGCGTCCATCTCGATGCAGTCGATCGGGCAGGCGCGCGCGCAGGCGAGGCAGTTGATGCACTTCTCCTGCTCCAAATAGTGGATGCCGCGGTACCGGTTCGGGATCGGCAGCCGCTCGTCGGGGTACTGCACCGTGATCGGCTTCCGGAGCAGGTACTTGCCCGTGATGCTCATGCCGATCATCGTCGACTTGAGCGAGTGGACGACGTTCTTGACGTAGTTTGCGGCGGCGCTCACGCGTCAACTCCCCAGTGCCAGAGAACCTCGAACACGCCCGCGCCGAGGACGCAGGCGAGCGCCAGCGGCGTGAGGTACTTGTATCCCATCGTCATCACCTGATCGATCCGCACCCGCGGCAGCGTCCAGCGCACCCACATCATCAGGAAGACGCCGGCGAAGCCCTTCACCGCGATCGTGAGGAAGGCGGTGAGCTGGTGCACGAGGTGTCCCTCGCCGAAGACCTGCGCCGCGAAGTGCGTCGGCGGGCCCTCGAAGCCGCCGAAGAAGAAGAACGCGGTGACGCAGGAGAACAGGAACATCGCCGTGTATTCCTCGAAGAAGAAGAACGACCAGCGGATGCCCGAATACTCGGTCATGAAGCCGGCGACGAGCTCCGACTCGGTCTCGGGCAGGTCGAACGGCGCGCGCTTCATCTCCGCGAGCACGGCGATGAAGAAGATGATGAAGGCGGGGATCATGAACGGGTTCCGGAAGATGAACCAGTGCATCCCGAACCAGCCGGCCTGCGCCTCGCTGATTTCGATCAGGTTGAAGCTGCCCGCGACCATCAGCGGCACGAGCAAGCTGATCCCGAGCGGGATCTCGTAGGCGACCACCTGCGCCGCCTCGCGCATCGAGCCGTAGAGGGACCACTTCGAGTTCGAAGACCACCCGGCCATCACCACGCCGATCGTCGTCGTCGAGGACAGCGCGAGGATCATGAAGACGCCGAGGTCGAGGTCTGCGAAGAAGAACTCGTGCGACAGCGGGAAGGCGACCATCGCGCCGAGGATGCTCGACATGACCAACGCCGGCGCGAGCACGAAGAGCACGCGGTCCGCTCCCTTCGGGATCATGTCCTCCTTCAGCAGGAGCTTGACCCCGTCGGCGAGCGGCACGAGGAACCCGTGCCAGCCGACGCGCATCGGGCCGTAGCGGCACTGGATGTGGCCGGAGACCTTGCGCTCGAGCCACGTGCTGAACATCGTCGCGAGCGACGCGATCGCAAGGACGATCCCGACGCCGACCATCACCGCCGTGAGCGGCACGGCCCAGTCCGGAACGAAGTCCGGCCGCCACAGCGTGCCGAGGAACTCGTTGAGCCAGTTGGTGCCCGACTTGAGCTTCTCGGACTCCGGCAGAGACTGGTGGAGCACCATGGGCTAACGATCCGTCTCCCCGACCACGATGTCCGTCGAACCGATGATCGCCACGGCGTCCGCGAGCAGCGTGCCGGGCAGAAGCGCCTCGAGCACCGCCAGGTTGCTGAACGACGGCCCGCGCACGCGGCAGCGGAGCGGGATCTTGCCACCGTCCGAGAGGAGATAGTGACCCAGCTCGCCGCGCGGGTTCTCGATGCCGACGTACGCCTCGCCGGCCGGCACGCGCAGGACCTTCGGGATGTCGGCGATCACCGGCCCGGGCTCGATGCGGTCGAGACACCAGCGCACGATCTTGACCGACTCCATCATCTCGGTGATCCGCACCCAGGCGCGGTCCCAGCAGTCGCCGAGCGTGCCCATCTCGCCGCTGCCGAGCGGGATCTTGAACGCGCCGTCCTCCCAGATCTCGCCGTAGATGCTGTAGGGCATGTCGCGCCGGATGTCCCAGTCGATCGCGCTGCCGCGCAGCATCGGCCCGGTGAGCCCGAAGTCGAGCGCCATCTCGCGCGGGATCACGCCGACGTCGGCCGTCCGCTTGATGAAGATCTGGTTCATCATCAGGAGGTCGTAGTACTCCCGCCACGCCTTCTCGAAGGTGTCGCAGAAGCGCTCGACCTCGCTGAGCCAGCCGGGCGGCGCGTCGTTGAAGACGCCGCCGATCCGGATGTAGCTGTAGGTGAGCCGCGCGCCGCAGATCTTCTCGAAGAGCGCCATCATCCACTCGCGCTCCCGGAACATGTAGAGGAACGGCGTGAAGGCGCCCAGGTCGATCCCGTACGTCCCGATCGCGATCAGGTGCGAGCCGATGCGGTTCAGCTCGGCGCAGATCACCCGGATCATCTCCGCGCGGCGCGGGATCTCGATGTCCATCAGGGCCTCGACCGCCATCGAGTACCCGAGGTTGTTGTTCATCGCCGCGAGATAGTCGTAGCGGTCGGTGTACGGCAGGTACTGCAACCACTCGACGTTCTCGCCGATCTTCTCGGCGCAGCGGTGGAGGAACCCGAGCTGCGGCTGCGCGCCGGTGACGAGCTCGCCGTTGCACCGGATCAGGATCTTCATCACCCCGTGCGTGGCGGGGTGCTGCGGACCCATGTTGACCTCCATGTCCTGCGTGCGCACGTCGACCAGGTACTCGCGCTCGCCGGTGGCGGTCGTCGCTCCCTCCGGGAGCGTCATGGATCCTTGGTGTTCTGCCATCGCGCTACGTGCAGGAGATGCCGTGGTACTCCTCGGGGAACTCGTAGTCCTTGCGCAGCGGGTAGCCGACCCAGTCGTCGGGCAGGAGCATGTGGCGCGGATCGGGATGCCTCTCGAACGTGATGCCGAACATCTCGGCGCACTCGCGCTCGTGCCACTGGGCCGCGCGGTGCACGGTGGTCGACGTCGGCATCACGGGGCTCTCCTTGGGGAGGAAGCTCTTGATCGCGAGCCGGTGCTTGTGCGTGAGCGAGAGCAGGCTGCAGACCACCCAGAGGTTCTCGTCGTCCTTGCTCGGGTCGACCGCGCTGAGATCGACCAGGATCTCGAACGCGAGCCGCGGATCCTCGCGGCACACCATCAGGAAGTCCGGCAGCAACGGCGCGTCGACGATGACGTAGGGGTCGCCGGCGCGACCGGGATCCTTCTTGACCTCGGGGTTCGGTTTGCGCGGCTCGTCGAAGCCGGTCAGCCCGGGTGCTTCGATCGCGCGCAGGTGGTCGTGGATGCCCTGGAAGTCCATCGAGGTCTCAGGCGGTGCGGGCGGGCTTCCGCACGATCGACGAGGCCTGCATCTTCCGCTGAAGCTGCATCAACCCTTCGAGCAGCGCTTCCGGGCGGGGCGGGCACCCGGCGACGTACACGTCCACCGGCACGACCCTGTCGACGCCCTTCACGACCGTGTAGCCGAACTTGTAGTAGGGCCCTCCGCCGGTCGCGCAGGCGCCCATGGCGATCACGTACTTCGGCGACGGCATCTGGTTGTAGAGCCGGCGGATGCGCTCGGCCATCTTGAAGTTCACCGTGCCGGCGACGATCATCAGATCCGCCTGTCGCGGCGTCGCGCGGAACGCCCCGGCGCCGAAGCGGTCGATGTCGTGGTGCGCGCAACCGACCGCCATCATCTCGATGGCGCAGCACGCGAGCCCGAAGGTCATCGGCCAGATGCTGGACAGCCGGCACCAGTTGAGGAGCCAGTCGACCTTGGTGGTGAGTACGTTCTCTTCGAATTGCTTCTCGAGCAGACCCATCAGGCAGCTTCTCCTTCGCCTTCGGTTTTGGCCTCGTGCTCGGCGATCACGGCGGCGCGCTCGATGGCCTTGATCGCCGGCAGGTGCTGCTTTCGCGTGGGCTCCGGCGGCGCGTAGTGCGGAGCGCTGTAGCTCAGCACCCAGTTGAGATCGCCCTTGGCCCAAACGTAGGCCAGGCCGAGAAAGAGAATCACGATGAAGATCACGCCTTCGACGAACGCGAAGGCGCCGATGCCGGTTCCCTGGGCGACGCCGGTGTCGTTCAGCGCCTCCTTCAGGACGATCGCCCAGGGGAACAGGAAGGCGATCTCGACCGCGAACACGATGTAGACGAGGGCGACCGTGTAGTAGCGGATGTCGAAGTTGACCCACGCGTCGCCGATCGTCTCCTCCCCGCACTCGTAGGTCTCGAGCCCCTCGTCGACCTCGCGCCGCGGCCGCAGAACCGAGGCGATGACGAGGTTCGCGAACACGAAGACCAGGCCGACCGCAGCGAAGACCAGGACGTTCAGGTAGTCGAAGTACATGGGGTGGAACCCGTCCTAGGAGCCCGTCAGGGCGGCTCGCGAGGGGTGGTCGGAGAGGCGGCTGCGGTGCTTCGAGGGGCGGTTTTTGGGGCCGTGGGGCGCCAAAATCGCCGAGCAGTCTAGGAGCGCCCTCGAACGAGTGCAAGACAACCCGGGGGTGTCACCACACCGGAACCCGGGCGGTCTCCGCCTCCGAGGCTCCGATGGCACGCTTGAGCGCGATCCTCCCTCCGTTGGTCTCGGCGGCGGTCTCGGCGGGCGCGGTCGCGCTCGCCGTCCAGCTCGCGACGGCCGGTATCCTGGCGCGGCTACCGGCGGAGCTCGGCGAGCCCCTGCCCCTGCGCTGGCTGCGGGCGGCGGCCGATCATCCGGTGCGCACGCCGGCGGCCCTGACCTGCCTGCTTCTGGCCGTGCGCCGCCGCCGGCCGGCGGAACGACGCAAGGAAACGGGGCGCGAGGAAGCGGCAGACCCGACCATGCGCTACCATGGGGCCCCCTCCAGCCCGAAAACGGGCCATTGGTTCCCGCGGGAGCCCGCCGCCCGCGACCCCGCCCCCAGAATTCATGACGATCGCCACCCTTCTTGACGTGGTTCGGGGGCCCGAGGAAGTGCCGACCTTTGGGAAGAGCCTATCCCTCGAGCCCGCCCAGCCGACGACCCGCCCCGACCGTTTCCCGACGCAGGCGGTGATTGTGACCGCCGCGGCCCGCCGCATCATCGAGCTCTCCAAGGCCGGCGAACGACTGGAGTCGATCGTCGTCCACGGCCGGATTGACCCCACGTTGCACCCCGAGTTCCGTGAAATTAGCGAGAACTTGAGGGAGCTTTCCGCCAAGTGGTTCCCCAAGGCGCAGCTCACCCTCTACTCCGAGCAGCCCAGCCTGGAGAACGCCCAGGTGCGCCATGCCCTGTTCGCCTACGACCGCCCGGTCTTGAGGCTCGAAGCGGGCACCCAGAAGACCTTCACGGCCCTGAGCGGCCGCCCGGGGGCCGAGTTCAAGGCCCTCGTGGAGGATATGGGGAAGTTGGAGCTAAGAAATCTGGTCGTCCGGGCCAACTTCGTCCGCGGCGGGGTCGACAACTCGACCGAATCCGAGGTCCGCGCCTGGCTGAGGTATCTTGGAGTGATCAAGCCGGCCGTCGTCCAGATCTCCACCCCGGAGAAGGCCGCCGACGGCTTGAAGCCGATCACCAAAACGCGCTTCGGCCAGATCGCCGAGATGATCGGCGAAAAAATCGGGGCACAGGTGGAGGTGATCTAGACAGAACAAGATTCCGGATGCTGAGTCGCTTTGCCCCCCCGCTGGTTCTCGCCGTGGCACCCGCCCTGTCCGCCCAGGGCACGTGCCTCACGCAGGGCCTGACGATCGACGTCCAGGGGGGGCGGCTCGGCGATTTCGTGACCTTCCACCTCCAGGGGGCTCCGTCCACCTCGGGCTTCATGGGGGTCGACTTCGGCGGCGGACCAGTGGTGACTCCCCTGGGCACCTTCTGCCTCGACCTTTCGCCCAAGTTCTTCACGAAGCCGATCTCGGTGAGCGCGTCGGGGACGCGCACCCTGAAGGTCAAGGCTCCGCCGGACCCGACCCTCGAGGGCGTGGAGGCGTTCTTCCAGGGCTTCCTCGCCGACGGCACGCCGCCCTTCGGGCTCGCCTTCAGCAACGGCGTCTCCACGACGTTCTATCCGCCGCGCGTCTACTTTCTCGAGCACGGCTACTCCACGCCCTTCGGCGGCAACCCGGCGACGATCGTCTACCACGACGGGCTCACCGACGTGCCCGCGGCGAGCTTCCTGCTCACGCATCCCGCCTCGGACGCGCTGCACCTGCCCGCGCTCCGGTGCCTGGCCGTCCTGATGGAGAACGGAACGCTGCTCTGCATGGACGACGAGACGGGCGCGGTGGTCTCGAGCACTTCGATCTCCACCGCGCCGAGCCCCGCCTTCAGCCTCCAAGCCACCGACACGCCCGGCGTGCTCCTCGCGCTGCACAGGGGCACGCCGACGACGCCCGGGGGGGGAATCCCCGGCGCGGTCAGCGTGATCGACACGATCGCGGGAACGACGAACCAGATCCCGCTCACCGAAGCCCAGCCCGACGCGATGATCGCGATCCCGGGGACGACCCTCGTCTACCTGCGCGACGGGAACGACGTCGTGGGCGTCGACCACGCGCTCGGCCTCGAGGTGTCGACCGCCGGCCTCGACGACGGCCACGGCGACGTCGTGGACTGGCTGCTCCAGGGTGGGACGCTGCTGACGCTCCACGAGGGCAGCGGCGCCGCCGAGGCGGTTGTCCAGGGCATCGACGTCGCCACGGGCGCCTCCGCCTTCGGCTCCTCCTTCCCCGTGCAGGGGGCGGGCAGCGGCCTCGCGTCGCAGATGCGCTTCGGGCCCGCCTTGGGGCAGGCGGCGATCCTCGTCCTCTTCCCGGCGGAAGCCGAGATCACCGTGGTCGACCCCGCGAGCCTCACCGTGGTGGCGACGCAGTTCTGCACGCCGGGAACGACCGCGATGGAGCTCTCGCCCGGGGCCATGGAGTGGCTCCTGCTGCAACCGGGCTCGGACACGCCCGGGCCGACCCCGGGCTCACTCTCGGCGCTCAACCCCGACAACCTGGCCGTGAGCCCGGTGGCCACGTTCCCGAGCGTGCCGCAGACCACGCTGACGTCGCTGCCCTCCAAGAAGCTCCGCAAGGCCTACGTGACCTCGGGCTCGAACTCGGTATTCATCTTCGGCACCGACCCGACCGTCGGTCCGGGCCTTGAGATTCCGATCGCGACGGCCGACGAGGTCAGCCAGACCGCGACCAACTGAGAGACGTCGGGAACCGGAAGCCCGCGCCGCGGGCCACGACGAAAGGAGAGGCTTGGATGCTGTCCCGTTTCGCGCCCTCGCTCGCCCTGCTCCTCGCCCCCGCCCTTTCCGCCCAGGGCACGTGCCTTCCCCAAGGCCTGACGATCGACGTCGAGGGAGGGCGCATCGGCGACCCCCTCGTCTTCGACATCCTCGGAACTCCGTCGACCTCGGGCTTGATGGGCGTGGACTACGGCGGCGGCCCGGTCGCGACGCCGGTGGGCACCATCTGCCTCGATCTGTCGTCGATGTTCTTCAGCTTTCCGATCTCGACCGGCCCCACGGGCGTGAGCACGTTCTCAACGATCGCGCCGCTCGAAGTGAGCCTGGAGGGCACCGAGGTGCACTTCCAGGGCTTCGTCGTCAACGGCGTCCCACCCTTCGGGCTGGGCTTCAGCAACGACGCGTCGACGACGTTCTATCCGCCGCGCGTCTACTTCGTCGAGAAGGGCTTCTCGACCCCGTTCGGCAGCGTCCCCGCGAAGGTCGTCTACCACGACGGTTTCACCGACGTCACCGGGATCGACGTCGCGCTCACGCCGGCGGCGTCCGACGTGCTGTACGTGCCGGCGCTGCGCTGCATCGCGGTCCAGCTCACCGACGGCACGCTGGTGTGCCTGGACGACGAGACCGGGGCCGTGATCTCGAGCACGCCGGTCCCGACGACGCCGAGCGTCCCGAGCTCGCTCCAACCCACCGACTCGCCCGGCGTTCTCCTCGCGATGCACTCTGGGTCGCCGGTGTCGCCCTTCGGCCCGGGCTCGCCCGGCGCGGTGACCGTCGTCGACACGATCGCGGGCACGACGAACCAGATCCCGCTCTCCGCCGCGCTCCCGGAAGCCATGATCTCGATCCCGGGCACGAGCCTCGCCTACCTGCGCGACGGGTTCCAGTTGATCGGCGTCGACCACGCGCTCGGTCTCGAAGTGTCGTTCACCGCTCTGAGCGGCGTCCACGGCGACATCATGGACTGGCTGCTCCAGGGAACGACGCTGCTCACCCTGCACGAGGGGCGTGAGGTGTCGGACGCAGCCATCCAGGGCATCGACGTTCTCACGGGACTGCCCGCCTTCGGGTCGCCCTTCCCGGTGCAGGGCGTGGGGCACGGCCTGGCGTCGCAGATGCGGCTCGGCCCGGCCTTCGGCTCGACGGCGATCCACGTGCTCTTCCCCGACGACGCGGAGATCACCGTCGTCGATCCGAGCACGCTCCTCGTCCTCGCCTCACAGATCACGACGCCCGGGACGCGCATGATGGAGCTCTCGCCGGGCGGCACGGAGTGGCTCCTGCTGCGCTCGGGCTTCGCCGGCGACCCGTTCGGGAGCTCGCCCTTCCCCGGTTCGCTCTCGGTGATGGACCCCGCCACGTTGAACATCACGCAGGTCGCCAGCCTGCCGAGCGCGGCGCAGACGACGTTCACGTCGCTCCCCTCAGCAACCTTCCGGAAGGCCTACGTGACGTCGGTGCCGGATTCCGTGGTCCGGTTCGACACCGACCCGACCATCGGGCCGGGCGTCGAGTTCTCGATCGCCGTGGCCGGCGGGGTCGGCCTGACGGCGACCAACTAGCACGCCGTTGCAGCTCACCTTCGAGTGACGGATCATCTCCGCCATGGCGCTCGCGGAGATGAAGGGGGTCACGCGCCGCTTCGGCGACCTCGTCGCCGTCGACGGGCTCGACCTCGAGATCCGAAAGGGCGAGGTCTTCGGCCTGATCGGCCCGAACGGCGCCGGCAAGACGACGGCGCTGCGCATGCTGTGCGGCCTGCTCACGCCGACGGCGGGAGCGATTCACATCGACGGCAGGGACGTGGCCCGCGATCCCGTCGAAGCGCGCCGGAGCTTCGGATTCGTGCCCGACGGGGCGCCGCTCTACGCCAACCTTTCGCCGCGGCAACACCTGATGCTCGTCGGCAGGTTGCACGGGATGCCGGAGGCGGAGCTCGCGGCGGAAGCGGAGCGCCTGCTGTCGTCCCTCGAGCTCGGGGATCGCATCGACGACCCCGTCGGCGACTTCTCGCGCGGGATGCGCCAGAAGACGGCGCTCGCCTGCGCCATCCTGCCGCGGCCGCCGCTCCTGATCCTGGACGAGCCCCTCTCCGGGCTCGACGCACCGACCGCCGCGACGACGAAGGCGGTGCTTCGCGCCTGGGCGGACCGCGGCGGCGCGGTGCTCTACACGTCGCACCTGCTCGACGTGGTCGAGCGTGTCTGCGATCGCATCGCGGTGCTCGCGAAGGGAAGGCTCGTCGCCGTCGGCTCGCTGGACGAGCTGCGCGAGCGCTCGGCCGGCGGCACGCTCGAGGAGGTCTTCCACGCGCTCACGAGCGCGGAGGATCCGGAGGCGTCGGCGCGGCGCATCCTGGGCTAATCGGCCACCCGTGAAACGGCCGGGGCAGGGGGCTGCGGCGCCCGGGATCAGAAGGGAGTCGCGGGCACCAGGATCGGCGCGAGCGCGGGCGTCGTCGGCGTGGGGTCGACCGTGAGGTAGGGTTGCTCTACGCCCGAGCCGCGCTCGGCGATCTCGAACGGTCCCCGGGGCAGCGTCGCGAAGCGGTAGGGCGGCCCGCGGAACGTCGCGTGGCGTCCCGCCAGGCCGTGCGCTCGATCGCGGCGCGCGACGTAGCGGCACGCGAAGATCGCGAGGTCGCCCAGAACCGGGCTGCCGTCCGCGCGATGGGGCCGCAGCTCCACCCAGGCGAGCGAGGAGACGTCGGCGGTCACGGTCGTGGACTCGCCGCCGCGAATCTCCACCCCGTCGTGGTCGAGCGCGAGGCGGTCGCGGAGCGGTTGCAGGGCCACGTGCACCGTGTACGTGCCCGCGGGAACGTTCTGGACGGTGTGGCGCGCCCGCGTGCGGTCGGTCAGACGAGCCATCCAGCTCCGCTCGCGGTCGGAGAACGTCACCAACGCGAAGGGCTCGTCGAGCCCATCCCGGGAGTGGAACGGCTCCGACGCTCCCTGCCACTCGACGACCAGCTCGCCGAAGGCACCCGGCGCCCGCGCGCGCTCGATCAGCTCGACCCGATGGCGCGCGAGCCCGCGACGAAGAGGTGCTGGCCGGGCATCAGGGTTTCGCCGAGCTCGCTCGCGCCCGACAGCCAGGCCGCGAGCTGGCCGTGGAGCGCGTAGAAGATCTCGGGTCCGACGAGCCGCCCGCGCCTGCCGACGCCCTCTCCAAAGGGCAGCTCGAAGTCGAGCGGCTCGCCGTCGCGCGCCAGCTCCACGAGCACGCCGAAAGCCGGCCGCAGCGGCACGGTGAGCGGAACGTTCGCTTGCGCGGCCAAAGGGGCCTCAATGGGCAAGTAGCCCAGGCCTCCCGCGGTGAGGCGGAAGGGCTGCCCGGGAGGCACCGGACCGACGCGGAACGTGCCGTCCCGGCCCACCTTGCCCAGGCGCGCCGCGGGGTGGGCCATGAGCTTCTCCGGTGCGAGTGCGAGGAGGTGTTTCGCGCGCTCCTCGGGCACCGCGACGACGAGCAGGCCGTCGGGCACGAGGCTGCGGTCCGACAGGATCACGGATCCGACGAGGTGCGCCTCTTCCACGAGGGTCACGACGACCTCCCGGGGCAGGGGAGCCGCGGCGGCCGCGCGCGCGGCGAGCCGATCCTCGTGGATCGCATCGATCTCGAGCCAGCTCAGCTCGTCCTCGACGCGGGCCCGGCCCGATGCGTCCGACGCAAGCTCGAGCGACAGCCCGCCGGAGCCCCGAACCAAGAGGCGGACCCCGGGAAGCGGCCGGCCCTCCGCGTCGAGCGTGCGGATGGTGAGCGATCCCGGCGTCGCGTGGTTCGGGTCCGTCGCAGGCGCGGCGGCGACGCGCGCTCCCGCGGGCCCCACTTCCGCCGTGCGCTCCCCCGCGACCGGCGCCGTCCCACGCTCGGGCTCGATCGCTTTGGCTCGACCGTGATGAGCCTCGGAGCGCCAATCCCGCACGAACCACGCCGCGACGAGGACCGCGACCAGCGCGGCGAACCAGCGCCGCTTTCGAATCAACGGCAATCCGGGATTACGTCCGGATAGTCGATCCAATCCCAGCAGAGCTCATCGGCCTCGTCCGAGCACGCGGGGACCTGGCACGAGCCCATCACGTCGAAGACCAGCGTCTTGACGTGGACCAAAACCAGCCCCGCCCGGGGGCCCGGGCAACGCAAGCCGCAGTCGATTCGTGCAGCCCGAGCGGGCTAGCGCGTCGCCGCTTGCTCCAGCGGGTGGCTTTGCCAGAGCACCTGGCGGATCTTCCAGGTCCCCTCCTCCTTGGTGAGCTGGAAGTAGTCGATGCCCCAGTGCGCGATCACCTTCGCCTGCGCGGTGCGATCGAGGTGGTCGAGCAGCGTGTACTCCTTCCGCGCGTCGGCCGGCATCCGGCCGTCCTTGTTCCACTTGCTGACCAGATCGCGCAGCCCGTCGAAGTCCATGTCGTGGCGCTTCCAGTCGTCTTCCGGCTCGCGCTTCGTGAAGCCGAGCTTGACGAGGTCCTTGTGGACGCTGCGGTCGACGTTCTCGGGCTTGACCTCGTACGCGGATTCGACGTAGTCGAGCACGGCGCGCTCGATCGCCTTCTTGTCGGCCGCGGCGTCGACTTCCGCCGTGGCTCCAATCGACTGCCAGAGCACCTGGACGATCTGCCAGCGGCCGTCGATCTTCGCGAGGTGGAGGTAGTCCACGCCCCACTCGGCCGTCAGCTTCGCCGCCGCGGTCTTGTCGAGGCGGTCGAGCAACACGACCTCCTTCGGCGCGTCCGGCTTGAAGTAGCCTTTCAGGTCGTTCGCCAGCTTGACGAGATCGTCGCGCGTCATCGTCGACGCCTGGTAGTCGGTCTGACCCTCCCAGATCGCGTAGCCGAACTTCGTCAGGTCCGGGTGGACGCTTCGCTCGATGAGCTCGGGCTTCGTCTCGTAGAAGGCCTCGGCGTAGTCGAGCACGGCGCGCTCGATCGATTGCGCGTCGGTGGGCTTCGCTTCCTGCTGGAGGCTGGGGACAAGGGTCAGGAGAACCGCGGCGGCGAGGGAGTGCTTCATCGCGTCATTCTCTCAAGATCCCGTGGTGCGACACCAGGTCGGGGTGTTTCCGATGCGTGTCCTCTCGGTGAAAAGAGGCTCACGGGAGCAGTGGACACCTCCCCGAACTCACTACGACGGGTCGATTTCCTTCCGCAGCCAGGCGCGGGCGAACTGCCAGAGCCGTGACTCGGTCCGTGTGGAGATACCGATCGCGTCGGCGACTTCCTTTGGCGCCAACCCCGCAAAGAACCGGAGGCGGAAGACCTCGGCGGCGCGTGGGTCGATCTTCTCGAGGTGCTCCAGGAGCTCTTCGATGTTCGGATCGACGCCGGCGCCCTCGTACTGGTCGGCGATTTGGTCGAAGGCGAGCTCTTCTCCCGTCGGCTGCCGCTTCTGCGCTTGGCGATGCCGGATCCGGTCGATGACGATCTGCTGCATCGCGCGAGCGGCGAGCGACATCAGATGACGTCCGTCACGGACGTTCTCCTTAAGGTAGGGGAATTTCTTCGCGAAGAACTCCCCGAGAAGCGCCGTCGTGTGAAGGCTGTCGGACGGGAGCCGTCCCCGCGCCGCGGACTTCGCGATGCGATAGAGCTCCCCGTAGGCGATGGGCATCACCTTTTCCCACGCGTCCTCGTCGTCGCTCACCAGAATCGCGCGAATCTTCGATTCGGCTTCGGAGGCGGGTTCAGGGGACGGTGGGTTGGAGCTCATTACGAGGCGCGGCTTCCTGGATCGCCATGGATTGTAGGGCGTGATACAGCCCGACGAGCCTCTCCGCACCATCGTGCGACCGCGCAAAGGCTCCGTGCGGAGCTTCTCCAGGAATCTACCGGGCCGTCTCCGCCCGGTCATGCTCGAGGAGCCGGGCGACTCGCTCAACGGCCTTTTCTACCTTCATCATGCGCCCAGGGTGCCTCGTCGGACCATGATCCAGGCCGTGGGAGCGGTCGACCCTGCGGCGTCAGAGGGCTTGCTCGACGACGCTCTTCACACAGCGGAATCCGACTTTCGAGTTCTCGGCTTCATGCGGCGTCGCATATCCGGCGTCCAGGGCGTATTTGACGCGGCCGTTCCACGCCTGTCCCTTGGTGAACCGGAACCCGAAAGAGAAGGTCTTTCCCCCCAGGTCACGTACGAAGGTCTCGGTCCACTCCTCGACGTTTCCGTAGACGTGGAACAACCCCAGGGGGGACTCAAACGTGTCGTCGTGCACGGGCGCCGTCATCTGAAGATAGATCGCGAGCTCCCTCGGCCAGCGTTCGGTTTCTTCCACTTCCTCGGGCCGGCGTTCGAGAACGACGAGCTGGCGCAAGGTCTCATCGTCGTTCCAAGGATCGACGGTCGGGCCCCAGGGGTACGCGAAGCCTTCCGCCGTGCGCGCCGCACGTTCCCACTCGGGAACGGTCGGCAGGCGCTTGCCCGCCCAGCGCGCGTAGGCCTCGGCGTCCTCGTAAGTGACGCTGGCGACCGGCCTATCGTCCCATTCAGCCCTGTAGTCACCGCACCAGATCGCGGGTTCGTCGTGGCCGGTCGCAAGGACGAACTCTCTGTATTGCTTGTTGGTCACCTCATACCGGTCGATCCAAAACGCACCGAGGTGGACCGTCTGCTCCCCAATCGCGCTCGTTTCCAATCCCCCCGCGCCGATCAAAGCCGGCCCTGCCGGAATCAACACCATTTCGGCGTTCACCGCGCCGACGGTCTTCAACGGCAGCACCAAGCCCGTGTCTGCGCCGAAGTCCGTAAAGGTCCTCGTCGCCTCGGCCGTCGAGCCGTCCGCGTGAACGGCGGTAATTCGGTAATAGCCCGGCGGTATGCTCACCTCCTCTAGCGGCGTCACGCCGAGCGAGAGCGGCTCGCGAATGGGGAGGCCGAGCATATCGATCGGCTGCACCGTCACCGTTGCGCCGGCTGGCTCGGTGTCCAAAGACAGCGTCGGGTACAGCATTTCCACAGCGGAACGTGGTTGCACGATCCCCAGGTCCGCCGCGACCATCGACGCTCGCATCACGCTCTCCAACCCCCGGGCCATCGTGGAATAGCGCTCCCCGGGGTAGTCGTCAGGAGTAGGCTGAACCACATCGCCAAGGGCTCGGGGCAAGGTCATCCCCACGTACTCCCGCCGTCGGTCCTCGAAGTCCTGTACGGCCGCGCGCCCAACCGCGCCCAGGTTGTCGTTCGCGGCGAGCTTCTCGGCCAAGGTCGCGGCCATGACGAGATCGCGAATCGTCGCCTTGTCCCAATCCCCCGCGACGATCTCGTTCAGTTGCTCTACGTTCCGCGCCACGTTGGCGCGCTCGATGGACCAACTCGCCGCGAACCACGCCGCGGCTGCGACGACAATCAGCACGACCGCCGCGGCGATCGCGCCCCTGTGCTCGCGCGCCTTCCGCAACACGAGGACGTGCAGCGGCGGCGGACCCGCCAGCACGGGCTCCTTCGCGAGGAACCGTTCCAGGTCCTCCACGAGCTCCGCCGCGCTTGCATAGCGATCGCCCGGCCGCTTCTCGAGCGCCTTCATGCAGATGTCGCCCAGCTCACGCGGGACCTCGGGATCCATCAGGCACGGGTTCCGAGGCACTTCCTCCCGGATTCTGTGGAAGACCTGCTCGCTGTCGCTGTGGAAGGGCGGCTCAAGGGCCAGAAGCTCGTAGAGGACGGCCCCGAGTCCGTAGATGTCGGCGCGGCCGTCGACCCTCCTGCCCGTCTCCGTCTGCTCCGGGCTCATATACGGCGGTGTGCCCATGACGAACCGGGTCGCGGGTCCGTCCTCGACCACGAGATCCTTGCAAAGTCCGAAGTCCGCCAGCTTCGGCCTTCCGTCGGCACCGATCAGGATGTTCCCAGGCTTGACGTCGCGATGAACTACATCGTTCGCGTGCAGGAATTCGAGCGCGGCCGCTACATCGCGCACGACCGATGCGGTCCATTGAAACCGTGGCAGGCGTTGGTCTCCGTATCGCCGCGAGGCGACTGGCTGGTCCGCGATCTCTTGCACGTGCCCGTGCAGGTTCCGGCCGGGCACGTATTCCATGACGTAGTAGTGGACTCCTGCATGCTCACCAGAATCGAGCACACGTACGATGCGCTCGTTCACCAATCGGATTGCCGTCTTCGCCTCGCGAATGAACCGTCGAATGAAGTCCTTGGAAAGCGATAGCGTCGGGTACAGGATCTTGATCGCCCGCTCCGCGTCCGCCTCCCGGTCGTGAGCGAGGTAGACGATGCCCATCGAGCCCCGCCCGAGCTCGCCGAGGAACTCGTAGCGGCTCAGCGCCCCCTCCTCGAGGCGCACATGAGCAAGTTCCGAATCGAGCAGGCTCAGCCGCAACGGTGGCTCAAAGAGACAGTCCTCCGCGCCCGTCTCTTCGATCAGGCGCAGCACGGTGTCGCGGAGGGCTCGATTCGTGGACGTCTCCGCCGCTACGAAGCGGTCGCGCCGACTCTCGTGCACGTCTAGGGCACGTTGGTAGACCTCAAAGGCTTCTCTCTCCAATTGAAAGTTCATGTCAAGTCTTCTCGGGACAACTCCTGCGCTCGCCGGCAAGACATCCATTTCTTTCGACCCAGTTTCCGATACGCTCGGCTCAACGGCGAGCCCCCATGGGGTCGGTGAAATTCCGGGAGGGAATGCCAGCAGCGGTTTCTCATGAGTAGGCGTCGTGGGGGCTGGCTCCTGCTTGGAACAACGCAAGAGGTTGGCGTGTCACGCCACCTTGTTCCAAATTAGATTTTCTTGGCGGCCGACGTGGCGTTCCTACGTCTTTCTCTCGGCTGTCCGGTCAAACCGGCCCCGGACATTCCGCCGGCGCACCCGGGAGAAGGGAGTCCCATTCACCCCTGGCGCCACCACGGGGCAGCCCACCCCAACGCTCGCCCCTCTGCCGACGAACGAACATGGACAAGAATCATTACTCGGTCCGGATCCTGTGGGAGAACGTCCCCAAAGCCGTGTCGCCCGCTCACAAGGCCCTCGTGGAGATGGCGATCCGTCACGAGATTCCCGCGGTTGTACGCAACCGATGGGCTCGCCTCCGGAAGCCCGCCGGGTCCACCCGCGACGAGCGCAAGGCCGCAGCCAAACTCCTCCGGGAGGTCGTCAAGCACATCAATCGGTCGCGGAAGGACAAGGGCTTCTCGCTCGCGTCGACGCAGCCGGACAACGTTCGCTACGTCTACTACAAAGACACCGTCGAGTGTGTGTACGACGACGAGCTCATGCTGAACGAGACTCCCTGGACGATCAGCGATCCGGACGACAGAGCGAAGCGCGTTTGCCTACGCCTTCAGGTAACCTGGCCGGGAGCGATGGGTCCGACAGCCAAGAAGAAGACCGCGAAGAAAAAGACCGCGAAGAAAACCTGACCGACGGTCGGCGGACCCGCTTGGGAGTTCACCGTGAAGACGCGACACTCCCGACCGGGATCTTCTTGCCGTTCTGGTCGACCGCGACCATCGTGACGATGGCCTCGGTGACCGGGACCCGCTCCGCGCTGCACTCGCCGAAGCGCCGCTCGGCCCAGACGCACACGCGCACCGTGATCGACGTGGTTCCGATCCGCGTGGTCTCGGTGAAGAGACTCACGAGGTCGCCGACGCAGACCGGCTTGTGGAACTCGACCTTGTCCATCGCGATCGTGACGAGGGGGCCCGTGTGGTGCTTGTGCGCCTCGACCGCGGCCGCGAGGTCGATCTCGGAGAGGATCACGCCGCCGAAGATCGTCCCGAAGGCGTTGGTGTCGCGCGGCATCATCACGCGGCGGATGGCGGGCACCCGGGTCTCGTCCCAAACGGCGTTGTCGATCCGGCTCATGTGGCGCTCTCCAGTGAGCGTTGGGCGAAGGCCAGCACGCGCTCCTCGACGCGCGGGGTCCGGCCGCGGAAGAAATGGTCGGCACCGGGCACCTCGTCGGCCTCGACGTGGGGGCCGAGGTCGCCGAACTGCTCGCGGAACGCCGACAGGGTGCCGAACTCGTCCTCGCTTCCAAAGAGCACGAGCGCGGGTTGCTCGATGCGGCGCAGGAAGTCGCAGTCGTAGATCAGGACCGGCGGCGCGATCAGCACGAGGCCGTGGACCCGGGCGTCGCGGACGGCGCGGCTCCCCACGGTCCGCGCGCCGAAGGAGTATCCCCCGCCCCAGAGCGGCACCCCGGGACACTCGCGCTCCAGGTAGTCGAGGCACGCGGCCGCGTCGTCCTCCTCGCCGCCTTCGCCGTGATAGCTTCCCTCGCTCGCGCCCACGCCGCGGAAGTTGAAGCGCAGCGTCGCGAGCCCCGCTTCGCGCAGGGCTCGGGCCGTCCGGTAGACTATGGTGTTCTGAAGCGTCCCGCCGTGTTCCGGGTGGGGGTGGCAGACGACCGCGGCGCCGCGCAACGCGCCGGCATCCGGCCGCTCGAAGACCGCCTCGAGCCGCCCGACGGGTCCGGGGACGAAGACTTCCATCGATGGAGAATCTAACGGCGGCGGACGCCGAACGGGAACGCACCGTCACCGGCAAGGTGATGGTCTACGACGGCGAATGCCCGATGTGCAGCGGGCTCAGCGCCGCCTTCGTCAAGCTTGGACTGTTCCCCGAGAACGAGCGGCGTCCCTATCTGGACTACGAGGGCGAGCTCGCGGAACGGATGTGGGAGGCGGGGATCCGGAACGAGATCCTCGTCCTCGATCCCAAGAGCGAGGAGATCCGCGCCGGGGCGCCGGCGATCCTGTGGATGCTCCGCAAGACGTGGATCCGCCCCTTTTCGCGGGTTCTCGAGCTCCGTCCGATTCTGGACATCGCGTCGCTGGCGTACCGCTTCATCGCTTACAACCGCCGCTTCCTGAGCGTGCCGAAGCCGCGGGCGATCGCCTGCGCCTGCGACCCGGACGAACGGCCGTCGTACCAGCTCCTCCTGATCGCCGTCTTCGTCGCCTTCGCCGCCGTCGTCGTGACCCTTCTCGGCCAGGTCGCGCCGCCGGAGGTCAAGCTGGGCGAGACGCGCGTCGGACTGCTCGGACCGGCGGCGGCCGCCGGCCTGGGCTGGACCCTGCTCGCCGTCCTCGGCGCGGTCCTGCTCTCGGCAGGGGAGCGCCTCAAGTACGTCGCCCATCTCGCGACGACCGCGGCGGCCGGCGGGCTGGTGCTCGTGCCGCTCCTCGTCCTGCAGCTCCTCGCTCCGCTCGGCGAGCCGTCGTTCCGGATCGCGTTCGCCGGCTCGCTCGCGATCGCGGTCCTCTGGACGACGTGGCTCCAGCACGTCCGCGTCCGCTACCAGAAGATCGCCGGCGCCTGGCTTCTCGGCTGGATCGCGGCGGCGGCTTCCGGCGCGGCGCTCCTGGGCTGGCTGATCCCGGCCTTCGCCTGAGCGCGGCGCCAACACCCGGCAGACGCCGTTTGGTAGTCTCCGCCGCAGCGATGCTCGAAGCCGTGCTCCTAGCCCACCTGCTGCTCCCCCTGTCCGACCGCGTCACGCTTCGGGACGGGACCGAGATCGAGGGCACCGTGCTCTTCGAGGACGACCAGACCGTCGTGGTGCGCGTCCGGAAGAAGGAGCGCACGATTCCGCGGGATCAGGTGGACACGATCCATTCGCGGACGCGCAGCCTCGCCGTCTACCTCGACCGACGCGAGGAGGTCGACGCCGCGGACGCGGACGCGCTGGCCGACCTGGCGCGCTTCTGCGCGTCCGAGGGCCTTGCCGACGAGGCACAGCTCGCCTGGTGGCAGGTCCTGACCGCGTCGCCCGCCCACGCCGAGGCTTACGAGTCGCTCGGCGGCAAGACGCGCTCGGGTCAGCTCGTCCTGCCGCTGGGCCGCAAGTGGCTCGCCTTCGCCGACCTCCGCGAGAAGCGCGCGGAGTGGAAGGACGCGTGGGAGCTGCGGACCACCCACTACCTCCTGCGGACCAACCTGGACCTGCCGAAGGCGCTCGACCTCGCCGTCGACCTCGAGCGCTTCTATCGCGACTTCTTCGACATCTACGCGCGCCCCGGCGGCGTCTACGAGGTCGAGGAGGTCATGGAGGTCAACGCGCACGCGGACGCGGGCTCCTTCCTGCCGGGGCCGAGCCGGCGCGACGCCCGCTTCGAGCCGATCGCGCGCGCGCTCGAGCTCAACGCGTCGCGCGGGATCGACCAGCAGCTCTTCGTGCACGAGGCGACGAAGCAGCTCGTGCACGCCATCTCGATGCGCGGGGAGTCGGGTTTCTCCCGCTTCCCGGCCTGGGTCGACGAGGGGCTCGCGAGCTACGTCAAGTCCGGCGCGAGCGGGGGACCCGGCAAGCTGCGCCTCGTCGAGGGCGACGCGGCGCTCACCTCGCTCTTCGCGAAGCACGCCGGCGAGAAGTCGCCGCTCTCGTTGAAGCAGGTGCTCCGCCTCGCCTGGAGCGACTTCCAGAAGAACGACTCCTCGCTCGAGTTCGCGCAGGCCTACACGCTCGTCCACTTCCTGATGCGCGGCGAGGACGGCCGCTTCCGCGACGGCTTCGACACCTACCTCCAGAGCGCCTACAACGGTCAGGGCGCGACGACTCACCTCATGAAGAACCTGGGCGTCGACCACGAGGACCTCGAGGTCGCGTGGCACGCCTACGCGAAGAAAGTGGCGCGCGGCAAATGACGGACGAATGGATCATCGACGTAACCGCGGCCAACTTCCGCACCGAGGTCATCGAGCGTTCGCTGAAGACGCCGGTCGTCGTCGACTTCTGGGCGGAGTGGTGCGGTCCGTGCAAGACGCTCGGTCCGCTGCTCGAGAAGCACGCGCGTGAGGGCAAGGGGCGCTTCGTCCTCGCGAAGGTCGACGTCGACCGCAACCCCGAACTCGCGCAGGCGTTCCAGGTGCAGGGCATCCCCTCGGTGCTCGGGCTGCGCGACGGCAAGATGGTCGACGGCTTCCAGGGCGCGCTGCCGGAGGCGGAGCTGAAGCAGTTCCTCGACCGCATCGCGCCGGGCCCGGCCGGCGGCGGCGAGCTCGAGCGCGCCCGCGAGCTCGCGGCGGCCGGCGACCACGAGCAGGCGATCTCCGTCCTGCGGGCGCACCTGCGCGAGAACGCGGGCGACGCCGAGGCCAGGATCGAGCTCGCGAGCATCCTGATCGACGCCGGAAAGCCGGTCGACGCGCGCAAGGTGTTCGACAAGCTCGACGAGAAGGCGCTGGAAACCGACGCGGGCAAGGCGCTGAAGACGAAGCTCGCGTACGCGGAGACCGCCGGCGACCTCGAGGAGCTCGCGGCGGCGGTCGAGGCGGCGCCGGAGGATCCGGGCAAGCGCATCGAGTACGGCAAGGCCCTCGTCGCGGCCCAGCGCCACGCGGACGGCCTCGAACAGCTCCTCGAGGCGGTCGAGCTCGACCCGAAGTTCGACGGCGAGGCGGCGCGCAAGGCCATGGTCGAGGTGTTCGAGATGCTCGGCCCCGAGGACGAGGTGGCGAACGACTTCCGCTACCGGCTGTCGCTCCTGCTCTTCTCCTGACGGATCGCATGAACGCCCGCGTTCTCGCTCTCCTGCGCGCGCGGCTCTCCGGCGCCAACCGCGGCACGGACCTCCCGATCGCTCCGCTCGTGATGCACGGGCTCATCGCCGGGGTCCTGTGCGGGCTGGCGCGCGGCGCGCTTCCGCCGTTCGCGTACGGCGTCTTCGCGCTGTCGATCACGGGCGCCTTGGTGGCGATCCCGCTCTTGGGCGAGCTCGCCTACCTCCTGCGCGCGGACCCCGCACAGGAATGGGTCGCGGCGCTGCCCGCCTCGCCCTTCGACCTGAGGCTGGCGCGCATGCTGCACATCCTGATCGCGCTGGCGTGGCTCGCGACGGGATCGCTCCTTCCGGCGGCGATCTTCGCGCCGGGCGCGCTCGGCGTCGCGGGCCGCGTGTTGCTCTTGCTCGGCGGGCTCGGCCTGGTGACGTGCGTCGGGGCGTTCCTGCTCCTCCTGCAGTCCGCCCTGTCCAACCGCGCGGAGGCTCTGCTCGTCCTCTTCCAGACGGCGCTCGTGATCGGCGTCGTCGTCGGCTTCGTCATGGGCCTGCGCCTCGTGCCGTGGCTCACCGGCTTCGACGCCTTCGGAGCCGCAAGCGCGGAGTGGACGTGGCTCTACCCGCCGGCGTGGTTCGCGGCGCCGCTCGGCACCGACGTCGCGTGGGCCGCCGCGCTTCCCGTCGCGGCCGCCCTCGTCGCGCTCGGCGTGCTCGTCCTCACGCCGCCGGCCGCCGCCGCGCGGCGCGGAAGACGCGAGCCCCTGCTCGCCTTCCTCCTCCGCCCCGCGCGCGCGCTGGCGACGCGCTTCTGGGTCCGCGCGGACGAGCGCGCCGCCTTCGACTTCGTCTACGACGCGCTGCCGCTCGAGCGCGAGGTCGTGCTGCGCACCTACCCGATGGTGGGC
>JANQEJ010000096.1 GCA_028278425.1 Planctomycetota bacterium | reverse complement strand
GGAGCGTTCGGTGCCGCCCGTTCTCACCGGGCTTGCCGGGCGCTCCGCGCCGCGCGCGCGGCCGTTGCCGCTCGCGTACGCCGCGGCCGCGGCGGTCTGCGTCGCGCTCGGCGCGGCGCTCTGGTTCGCGCTCGCGAAGAACGAGCGCGCCGCGGCGCCGGTGCCCGCGCCGGTGGCCGAGCTTGTCCCGCCCCTTCCGGTCGCCGAGCCGACGCTCGCGGCCCTCGAACCCGATCGCATCGAGATGCGGGCCGGCAACGTCCGGCTCATTCTCCTGACCGACAACTGAAGACCCGAGGAAGCGAAACCATGACAGCCAAGGCAGGCCTCCTTCTCGTATCCCTTCTCGCCTTTCCGGCGCCTGCGCAAGAGGATGCGCAGAAGCCGTCCAACGTCGTGAGCGTGGACGAGATCCAGCTCCGCCAGTACGAGCCGCGGCACGTGGACGCGCAGGCGCTCTACGACCTGGCGGTCACGACGCTCGGGCGCAGGCTCATCGTCGAGGAGCGCGGGTTGACCGGGCCGGTGTCGAACATCAGTCTGCTCGGCGAACGGCTCGTTCTCTACGACGAGCCGAACTACGTGAACAACGTCCTCGAGTCCCTGTCCGAGCTCGACCAGCCGTACGAGCGCAAGGACGTCGCGCCGACGACCGTGGTCACCGTCGAGTACGCGCCGCGCTACATCACGCTGAACGCCGCCTACGATGCGCTGCAGCCGTTCAAGCGTTCGGCGCAGGTCGCGTGGCCCAACCAGGTGATCCGCTCCAACATCTCGGACGTCGTGGAGCGCAACCTCCTGGTGCTCCGCGACACGCCCGCGGTGATCGAGGACATGCAGACCCTGCTCGAGCGGATCGACAAGCCCGAGCCGCAGGCGATCCTGACGTGCTACCTGCTCAAGGCGGGGGAGCAGAGCGACACCGCGGGGCTGCCGCAGGACCTGATGAAGAACCTCCAGGCGCTCGTGCCGCAGTTCAAGTTCCGCTCGGCGGGCTTCGCCATGCTGCGGACGTCGATCGCGCCGGGCCGCCGCGTTCAGCTCCGGATCGACGGCGAGGAGGACGACGGGTTCCACCTCTCCTTCCAGCCGACGGCGTACGACCCGACGAGTACCGTGCTGACCGCGGCGAACTGCGAGCTCATGCGCGACCACTACGAGCACGCGGGCGGCGCGTCGCAGTACGCCGGCCAGCGGCAGGTGTTCTCCACGACGACCGTGTTCCGCGGCGGGGAGTACACGGTGCTCGGCGCGACCGGCGCGGAGCCGATCTTCCTCGTCGTCCGCCTGAATCCGGTGGGCGGCTAGGAGCCTCCGCCCGGCATCTCCTTGACGTAGAGGTCCCGCTTGGGGAACGGGATCTCGATGCCGGCCGCGAGGAGCCGGTCGTGCGTCCGGGTGTTCAGCACGCTCAGCACCCGCCCGCGCGCCTCCGGCTGCGGGATCCAGCAGAGGAGCTCGATGTTCAGCCCCGAGTCGCCGAAGGTGCGGAAGCGGACGCGCGGCTCGGGGCGCTCGCAGATCTCCTCCGCGTCTTCGGTGCAGGAGAGGAGGATCTCCTCGACGCGGGCGAGGTCGGAGCCGTAGGCCACGGAGACCTTCACCCGCACGCGGTGCTTCGGCGTGTGCCCGCCGGTCTCGTTGACGATGCGCGCGCCGCCCATCACCGCGTTCGGGATCGTGATCTCGATGTCGTCGCGCGTGCGCAGCCGCGTCGAGCGCAGGCCGATGTTCACGACCATCCCGCGCTCGCCGCTCTCGAGGTTGATGTAGTCGCCGACGCGGTAGGGGGCGTCCAGGAGGATCAGGACGCCGGCGAAGAGGTTCGACAGCGAGTCCTGGGCCGCGAAGCCGACCGCGATGCCGATGATGCCCGCCGACGCGATCCAGCCCGTGGCGTCCCAGCCCCAGGCCTGGATGACGGCGTAGATCGCGAAGACGACGATCAGGACCTTGGCCAGGTTGTCGAAGAGCGGGAAGGTCCGGTCCTCGACGATGCGCATGCGGTCGGGCGTGCGCGCCGCCGCGCTCAACACGAGCGTGGAGGCGCGGACGAGGAAGATCGCCCACAGCAGGGTCGCGATCGTCGCGAGGGCGGCCCCCGTGAACTTCAGCACGTCCGGCTGGAGCTCCAGACGCACGGCGGCGGTCCAGAGGCCGAGGAAGATGACCGAGTTGACCACCGGCGAGTGCAGGTAGCCCACGAGCTGGTCGTCGATCAGCGTCTCCGTGCGCGCGGTCCAGCGGCGGAGGATCCGGGTGACGAGCCAGTCGGCCGCCTTCGCGATGACGAAGGAGGCGAAGACGATGACGATCGCCTGGACGACGCCGGTGCCGAGGATCGAGAGCGGGTCGTCCTGAAAGTCCGCGAAGGCGTCGGCGATTCGCTGGCCGGGACCGGCCTCCGGGGTGTCGTCCTGCGCGATCGTCACGGCGGGGAGTATGCGGGCGCGGAGCAGGCGGGAAAACCCCTCGCCCGAAGGCTACAGTCGGGACCCGCATGGACCTGCCGGAGGAGCCCGTCGGACCGCGTGCCGACTACGAGAGCACGCCGCTCTCGCGCTCCGAGTACATCGCGGCGGTGGTGCACCTCTACCGCGGCGAGCTCTACCGCGCGAACTCCTGGCGCATCCGGCTCGACAACACGACGAACTGGGCGATCCTGACCACCGCCGGCCTTCTGACCTTCACCTTCGGCGAGGGCGGGCACAGCCACTGGGTCCTCCTGATGGGGCTCGCCCTGATCTTCGTCTTCCACGGCTTCGAGGCGCGCCGCTTCCGCTTCTGGCACGTGTGGCGCTCGCGCGTCCGGATGATCGAGGAGAACTTCTACGGGCCGATCCTGCGCCGCGACCCGGTCAGCCCGGACAAGGGATGGGGGGAGCTCGTGGCGCAGGACCTCTTCATGCCGACCTTCAAGATCGGGCGCTTGGAGGCGCTGCGCGCGCGGCTGACGCGCAACTACTGGGCGATCTATCTCGCGATCCTGGTGGCTTGGACGGCCGACGTGCTGCTGCTCGCGCAGACCACCGGGAGCGAGGCGCAGCGGGACCTGTGGGCGGGCGTGGTCGCGCGCCTCCAAACCGACGCGCTCCCGTGGTGGGCGCCCCTCGCCTACCTGGCGATCTTCTTCGGCGGGATGACCTTCCTGTTCTTCGCGGCCCCGGGCACGGCGAAGACCGAGCTCGACTACTGGCAGTCGGGCGGCGAGGAGCGCGTCTCGCTCGACCTCTGAGCGGCGCGCGGCCCCTCCGGCCGGGTTCCCCGGTGACAAGACGGCGAAAATCCGGTTCGCTAGGGGAAGGAGGATCCGAATGATCTCGAACCTCGTCGCCCTCGTCTCCGCCATCGCCCTCTGCGGGGTCGCCCACGGGCAGGGCTCGCAGCAGTCGCTGCGCTTCTACGGCACCGGCACGGGGCAGCTCGACCGCGCGCGGATCCCCGTCGACGACGACGCGCCCGGTCCGGACGCGAGCGCGCCCAGCGACGTGGGCGCCGGCGACTTCAGCGTCGATTTCTGGGTGCGCGCCGAGCCGGCGGACAACCCGACGACGAGCGCCGGCGGCGACGTCGAGCTCGGCGGCGGCGCCTGGCTGAACGGCAACGTCGTCGTCGACCGCTCGATCTTCGGCGGGTCGGACCGCGCTTACGGCGTGAGCCTCGCGGGCGGCGTGGTGCGCTTCTTCAGCGGCGCGGGCGACGGCCCGGGCGCGGACGCGCCGCACACGCTCGAGGGCAGCGACGTCGTCATCGACGGGAGCTGGCACCACGTCGCGGTGACGCGCGACGCGGCGAGCGGCCTGAAGCGGATCTACGTCGACGGCGCGCTCGACTTCGAGACCGCCGCCGGCGTCTCCTTCGCCGACCTCTCCTATCCGGACGCCGGCGTGCCCGGGGCGGGATCGCCGTGGGGGCCGTACCTCGTCGTCGGCGCGGCCAAGCACGACGTGGTCGGGCCTCCGTCCTTCGCGGGCTTCGTCGACGAGCTGCGCGTCTGGGACCGCGCGCTGAGCGAGACGGAGGTGCTCTCCTTCTTCGACCGCGCGCTTCCGACCGATCCGCCGGGGCTCGTGGCCAACTACCGCTTCGAGGAGGGCGCGGGAACGGTGCTCCTCGACTCGAGCGACGCCGGCTCGCCCGACGGCGAGCTGATCGCCGGCGTCCCGGGCAACGGCGAGTGGCGCGCGTACTTCGGCGGCGCGGCGAACACCGCGCCGATCTCGCACGGGCTCCTGCCCCCGGGCTTCCACCGCGAGAAGCTCCTCGGCGGGCTGAGCGAGCCGACGTCGATCGAGTTCCTGCCCGACGGGCGCCTGCTCATCGCGGAGCGGCAGGGGGCGATCCTGGTCTACAAGAACGGCGCGCTCCTGCCGACGCCGCTGATCCAGCTCTCGCCGGTCATCGCGTCGATCGAGCACGGGATCATGGGCATGGCGCCCGATCCCGCGTTCGCCGCGAACGGCTTCCTCTACGTGCACTACACGAGCTCCGCGCAGCACGACCGCGTGTCGCGCTTCACGATCGTCGGCGACACCGCGGACCCCGTGACCGAATTCGTGCTGTGGGAGAACCCGGTGATCAACGCCGGCCACACCGGCGGAGGGGTCGTCTTCGGTTTCGACGGCAAGCTCTACGTGCCGCTCGGCGACGCGTTCTTCCCCCCGAACTCGCAGGACGTCACGACGCCGAACGGAAGCGTCTTGCGGCTGAACCCCGACGGCTCGATCCCCGCCGACAACCCGGTCATCCCCGGCTCGCCGCCCGGCACCTGGGCCTGGGGGCTGCGCAACCCGTTCCGCACGAACGTGGACCCCTTGACCGGCGACATCTGGATCGCCGACGTGGGCGGCGACTGGCCGGCGGCGTATGAAGAGATCCACCTCGCGGTGCCGGGCGCCAACTACGGCTGGCCCGACATGGAGGGGCCGGACTGCGTCGTCACGGATTGCACCGGCATGACGCCCTCGGTCTTCGCCGTGCAGCACGACGACCCGGCCTACGTGCCGAGCTTCCCGGCCGGGTCGATCACCGGCGGGCCGGTCTACCGCGGCGCGATGTTCCCGCGCGAGCTCTACGGCAACATGTTCGTCGCCGACTACGCGAACCGCTGGATCCGGCGGCTCGTGTTCGACGGCTCCGGCCTGCCCGTGGCCGACCCGGTGTTCATTCCCAACCTCTTCGCGGGCACGATCGTCGACATGGCGGTCGCCGCCGACGGATCGCTCTACTACGTGACCGTCGGGATGCCGTGGATCTTCGGTCCGGACGACCCGTCGGTCTTCCGCGTGACCTACACGGCGCCGGACGACCCGGTGCCGCGCTCGACCGTCGTGCTCGACACCGACCCGAGCGGCCTCACGGTGTTCCTCGACACGGTCGAGGTGACGACGCCGTTCGTGTTCGAGACGCCGGTCGGAACGAGGCACGAAGTGACGGCGCCGTCCACGGCGGACGCGGGCGGTCCCACGCTCGACTTCACCTGCTGGTCGGACGGCGGCGCGGAGACGCACTCGATCACGGCACCCGCGGGCGGGCTGAACGTGACCGCGGGCTACGGCGCGCCGGGCGCGACCTGCGACGACCTCTGCGGGTTCGAGGGCTACGGCCACGGCACCGCGCCGGCCAACGTGCTCGGCCTGGTCGGCGCCGGCGCGCCGACCCTGGGCCAGGTCGTGCAGATCAAGACCACGAACGTCGACGCGAGCGCGACCTTCGCGTGGCTCGGCGTCTCCCTCGACTCCTGGTCGAACCCGATCTACGGGGGGATGGTCCTCGTGGACTCCTTCCAGCAGTTCCTCACCGCGGTCCTGCCGGCGGCGGACGGGGTCGCCTTCTGGTCCGCGCCGGTTCCGGCGAACCCGGCCCTGGCGGGCTTCGAGGTCTACATGCAGACTCTCGCCACCGACCCGGGCCAGTCCTTCGGGCTGGCCTTCTCGAACGGCCTCAAGGCGACGTTCTGCCCCTGAACTGACGCTTGCTCGACCACCCGCTCGCGATCCTCGCGGTTCTCGCGCTGTCGATCGCGGTCTCCGAGTGGCTGGTGCGCCACACCTGGCTGCGCCACCTCGGGACCGCGTTGCTCGTGATCGTCGTCGTCGCCGTCGTCGCGAACCTGGGTCTGATCCCGACCTACTCGCCCGAGGTGCCGCTCTACGACGGGATCTTCTCCCACGTGGCGTACGTGGCGATCTTCCTCCTGCTCCTGCAGGTCAACCTGCGCGACGTGCTGCGCGCCGGTTGGCCGATGCTCGTCCTGTTCCTCGTGGGAGCGGGCGGGACGATGGCCGGCGTCTTCTGCGGGATGAAGCTCGTCGGAGGGAGCGAAGCCTTCGGCGACCTGTATCACGCGCTCGGCGGCATGTTCGTCGGGACCTATACGGGCGGGAGCATCAACTTCCAGGCGATCGCGCTCCACTACGACGTGGTGAAGGAGGGGACGCTCTACGCCGGCGCGAACGCCGTGGACGCCGGCATGACGACGGTGTGGATGGCGCTCTCGATCGCGCTGCCGCGGCTCCTCCGGGGACTCTGGCCGCGCGTCCGGTTCGCGGCGGCGCCTCCTGGCGCGGCCGGCTCGGGACCGCTGACCGGGGAGGCGGAGGACACGGAATCCGTACACCCCATAGATCTCGGCTGGCTGCTCGCGCTGGGCGCCGCCGCCGTGTGGCTGTCCGGCGTCGTGGCGGACTGGATCGAGCGCGAGCTCGGCACCGCGTTCCCGCCGGTCCTCATCCTGACCACGCTCGCGCTCGTGCTCGCGCAGTCCGGCCTGGCGCGCAAGCTCCGCGGCGCGCGCACGCTGGGCATGTTCGGCGTGTACCTCTTCCTCGCGGTGATCGGCGCGCTGTGCGACGTCGCGGCGCTCCGCGAGATCGGCTCGCTCGGCGTGAGCCTCTCGATCTTCGTCGCGGTGGTGGTCCTCGTGCACGGCGCGATCACCTTCGGCGCCGCCTACGCCCTCCGGCTCCCGGCGGAGGTCGCGGCGGTGGCGTCCCAGGCGAACATCGGCGGAGGAACGTCGGCGCTCGCGCTCGCGCGGAGCCTGGGTCGCGGCGACCTGGTGCTGCCGGCGATCCTCGTGGGGTCGCTCGGGACGGCGATCGGGACCTATCTCGGGTTCCTCACGGCGCGGGTTCTCGTGTAGCCGCGGTCCGCGCGGGCTAGAGTGACGCGCATGGCGCCGCTTCGTGCCGTCGTTCTCGCGTTGCTCGTCGCCTGCGCGGCGACGCCGGCGGAGCCGGCCGTCGTCTATGCGCGGGAGACGATCGGCACTTCGGTGGAAGGGCGCGCCATCCAGACGATTGAGCTCGGCTCCGGAACGCGGACCATCCTCATTCTCGCGACGATCCACGGCGACGAAGCGGCGGGGACGCCGCTCGTGCTCGAGCTGGTCCGGCGCCTTCGCGCCGAGCCGGAGTTACTCGCCGGTCGACGCGTCCTCGTCGTGCCCGTCGCCAACCCGGACGGATTCGCTCGCGACCGCCGGCGCAACGCGCGCGGCGTCGACCTGAACCGGAACTTCCCCGCAGAGAACTTCGACGCGCGCGGAACGGCGTTGTCGGAGCCCGAGAGCCGCGCCCTTCTGGAGCTCATCGACGCGAGCGAGCCCGCGCTCGTGGTCAGCCTGCACCAGGCCGCCGCGTGCGTCGACTACGACGGACCGGGCGAGGGGCTCGCGCGCGCGATGGAGGCGGCGTGCGACCTACCGCTGCGCCGCATGGGCGCGCGGCCCGGATCGCTCGGCTCGCTCGTCGGGTTGGACCGCGGCGTGCCGATCGTGACGCTCGAGCTCACGCGCGCCGCCGACCGGATGACCGCGGAGGAGCTCTGGGACGCCTTCGGCGGCGCGCTCCTGGCGGCGATCGCCTGGGAGGAGGCGACGGCGGGTTGAGCAGGAAGCTCCTCGCGACGATCGGACCGGGCATCCTCGTCGCCGCCACCGGTGTCGGCGCCGGAGACCTCGCGACCGCGGCCTTCGCGGGGATCGAGGTCGGCCCCGCGCTCCTTTGGGCCGTGCTCGTCGGCGCGGGGCTCAAGTTCGTGCTGAACGAGGGGCTCGCGCGCTGGCAGCTCGTGACGGGCGAGACGCTGCTCGACGGGGCGGTCTGCCGCCTCGGCTGGCCGGTGAAGCTCCTGTTCCCGCTCTACCTCCTGCCGTGGACGTACGTCGTCGGCGCGGCGCTGATGAGCGCGTGCGGCGTCACCGCCCACGCGCTGTTCCCGGTCTTCGACGACCCGGTCCGCGGCAAGATCGTGTTCGGGATCGCGTCGAGCGCGCTCGGCGTCGTCCTGGTCCTGCGCGGCGGGTTCAAGCTCTTCGAGCGCCTGATGGCGGTCTGCATCGCGTTGATGTTCGTCACGGTGCTCGTGACCGCCGTGTTGCTGCGGCCCGACTTCGGCGAGGTCGCGCGCGGGCTCCTAGTCCCGACCATTCCCTCGGCCGAGGGCAAGGGCCTGAGCTGGACGGTGGCTCTGATCGGCGGCGTCGGCGGGACGCTGACCGTGCTCTGCTACGGCTACTGGATCCGCGAGGAGAACCGCACGGGCGTCGAGACCCTGCGCACGTGCCGGATCGACCTCGGCGTCGGCTACCTGATGACGGCGCTCTTCGGGCTCGCGACGGTGACGATCGGAAGCCGGGTCGACATCGACGTCGAAACCGAGGGAGCCGGACTGATCGTGGCGGTCGCCGACCAACTCGAGGGCCCGCTCGGCCCGGCGGGGCGGTGGGCCTTTCTCATCGGCGCCTTCGGCGCGGTGTTCAGCAGTCTGCTCGGCGTGTGGCAGGCGGTGCCCTACCTCTTCGCCGACTTCCTCGGTCTCGTCCGCGGGCGCCTGCCCGGCGCGGCGATCGACACGCGCGGCGCTCCGTACCGCCTCTACCTGCTAGCGATCGCGAGCATCCCGGCGGTGGGGCTCTTCGGGAGCTTCGTCGTCGTGCAGAAGCTTTACGCGGTCGTCGGCGCGTACTTCCTCCCGCTCCTGGCGGTCGTGCTGCTCCTCCTGAACGGGCGCCGCAAGTGGGTTGGGGAGCATCGCAACCGCTGGCCGACGGTGATCGTCCTCCTGGCGACGCTCGCGTTCTTCGCCTACACCGCGTGGTCCTGAGGCGCGGCGGCTTGCGGCGTCGTCGCCTCCCCGCAGAATGGGCTCGGCCTCTCGCTTCCCTTCCCGTCGCTCTCGACCCCAGGAAAACCATGCACCCGCGCCCCACGCCCGCGGCCGTTCTGGCCGCGCTTTGCCTCGCCGTTCCCGCCGCCGCCCAGTTCGCGCCGCCGCCTTCCTACGCGACGGAGTTGGACTTCGAGTACGCCTCGGGAGTCTTCTCCAACCCCGGCGCCGACGTCGCGCTCGTGCACGAGCGGCGCATCGAGATCCACGGCGCGCCGTCGCTGCGCGTCTTCTTCCACGAGATCAGCCTCGGTCCCGACGACTACCTGGACGTGATCGGGTTGCGCGAGGGCTACTCGCAGCGGATCACCGTGCCCGAGATCGCCAAGTGGCGGTCGAGCAGCGCCTTCTTCAACGGAGCGCGGGTCGAGCTCCAGCTCTACGTGGCGCCGGGATCGAAGGCGTCGTACGAGATCTCGCACCTGCTCGTCGGCACGGTCGACGGCGGCGACTCGATCTGCGGCGCGGACGACCGCGTCGCCACCGTCGACAACCGCGTCGGGCGGTTCCTCGACAGCTCGGGGACCTCGGCGTGCACCGGCTGGCTCTCCGGTCCGGACGACTGCGCCTTCAGCGCCGGGCACTGCTTCCCGACCTACGCGAGCCTGGCCGAGTTCATGGTCCCGCCGTCGCTGCCGAGCGGCGCGCTGGTCCACCCGTCGCCGGAGTTCCAGTTCCCCGTGGACGCGGGCTCGCTCGTGTTCACCAGCGGCGGGATCGGCAACGACTACGCGATCTGCCACCTCGAGACGAACGACGTCGGCGAGTCGCCCTCGGTCAAGTTCGGCTACTTCAACCTGGGCTTCTTCTCTCCCAGCGCGGGCGAGACGACGCGCATCACGGGGTTCGGCTCCGACACGGGGACCACGAACCAGATCCTCCAGACCCACACGGGACCGTTCTTCGGCACGAGCGGCTTCGCGCTGCGGTACACGGTCGACACGACCGGCGGGAACTCGGGCTCGCCCGTGATCCACGAGCCCACCGGCGACGCGGTCGGGATCCACACGCACGGCGGCTGCGGCAGCAGCGGCTACAACTCCGGCACGTCGCTCAACCTGCCGAGCTTCCTCAACGACTGGCAACAGAGCTGCGCCCAGGGCCCGCCGGCGGTGCCGGTGGCGGACTTCAGCGCGTCGCCGACCGTCGTGGTCGAGACGCAGGCGGTCCAGTTCACCGACCAGTCGACGGGCATCCCGACCTCCTGGGACTGGGACTTCGACGAGGACGGCTCGACCGACGCGGTCGGCAAGAACCCGCAGTTCGCGTACACGTCGCCGGGTACCTACGACGTGACCCTCACTGTGACGAACTCGCTCGGCACGGACACGCTGACGATTCCGGACATGATCACGGTCAACCCGATCACGTCCGCCGCGCTGCCTTACGCGCAGGACTTCCAGGCCGGTCTGCCCGCCAGCGGGGAGTGGCTCTTCGAGAGCGAGAACATGTTCGGAGCGATCGTCGCCGGCGAGTCCGGTTCGGCGTCACCGGGCTCCGGCAGCCCATCGCTGACGATGGCGTCGAACACCGACGGCAACTACGTCACCAACGAAGCGAACCTCTTCGTCGCCGCCGAGGAGTACGGCGGGATGAGCTTGACCTACTGGGCCAAGGACACGAGCGACGAGGCCGATCCCGAGGACGGGCTCTTCCTCTCCGACGGCGTGACCGAGGTCCTGGCGGTCAGCCACCAGGGTCTGTCGTCGACCTGGCAGCAGTTCACCGTCGACGTGGGTGTCCTCGCCGGGCTGACCGGGGTTCAGCTCGACGACAACTTCCATCTCATCTTCCGCCAGCGCGACAACTACACGCTGGGGACCGACGGCCACCTGATCGACGACGTCGAGGTCACGCCGATGCCGCACCTTTCGGGGAACGTGGCGTCGATCTCCCTCGCCGCCGGCGGCACGCAGGTCCTCGCCCTCGAGGCGGGCCTCGCGCGGGCGAACGACAACTTCTGGCTCGTGGGCTCGACCGGCGGCACCGTGCCCGGCACGCCCTTCGGCTCGTTCGTCCTGCCGCTGAACACGCCCGACCCGTACTTCAACCTGACCGTGAACGCGCCGAACCAGCCGCCGCTCTCGAACTCGTTCGGGACGCTCTCCGCCGACGGCTCGGCGACGACGCTCTTCACGCTCGCGCCGGGGACGAATCCGGCGCTCGCGGGCTTTGTGGTGCACCATGCCTACGTCGCCTTCGACCCGGCATCGTTCGCCGTGACGCTCGTCAGTAACGCGGAGCCGGTGACGCTGCAGCCGTAGTCGTCAGTCGCAGACGATCTCACTCACAAGATGAGTACGCGTGGGTTGCTCGCGGACGAGAGCCGAGCTGTACCGCCCCTTGACAAGCACGGGTACAGGCGGGAGGGGCTCACTCTCAAGTCGCGGTTCTGAGGCCGGCGGGAAGGTGGAGTACCGTAACAGGTGGCATCTGGTACCTCGGGAGGCGGATCAGCCACGATCGAGACCGCGTGGCGGTGGGAAGACACGAGTCCTGTTGAGCGTCGATCACCCTGCTCGGGTCTTGAGACTCGCTTGGCCGCTCTCCAAACTCGTCGATCCCCACATGGGGTCGACCAGATCATGAGCCTCGAGAGCGCAGACAAAATCGCCCGATCCAGCAGAACGGACATCTTCCTTGGCGTCGTTGCGCCGGTAGGAGTCCGCCGCGACGCATTTGAAGCGAAGCTTCAAGCGTGCTTGGAACGCTACGGCTACAAGCTGGAGCTATGGCACATCTCGGATTTCCTTGAGGACTTCAAGGGAATCAGGGTTGACGAGAGCTCGGGCAACGAACGGCTGCGAACCGCCATGAACGCTGGAACGAAGCTCCGAACCGATGTCAGCGAGGACGTGTTGGCGCGAGCGGGTCTCCTCGCAGTGAACCAATGGCGCGAGACTCGGGATCCGGACAAGCCGACCGCTCATCTGTTCTGGTCCTTGAAGCACCCAGAGGAGGTCGCAACGCTGCGGCTTGTATACGGCGGCGGATTTCATTTGATTGGCCTCTACGCCACCGAAGAGGAACGCGTCACCGAACTCCGCAACCGACGGGGCATCAGCAATGTAGAAGCGCGTGACCACATCGCGCGCGATCGAGACGAGTCCGGTAACGGCCATGGACAACGGACGCGTGACACCTTTCAACTCGCCGACGTGTTCATTCCTTGGGGAGGCCACCCGGACGAAGCAGCACTGGAGCGCTTCTTGGAGCTGTTGTTCGGACGTCCAACGCTCACTCCGACAGAGGACGAGCATCGCATGTTCCTCGCCTATGCAAGTGGGCTTCGATCGGGGGAACTCTCACGTCAGGTCGGTGCAGCTTTAGTCTCCGCGCAGGGCGACGTGATTGCGGTCGGGGCAAACGATGTCCCAAGGCGCGGGGGAGGCCTGTATGCCCCTGGAGCCGATGACGATCGTGACGCGGTGCGCAGGTTCGACTCGAATGCACGTGTTCGCAGAGAGATAATGAACGATGTCGCAAAGCAGTTGGACGTCGGTTCAGTCGATGATGTATCGGAGAAGCTCGAACAGACGCGCCTGAGGGAGATCACTGAGTACGGGAGGGCGGTGCATGCCGAGATGGAAGCCCTTCTGTCTTGCGCAAGATCAGGGCGCACAACGCGAAACGCCACGCTTTACGTGACGACATATCCCTGCCACAACTGTGCGCGGCACATAATCGCGGCGGGTCTGGATCGCGTTGTCTACGTCGAGCCTTACCCGAAAAGCAAAGCTCTAGAGCTGCACGATAAGGACGTGATCGAAGTCCCGCCTGGCACGAGCGGAGACGGGTCCGGGAAGGTCCGGTTCGAACCCCATCTTGGCGTTGGTCCTCGACGGTTCTTCGACTACTTTTCGATCAGCCTCGGAGACGGTTATGTGCTCAAACGGAAAGAAGAGTCAGGGAACGTCACGGAATGGGAGCCGAGTGGCGCAGCTCCTCGGATCTCTCTCTCTGAGGAGGCGTTCACGGAGACAGAGAAGAATCTTGCCGGCGAGCTTCTTCCCTACCGTCTGGACAAGACCTAAGATCACCAAGAAGAGGTACGCTATGGACAATGTAGCCGATGCGAGGGCGCGGACACTGCGCATGGAACACGCCAAGAAAATCTCTGGCGAAACCTCAACCTGGTCGGCTCGGAAGCTCCGTATGACATACGCGCAGAAATGGCGCGTCGTTCAGGCTAGGACTGTGCATACGGCTCAATCGCGACCTCAGTCGCAGAAGCGTTCGTCCCGCTAGCAGCTTTCACTAGTTCGCGTAGCTCAGGTCTGTTGCAGGCGATCCGCCCTTGCCGCGCGGGCGCGAGGTTCCGGTTAGTTCAGAGTCCGCCAAATGGCGATGAACTGCTTGCGCCCGTGTACGCTGCATGCCGATTCACCCGCGTAGTCGTTTCACGATCGTTGGAGGCCGTGGGTGGAGTGAGCGGCTCTTCACTCAGTCGGCCACAGACTCTTCCACGATCCGGTCGTACGTCGCGCGCGCGTGGTCGTAGGCCGCGCGCGCGGCGTCCTTCTCCTCCAGGCGGATGCCGGATTCCTTCTGCTCCCAGCAGACGTCGACGGACGCGCGGCACCACTCCGCGCTGCGGCGGCTGGCGCGGATCGGCTTGCCGCCGACGATCACGAACACCGGGTTCGTGTGCGCGGAGGGGAAGACGCGCAGCGCGATCCAGGAGGAGCGCTCGATCCGCGCCGTGAAGCGCAGCGGGACGAGCTTCCCGTCGGCCGTGAGCTCCTGCTGCGCGACCGCGACGCCGTTGACGACGAGCTCCACGGGAACGCGGCGCGTGTCCTCGATGCGCGCGCGCTCGACGTGCCAGTAGGGCTGCCACTCGAGCGGCAGCTCGCTGATCTCGGGGTTCGGCGCGTCGTCGAGGAGCGCCGCCACGCGCGCGGTGACCTCGACCTCGCGCGGCTCGGCGAGCTCGAGCTGGCTGATCACGCCGGAGGAGCCGGGCTCGCCCACTCGCACCTCGCGCACCTTGAAGTCGACGACGTGCGTCGCGCCGTCGGTGACGTACGAGCGCCCGTCGCGCAGCCCCGCGAGCCACGCGTCGAAGTCGACCGGCCCCGGCCCGGTCTTGACGTACACGCGGCCCATCCCGACGCGGTCGCCGTAGATGCAGGGGAAGTCGGTCTCGCCCGAGAGCCGCGTGCGGAAGCCGCAGTTCAGGGTGTGGTACCAGACGTTGAGCTCCCAGTGCGCCGGCGTGTCGACCGCCGAGAGGAAGTCGACGACGTCGTGCGTGACGTCGACGACGTACTCGTTCGCGCCGATGCCGTCGTAGGGCGGGACGACGTAGCTCGGCAGCTCCTCCTCGGGAATCTGCAGGCCGAAGCCGGAGTGGCTGAAGCCGGTGACGGCGCCCTGCTCCTTGGCCCACTGCAAGACGGGCAGGTCCCAGCTCGGCCAGTCGTCGATGTGCTCGGTGCCCGGGTAGTCGTCCTCCTTCAGCCCGAGCAGCGACAGGTGCCCGCAGTGCGACGAGGGAAAGCCGGAGACCTCGACGTCGTAGCGCATCACGTGGTCGTCGGTGGAGAGCGGGTGTACGTCGCCTTCGAAGAAGTCCTTCTGGAAGTCCCAACACGGCCCCCAGGACAGGACGCAGCCGACGTTCAGGTCCTCGCCCTCGATGTGGCGCAGCATGTCCTCCGGCCGCACGCCGAGCGTCGGGCTGTCGTAGTGCGAGCAGCCGGCGGCGTGCACGTGATGGTCGCCGGACCGCCAGCCCTCCGCGGCGAGGTGGATCCAGCGCTCGAGCCGGAACGTCACGTCGTGCTCCGCCGCCTCGGGAACCTCGATGCGCTGCACGAGCTTCTCGTACTCGGGCCCGCGCGTGACCTCGGCGGTGTACGCGCCCGGCGCCAGCGTGACCGACTCGCCGCTCCGCCGGTAGACCTGCTGGTGGAAGAAGAAGTCCGGCGCGAGCCGCTTGCCGGGCGACGGGTAGACGTGGCTCTGGTCGTCGCGCAGCGTGATCGCGGCGGTGGTCGGCTCGCCGTCGACGTCGAGGATCTCGAAGCGGACCTCCACCGCCGGCAGGCACGTGAAGAGCAACGGCACCTCGCCGCGGAAGCCGAGATCCTGCGTGCCCTGGCCCACGTCGAAGGCGAGCGAGGCCTCGCGCTTCCCCGCGTCGCGCGAGTAGAGCTGGAGGACGGCGTATTCGAGCTCGAGCCCCGAGAGCGTCGCGCGCAGCGGCGGCCGCCGCGCGATGGCGAGCTCCAGAAAGCGGTGCGCCGCCTCGGCCGGCGTGGTCTCATCGGACTCGGGCAACGCCGGCGAGCCGAAGACGGGCAGCGCGGCGGAGCTCCGCACGCCGAGCTCGGCGGTGACGCCCGCTTCGTTCTGCACCTTCACGAGAAACGTCCGCCAGCCGCCCTGGGCGAGCACGCGCGGTGCCGGTCCCTCGGTCGCCTTGACGCGCGCCTCGGGGTTGACGTGGACCGCGCAGAGCACGTGCGGGTCGAGGATGCGCTGCACCGCCATCACGCCGGCTTCGCCCTCCGCCCCGGCCGCTTCGATCGCCGCCTTCTCCGCGTCGGAGAGCGGCGCGCCGAGGAAGTCGAGCGCGTCGATCAGACGCTGAGTCGCCGCGAAGAAGGGCTGCGGTTCGACTCCGCCGACGAGCTCGAGCTCCTGGGCCACCGGCGCGGGCGACGCGAGTAAGAGCGAGGCGAGAAGGGCGCGCATGGTCCGCACGGACCTTACCAGAAGCTAGGATGGCCGGATGCTCTTCACCCGAGGGCGCGCGTGGCTCCCGCTCGCGGCGGTCGCGCTTCTTTCGGCCTGCGCGACCCCGCCGGCCCCCGCCGTCGCGCCGGCGCCGGAAGCCGCGGCTCCGGCGCTCGATCCGCGGCGCGCGGAGATCCTCGCGATCGCCGAGACGTACCGGCTGCACGAGTGGACGCCCGAGCCCGGAAACGTCCTGCACGGCGAGGACTCGCGCGGCGTGCGCGTCGACACGCCGGACGCGAGCTATCACGAGGACGGCTGGCGTCCGGGCGAGCTCAGCGTGGGCGTTCCCTACCAGTGGGGCGGCTACACCACGCTGGAGGAGTTCGACGAGGGGCTGGCCGCCGGCCGTCCCGCCGGACACGTCTTCGAGGCGACCGAGAACTTCCGCGCGCGCGTGCGCGCCTCGCGCGAGGCGCTGGGCGTCGACTGCAGCGGCTTCGTCTCGCGCTGCTGGCGGACGGAGAAGCGCCACGCGACGTACACCTTCGCCGAGGTGACCGACGAGCTCTCGAGCTACGACGAGCTGCTCCCCGGCGACGCGGTCAACAAGCCCTACGGGCACATCGTGATCTTCCTCGAGTGGGTCGACGAAGAGCGCGAAGCGATGCGCGTCGTCCACGCGACCTTCCCGCGCGTGAAGGAAGACGTGATGCCGGTCGACAAGCTCAAGGAGGCCGGGTTCGTCCCGATCCGCTACCGCGCGCTTTCCGCGCCGCAGGTCGAGGGATGAAGCCCCGCCGCGTCGCCGTCTACTGCGCGTCCAGCCAGACCTGCGCGCCGGAGCACCACGCCGCCGCCGAGCGGCTCGGGCGGCTCCTCGCGCAGGCGTCGGTCGGCATCGTCTACGGCGGCGGCGCCGTCGGCTCGATGGGCGCCCTCGCCGACGGCGCGATGGCCGAGGGCGGCGAGGTGCTGGGCGTCCTGCCGCGCTTCATGGACGAGCTCGAGTGGGGGCACCGCGGGCTGACCGAGCTTCAGATCGTCGAGGACATGCACCAGCGCAAGCGGCACATGCTCGAGGCCGCCGACGCCGTGGTCGCGCTGCCGGGCGGAACCGGCACCCTCGAGGAGCTGACCGAGGCGATCACGTGGAAGCGCCTCGGCCTCGGCGGTCACCCGATCGTGCTGGTCGACGTGCAGGGCTTCTACCGGCCGCTCGTCGAGATCCTCGAGCGGATGGTGAGCGACCGCTTCCTGCGGCCCGAGCACAAGGCGATGTGGACGCTCGTCGACGGTCCCGACGAAGTGCTCCCCGCGATCGCGGCGGCGCCCGCCTGGCGCACCGAGGACGCGCGCGGGCTCGCGACGCTCTAGAACCAGGCCTCGCGCAGGGCGTCCGCCACGACGCGATTCGCCGCCGGGCTGTAGTGGGAGCCGGGCATCCAGAGCTTCTCGTCCTCGATCGCGCCCGCGGCGGTAAGCGCGTCGGACGCGTCGAAGACGTCGACGTCCGCGTCGCGGAGGAGATCCTCCCAGAACGCGCCGCGGTCGCGCCGCAGCACGAGGTCCGCGCGCGAGGGGACGACGACGACGCGGAAGCGCGCGCCGGCGGCGTTGGCCTCTTCGGCGAAGGCGAGCAGGAGCTCGCGCATCACGACGTAGACCTCGCTCTCCGGGTCGCCGAGCCAGTCCTCGCGCGCGCGCCCGCCGGACTCGTGCAGCGTGATCGCGAGCCGCGTGGTGGCGAACCAGTGCGTCCACGAGGAGCCGCGCGGCGCGAAGGCGAGCGGCGCGCGCCGCACCCAGAGGTCGGTCTCGCCGATCGCGTCGACGAAGGCCTCCTGGTCGGTGAGGAGGTGCACGTAGTCGGCCGGCTCGCGGACCGGGTTCGCGACGAGCCGCAGGCGCGGTCCGTCGGGCTCGCCCGGGACGAAGCGCGGCTTGAAGGCCGACATCGTCGTCCAGCGGTAGTAGGCCGGCGCGTAGTGCGTCGACACCCGCAGCGCGGCCTGGGGCATCAGGCCGAACCAGACCTCGTCCGGCGCGAGCGCGGCGCCGTCGCGTTGGAAGCGCAGGAAGGCCTGGTCCAGGCCGTAGCCGGCGACGCCCTGGTTCGCGATCTCGACCTCGGGCACGTCGGCGTCGAGGACGGCGAGCCAGGTGTCGCGCTCGCCCACCTCCATCCCCATCGTGAAACTGCCGCCGTACGCGACGACGCGGCGGGTCCCCGGCGTCTTCGGGCGCGGGAAGGGCTGGGCGCCCAGCCGGCTCGCCGAGCCGTCGAAGACGCAGCCGAAGTGGCTCGCTCCCGGCCGCGGGCACCAGCCGAGCTCGGCGTCGAACGTGGAGGCCGCCGCCGCCTCCGGGTCGCCCGCGGCGAGGCGGCGGACGCGCTCGAGGTGGTCGAGCTGCGGCTGGATGAAGAGCGGCGGGTCGAAGGGCGCCACGAAGAAGCCGCGCAGGCGCCCGTCCGCGAGCACGGTGTACTGGGCCGCCTGGTCGCCGGCGAGCGCGAGGAGCAGGGCGAGGAGCGCGAGGCGGAGGAGGCGGCGGCGGCGCGGCACGGCGCCGGGAGCCTAACCGCGGCCCGCGGCCGCGAGAATCCCTGGCGGACCCGCCGGCGGATGTCGTTCCTGCCGGTGACGAGCCACTTGGGCGGCCTGAGCCGCCACGGCTTCACTCTCCACCAGGCGTTCCCGGGCCTGCGCCACGCTCGTAGCCGAGCCCCGGGAGCCACGCCGCTGCGCTCCGATCGTTCCTTTCGAAGCCTCGCCTCTTGAAGGGTGTCCATGCCCTGCGCGCGTGGACGCCGGAGCTCGCGCCGGGGGGGCCGGCGCGGGCTTTTTTTAATAGACTCGCGGCGTGAAGCGCGGGTTCCGGGGTTTGGCGGCCATTCTCCTGGCGGCGGGCTGCGCCGGCGGCGGCTCCGGCCACGACGGCCCGCCGGTGGTCGTGTTCGCGGTGGACGGCCTCGAGTGGTCCGTGCTGCAGCCCCTGATGGAGGCGGGCCGGACGCCGCACCTCACCGCCCTGGCCGAGCGCGGGCTCGCCGGCCTGCTCTCTACCGACGTCCCCACGATGTCGCCGGTGATCTGGACCACCGTCGCCACGGGCGCCCACCGCAAGGACCACGGGATCCTCTTCTTCACCGAGGTCGAGCCGCAGACCGGGAAGGAGCTGCCGGACGCGCTCCCGTACACCTCGAACTGCCGCAAGGTCCCCGCGATCTGGAACGTCGCGGGGGAGAACGGCCGCTCGGTCCTCTCGGTGGCCTGGTGGGTGTCCTGGCCCGCCGAGGAAGTGCCCGGCGCGCGGATCGTCGCCTCCTACGCGGCGCAGGTGCAGGCCAAGGTGCTCTGGAAGGCGGGGGTGTGGGAGGGCGGTCTGGAGGAGCTCACCTACCCCGCCGGCCTCCAGGACCGCATCATGCCGCTCCTTCAGGACGGCGCGCCGATCGGTCCGCTCGCGAACGAGTTCACCGACCGCTTCGGCGGCGTGCCCGACGGCGTGGCCTGGGGCATGGAGCACGCGATGGAAGGCAACTTCCGGTTCGCCTTCCACGGCGACCGCACCCACCAGCGGATCTTCTGCGCCGAGCTCGAGGAGCGGGTCGCCGACCTCAACCTCCTGTACACGGGGCTCGCCGACGTGGCCGGGCACTACTACTGGCGCTACCGCGAGCCGGAAGCGTACGAGTACCGCGTGTCCCCGCAGAAGGTGGAGCTCCTCGGCGACCGGATCGACCGCGCCTACGAGGTCGTCGACCGCTGGATCGGCGAGGCGCTCGAGCACGTGCCCGACGACGCGCTCATCCTCGTCCTCTCCGATCACGGCATGCACGCCGACCGCCTCGACGAGCCGCAGAGCATCCCCTCGGGCGGCCACCTCGACGGCCCGCCGGGCGTCGTGATCGCCGCGGGGCCGGGCGTGCGACGCGAGGGGCTGCACGGCGAGCTGCAGGTCCTGGGCTCGGTCTACGACGTCATGCCGACGCTCTGCGCGTGGCTCGACCTCGCGGTTCCGGAGGACGCGGTCGGCACCGCGCGGCGCGAGTGGATGACCGATGAATGGCGCGCCGCGCACCCCGAGCGGAGCGTCCCGACCTACGCGGCGGGCTTCCGCCCCGCGACGCCGCCGCGCGAGCCCGGGATCGACGCCAACGAGGCGTTCCTCGAGGGGATGAAGTCGCTCGGGTACTTCTAGTCGCTAGCAGCCGTCGACGATCCGGTAGGTCGTGCCGTCCACCGTGATCACGCAGTTCTTCGTGCGCGCCACGCACGACGCCACCCAGGGGTGGGCGTCGGCGAGCGCGTAGAAGGCGTCGCTTTTGACCTCGATCACGTCGGTCGGCGTCTCGGCCGCCGCGCTCTGGTCGAGCCACTCGTCGCCGCGCTTGAAGAAGGTGCGGCCCTTCACGCAGAGCACGGACTCCACCGTGACCTCCCGGCCGTCGGCGCCGATCCACTTGTTCTCGAAGCGCGCGGTGCTGCCGCGCTGGAAGATCTTGCTGTTGCACGCCTGCGCGACGCCGTGCGAGCCGGTGGTCACCTTGGCGCGGTTCTCGAGCTCGTCCTTGCAGCGCCGGTAGTTCGCCGCGAGCGCCGAGAGGTCCGTCTCCTCCGCCGCGAGGAAGGCGGTGTACTCGGTCAGGATGCCGAAGCGCGTGCCCAGGTCGACGACGGCGGCGATCCGCTCGTCCGTCTCGCCGTGGAGGCGGAGGTCGTCGATCAGGAAGCCGATCTTCTTCGTCGCCCAGATGCGCGCGACGAGGTCGTCGTCGCCCGGAGGCGTGGACTCCGCGAGCGCGAAGGCGTACTCGCCCTTCCACGGCTGCGTTCCGCGCCGGCCGGTGATCACGAGCTTGCCTCCGGGCTCGCCGTCGTCGGCGTAGCGGCCGGTCAGGAGGAGCTGGTGCCCGCCGTAGAGGTCGCCCGTGGTGCGGGGAAACACGTCGGTGAACGTCGCGCCCGACAGCGCGAGCTCCGCGTCAAGGACGAGCGGCGTGCTCATCCGCGCGTAGAAGCCCGGCACCTTCTGCGCGATCTCCTCGCTCGGCAGCACGTACTCGGAGAGGCCGCGGTTCTCCGCCGCCAGGCGGTCGAGCAGCTCGCCGTTCACGTCGAAGCCGACGCCGAAGGCGATCAGCCGCACGTTCTTCTCGTTCGCCTCGCGGACGGTCCGGCAGAGCGCCGTGAGCTCGGTGACGCCCTCCGTCGGGAGGCCGTCGGTCAGGAAGACGATCTGGTTGAGCTGGCTCTCGTCGTGAAACTGGCCGAGCGCCGCGGTCAGCGCGTCGGCGATGTTCGTGCCGCCGTCCGGTTCGAGCCCGTCGAGGTACGCGTACGCGTCGCCCTTGGCGCCGGACGCCTGCAGCGTCGCGGCGAGGAAGTGCACGGTGGGGGCGTACGAGACGACGTTGAAGCGGTCCTCGGGTCGCAGCTTCGCGATCATGTACTTCAGCGCCTCGCGCGCCTGGTCGAGCTTGCCCTCCTTCATGCTCCCCGAGCGGTCGATCACGAAGACGACGTTGCGCGGCTCCGCGCCGGCCGCCTCGTCGACCTCGGGCGGGACGCCGTTGATCACCGCGAGGAAGTAGCCGTCCTCGCCGGAGTCGGGGCGCTGCGAGAGGACGGTCACGTCGAGGAGCTCGCGCCGCTCGCGCGCCTTGTAGAGCGCGACGAAGTCGCTGTCGCCCGAGCAGTAGGTCGCCTCGCCCGCGAAGCGCGAGTGGTAGCGCGGCGTCCCCGAATCGTCCCAGGTCGTCCACGCCTCCACCTCGCGCACGTCGTTGGTCGGCGAGTAGAACGTCGTCACCGGGCTCGCGGCGTGGATCTCGCCGCGCATGGTCAGCAGCTTGGGCCCGTCGAAGGAACGGAACGCGGTCAGCGGGAGGTGCAGCGAGAGGTGCTCGCCCTCCGGCTCGATCAGCCGCGTGTAGCGCAGGGTGAGGGCGGGCGTCCCCTGGGCCTCCATCGGGAAGCGCACGTGGACGAGCGCCTGGCCGTAATGCTCGAGCAGCGCCGTGTCGTTCGTCCGCAGGAGGAGCTGGCGGTGGAGCGCGCGCGCCTCCTCGACCGGGTAGAGCTTGCCCTCGACCGCGCGCCCGTCGACCAGCACCTCGAAGCCCGAGATCGTCGTCCCCGCGCCGAGCGGGAAGAGCAGCTCGAGCTCCCGCTCGCGCTCGTTAGGGTTCCAGAGGCCCAGGGTGAGCGTCACCTCCATCCCCGGCCCGTCGGCGATCAGCTCGGCGTCGATCGTGTTGACGTGCGGCCGCAGGAGGCCCGGAAGCTGGAGCTCGGTCGACGACTGAGGGGACGCGGCGGAGGCGGCGAGCGGAAGGACGAGCGCGGCGAGGATCGGGTGCTTCATGCAGGTCGAATGTCGCCGCCGCGTGCCGTGACACGCTACCTACAGAGAGCTTACGCGCTCCATCCGCTAAGGTGGCGCGGTGGAAACGCGCTCGACGCTTCTCCTGGTTCTCGCGGCCTGCGCGGCGTGCGGCGGCCCGCCGGCGGAGGAGTCGCCCTCGGGAGCGCCGCAGGACGCTCCGCCCGGCATGGTCTGGATCCCGGGCGGCGAGTTCGCGATGGGCGCCTCCGGCGGGCACGCGCTGCCCGACGAGCACCCGAGCCACACGGTCCGCGTGAGCGGCTTCTGGATGGACGCGACCGAGGTGACGAACGCGCAGTTCCGCGCGTTCGTGGAGGAGACCGGCTACGTCACCACCGCCGAGCGCCCGGCGACCCGCGCGGAGCTCGGCCTGCCGCCGGACGCCGAGCTGCCGCCGGAGGCGCTGCTCCCCGGCTCGCTCGTCCTGAACCCGCCCGCGCCCGGGCACGACCCGCGCGGCCCGCTCGAGTGGTGGCGCTGGGAGGTCGGGGCCAACTGGCGCCATCCCGGCGGGCCGGACACGACGATCGACGGCCTCGACGACCACCCGGTGGTGCACGTGTCGTGGGACGACGCGGTCGCCTACGCGACCTGGGCGGGGAAACGCCTTCCGACCGAGGCGGAGTGGGAGCTCGCCGCGCGCGGCGGGCTCGCCGGCGAGCCGTGGATCTGGGGGAGCGAGAAGCTCCCGGGCGACGCGTGGCTCGCGAACGTCTGGCAGGGCACCTTCCCGGCGGCGAACCGCGTCGAGGACGGGTTCGAGGGATCGGCGCCCGTGGGCTCGTTCCCGCCGAACGGCTACGGCCTCTACGACATGGGCGGCAACGTCTGGGAGTGGTGCGCGGACTGGTACCGCCCCGACACCTACGCGCGGCGCGCCGCCGGCGGCGGCGTCGCCGTGGACCCGCGCGGACCCGACACGAGCTTCGACCCGCAGGAGCCTCACATGGCGAAGCGCGTGACGCGCGGCGGCTCGTTCCTCTGCAGCGACAACTACTGCGTCGGGTACCGGCCGAGCGCGCGGATGAAGACGAGCCCCGACACCGGGCTGATGCACACCGGTTTCCGGTGCGTGATGAGCCCCGCGGACCGTTAGGCGCGGGGCCCGGGCGGCGCGCACCCGGAGATCGACCCCGCGGCTAGAATTCGGGTGTGAAGCACCCGATCCCCCTCCTTGCCTTTCTCCTCGTTTCCGCCGCGCCCATCTCTTCCGGCGGTTCCGGCGACCACGCGATCCTCGTCATCGATCCGGCCAACGCGGAGTCGATGTACGTCGCCAACTACTACATGGCGAAGCGCGACGTGCCGGCGGCGAACGCGGTGTACATGCGTCCCGGCGCCGCGAGCTACGTCGAGTTCGTCGACGTCAACCTCGAGGGCTTCCAGGGCGCGCTCAACAACCGCCGGATCCGCGACCACGTGGACTACGTCCTCATCCCGCCGGGCGACACCTTCTTCATCAGCGCGCCGGGCTACGTCTTCGACTCGTGCGCGCCGGTCAACCGCTTCGCCGTCGCCTCGGGGTACACGCTCGCCAACCTGACGGGCGAGATCTTCGGGAGCCTGTCCTCCCAGACGTCGAGCCAGTTCGCGCTCGAAAGCTGGGACGCGCAGTTCTTCGACGCGAGCTACTCCTGGTTCGACGGCGTGCCGAGCGCGAGCGGGCAGGCGTACTTCCTCGGCGCGATGCTCGGGTACACGGGGCCGAACGGGAACACGCTCCAGGAGATCCTCGACATGATCGACCGCAGCGCCGCGGTCGACGGAACGCAGCCCGGCGGCACGTTCTACTACGTCGAGACCACCGACGTCGCGCGCAGCGGCCCGCGCGACTTCGCGTACCCGCAGGCGGTGATCGAGATGGCCGCGGCCGGCGGCGTCGCCGAGCACATCTTCGCCGTGCTGCCGACCGGCGAGCACGACTGCCTCGGCGTCATGACCGGCTGGGCGTCGCCGGACGTGGACGGCGCGAGCTACACGATCCTGCCCGGCGCGTTCGGGGACCACCTGACGAGCTTCGCGGGCAAGTTCGACACGACCTCGCAAACCAAGATATCCGAGTGGATCGAGAAGGGGGCGAGCGGCACCTGCGGCACGGTGGAGGAGCCGTGCAACTACTCGGGCAAGTTCCCGCACGCGCGCCTGCACGTGCTGTACCGCAAGGGGATGACGCTCGGCGAGTCGTGGTTCCGCAGCATGGGCTTCCTGCCGTTCCAGAACCTGCTCTACGGCGACCCCCTGACGCGGCCGTGGGCGTTCGCGCCCTCGGTCGACGTGCCCGCGCCGCCGGCGGGGCCGGTCTCCGGAACGATCGCGATCGCGCCCTTAGCGGCCGCGACCGCGCCGGGCGCGGCGATCGACCGAATGGAGCTCCTCGTCGACGGCGTCGTCGTCGAGACGATCGCGGACGGCGGGACGTTCACGCTCGACACGCTCGTCCTGGCGGACGGCTGGCACGAGCTGCGCGTCCTCGCCTACGACACCGACCCGGCGCGGCACACGGGGCGCTGGATCGGCGAGCTCGACGTCGACAACGGGGGCCTCGCCGTGACGCTCGGCGCCGCGCCGCCGAGCGGCGACCTCGGGCAGCCCTTCGACTTCACCTTCGCGGCGAGCGGCTCTGCGGTGGACGAGGTGCGGCTCCTCCAGAACGGCCGCGTCGTCGCCGCGAGCGCGAGCGGGTCCGCGACGCTGACCGTCTACGGCCAGAACCTCGGCGCGGGCCCGGTGCGCGTGCAGGCCGAGGCGAGCTTCGCCGGCGGCGGAACGGCGCGCAGCGCCCCGGTGGACGTCTCGATCGGCTATACCGGCGGAGCGGCGTCGGGCGCGGCACCGGTCGCGTTCGGCTACACCCGCCAGGTCCAGGACGACGTGGCCTGCGTCGTCCAGCTTCCCGCCGCCTACGACGACGACCCGGCCGGCGCCACCTACACGGTCGTGCAGCCGCCCGGGCAGGCGACGATCCTCTCGACCGGGACCGGGCCGTACCGCGTGATCCGGCCGAACCCGAGCGCGGCGGGGCTGGACTCGCTCACCTTCCGCGTCGACACGCCGACGGGCACGTCGTCCGTCGAGACCGTCGTGATCGAGTACGTCCCCGGCGTGTCCTTCCCGCCGGCGGACTTCTTCGAGCTGACCGCGGTCGTTCCTGCGCAGCTCGACTCCCTCATCCCCGGGACGAGCGAAACGGTTCAGCTCGTCGGCGGCGGTTTCGGGGCGGGCACGACCGTCGAGATCGACGGGCAGCCGATCGGCGGCCTCGTCAAGCCCTACACCTTCGTGCACCCGGGCCTGATCACGCTCGACATGCAGCAGGTCGACCACCTCGGCGCCGCGACGATCACGGTGCGCGACGGCGTCTACTCCGACTCGTTCGACGTCACCCTGGTCCCGCCGGCGGCGCCGAAGCTCCAGATGGGGTCCGGGGACCCCGGCGCCGTCGTCTTCTCCGCCGGCGGGCTCGACGTGATCTTCGCGGGCTCCCCCGGCTCGCTGCAGGTCTTCGTCGTGTCGCTCTTCGACAGCCCGAGCGACCTACCCGGCATCGTTCACCTCGACCTCGGCGCCGCCTTCACCAACGTCCCGATCGTCGGCGTCTTTCCGGTGGACCCGACCCAGGCCTGGACTGCGGTCAACCTGCCGCTCGCCGGCGTCCCGATCGCGACCACGATCTTCGGCCAGACCGTCGAGGTCGGCGCCACCTTCCCGCTGCAGGAGAGCAACCTGCAGGAGATCTTCGTCTTCTTCTAGCGGGGCCAGTGTCCTGAATCAGAACACTAAAACGTGTACGACACGCCGAACGCCGCCGTCAGCGCGTCGGCGTCGATCGTCCCGAGGATCGACTCGTCGCCGCTGAGCGTCTTCGCCTCGTCGTAACGACCGAAGGTGTACATGCCCTGCGCGGTGAGCGCGAGCTGGGGCGTCACGTAGAAGTTGACCCCGCCGCCGACGTTGATCTGGATGCCGTCGAGCTCCGCGTCGCGCGGGGGGGGCGGCGGGACGGTGACGAGGTCCAGCGCCGCGTTGTCGATCTTCATCTCCGGCATCCCGAGCCCGACGAAGAGGAAGGGCTGCAGGTTGGTCTCGACCCGATAGAACTCCTTGAAGTCCACGGAGATCGTGTGGACGTCCGCGTCGAGGTCGAAGCCGAGAAAGTCGCCGTCGAACTCGGACACGCCGTAGCCGATCTCGAGCGAGCGCTTGTGCCAGCGGTAGCCCGCCCTGACGCTGTAGCCGCCCCCGTTGTCGAGCTCGGGAACCGCCACCGATTCGGTCGGGTTCGTCAGGTCGTCGACGATCGCGATCGGATCGTCGAAATCGCCCTCGATGCGCGTCGCCTCGCCGAAGCCGGCGACGTAGAACCCCTCCTTGTGGAAGGCGCGGTCGCTGTACGGTCCGGAGTCACCGGCGGAGAAGAAGCCCTCGCCGATCGACGCGCAGGAGCCGAGACCGAGAAGCAGGGGCGCGCAGCCACAAAGCAGGCGGAATCCGAGAGCGGAGCCGTTCATGTCGAGCGTGACGTTCTGGGGTTCTTGGCAGGCCGGGGAGGCCGTCCCCGCCATCGGCACGCCGGGCCGCCCCGTTGAGGGGGTTTTGGACATTCTTGCCCCTCCGGACCGACCGCGGAGGCCGATCCGCCCGTCCCGGCGCGTGGGGAAGGAACCCGCATCCTGTATCCTTCGATCCATGACGCTCTCCCGCCGGAACTTCCTCGCCGGGGCGGCCGCCCTGAGCGCGGGAATCCCCGGGCTTCGTTCCCTCGCCCGCCGTCCGTCGCCGGTCGCGGTGGACGCGCTCGGACCGCTGGTCCCCGATCCCGACGGGATCTTCGATCTCCCGGCCGACTTCCGCTACACCGTGATCTCGCGCGTCGGCGAGGAGATGGACGACGGCTTCCTGGTGCCCGGGCGGCACGACGGGATGGCGGCGTTCGCCGGCCCGGACGGAAAGACCGTGCTCGTGCGCAACCACGAGAACACGATCGGGGCCGGGGGAGCCTTCGGGCCGGGCAACCGCCGCCTCGCGCGCGTGCCCGAGGAGAAGGTGTACGACCCGGGCACCCCGGGGAACGCCTGCCTCGGCGGAACGACGACGCTCGTGTTCGATACGGCGGAGCAGAAGCTCGAGCGCCACTGGCTGAGCCTCGCGTGCACGCTGGTCAACTGCGCCGGCGGGCCGACGCCGTGGGGCTCGTGGATCACGTGCGAGGAGGTCCACATGAACGCCAACGACACCCTGCGCCGGGACCACGGCTACTGCTTCGAGGTGCCCGCGCTCGCGGAGGGATTGGCGGACCCGGTTCCGCTGGTCGGCCTCGGACGCTTCCGCCACGAGGCCGTCGCGATCGAGCCGGTCAGCGGCTGCGTCTACCTGACCGAGGACATGTTCGACGGCCTCCTCTACCGCTTCGTCCCCGAGGTGCCCGGCGAGCTCGCGAAGGGCGGCAAGCTCCAGGCCCTGCGCGTGCGCGGCGCGGGCAGCCTGGACACGCGCAACTGGCACGACTTCACGCGGATCCCCGTGGGCGAGGAGATCGACGTCGAGTGGGTCGACCTCGAGGATCCCGACTCGCCGGAGGACGACCTCCGCCACCGCGGCTTCCTGCAGGGCGCGGCCCGCTTCGCGCGCGGCGAGGGCATCGCCTTCGGCAACGACTCGATCTACTTCTGCTGCACGAACGGCGGCCGGGCGAAGAAGGGCCAGGTCTGGCGCTACGTGCCGAGCAAGTACGAGGGTACGCGGCGGGAGCGCATGAAGCGCGCCAAGCTCTCGCTCTTCGTCGAGCCGAACGACGAGACGGTCATGGACGCGTGCGACAACCTCTGCGTGGCGCCGTGGGGGCACCTCGTCCTGTGCGAGGACGGCAACGGGACCGACCAGCTCCTCGGGGTCACCGCCGCCGGCGAGATCTACGTGATCGGCCGCAACGCGGGCAGCCACTCGGAGCTGGCCGGGGCGACCTTCTCCCCCGACGGGACCACGCTCTTCGTCAACGTCCAGACCTCGGGGCTGACGCTGGCGCTCACCGGCCCCTGGGAGCGCGCCAAGGCCGTCTGAGCGGTCTCCGCGCTCCCGTCCCTGGAATCCGTCGCCGAGCTCAAGCCGCCTCAAGGTGGGGAGCCCCCCTGGTCGATGGGATCGCGTCCGCTTCGCGCGCGGAGGCGTCCGTCCCTGCACATGGCCGATCCCAACCATGCCAAGACCCTGCGGTGCTCGAGCTGCGGCTACGAGAACCGCTCCGGCACGCGGAGCTGCAACCTGTGCGGCTCCTTCCTCTACGCCGCGGCCCGGGCCGAGGAAGCCGCGGAGAGCGCGCAGGACGAGGCCGCCGAGCCGGCGGAGGTCCCGCCGCCCGAGGAAGTGCCCGAGCTGCGGCAGCCCGAGGCGCCCATGCCGCGCGTCTCCGTGAGCCTGGACGACGAAGGCGACGACCAGGCGGGGATCCCCGACATGTACTCCGCGCCGTCGACCCCGGCGCCGGCGATGCGCGCGTCCATCTCGCTGACCGACGACGATCCGCCGGCGGAGAGCACGGCTCCGGCGGGCGGTATCCCGGCGGCCCCGGCCGCGCCCGCGGCCCCCGCGCTCTCGCTCCGCACGGACGCCGCTCCGCAGCCGCCCGCCGGGCTCTCGACGGTGACGGCCGACCTGGACGTCGCGGCGCCGCGCCGCGACCTCGCTCCGCCGCCGCCGCGCCCGGCCGAGCCGCAGCAGTCGTACACCTACCAGCTCAACCGCGAACAGCGCATGACGGAGCTCCGCAAGGAGCGCGAGTTCAAAGCGCGCCTGTGGCGGCGCTGGCTCGGCCACGGCGTGACCGGGATCATCCTCTGCTTCGGGATCAACCTGGTCGGCGGGCTGCCCGGGAGCATCCACCCGCTGTCGCTCATCCTGAACGCGATGGGCGCGACGGTCTTCGGCTTCCCGCTCGGCTTCTGCGTGAGCCGCTTCAACGCCGGTCTCTTCAAGGGGGTCCTGATCGGCGCGCTCTTCGGCGGGTTCTACATGCTGCCGCTCGTCCTCATCGTGGCCGTCGCCGGGGGCGGCGGTTTCGGCATGTTCGTCTTCGTGCTCGGCATGCTCAGCGGCGTCATCCCCGGCGGCCTCCTGGGCTGGCACGTCGACATGGACCAGTGAGCGTCCGCGCCGCGCGAGCCGGCGCGCGGAGAATCCCCGGCGCGGAGCTCTAGGCCGACGGAATGCCCGGTGGATCGTGCGCCCAGATCTCCGCGGCGAGCACGCCCTGCGCGAGCCGGTAGACCAGGACGCCGCCCCGCTGGGACGCGGTCGGCTCGTCCGCGCCGAGGACGCGCGGCTCGCCGAGCTCCACGTCGCCCGCGCGCCGCGCGAGCACGCCCGCGACCAGGGCGGCGCACCGCCCGAGGGCCGCGGAGACCTGCTCGACCGCGAGCGCCTCGTCGGGAGTCATCAGCAGCAGGCCGCTCGGGAGGTCGATCGGACCGTGCGCGGAGCACCGGAGGACGACGTACCCCGAGAAGTCGCCGCCGAGCTCGAGCACGACCTCGGTGGCCACGTGGACCACGGCCGGGGGCTCCGGACCCTGCGCCGAGCGCACGTCCTCGGCCCGCGGCGGGTCGCGGAGGACGGCGCGGGCGAAGCCGACCATAAGAGGGTGGAACGCCTCGCTCAGCGACTCGCGCAGGATGGCCAGCCGCTCGTGGCGCTCGGGTGCGTCTTCGGCGTCGATCGTCACGTCGGGGACTGCTGTCGTTCCCGGAGCGACCGCGGGATGAGCGGTTTCCCGCGGCCGGAGGCGCGCTGCCCGCCGCTGGGAGGGATGTCGTGGTCTCGCGCGGAAATGTCGCGGAACCGCGCCGCGCCTTTCGGGCGAGGAAAGGGACGGCGTCCGCCCTTGCCGCTCGCCCGGGAAACGGCGATCCTCGTCCGCGGTGTCGGGCGACGGGAAGGAGATCGAGTTCAAGCTGGGCGTCGCGGACGCGGACGCGCTGCGGCGCGTCGCGGCGGCCGCGGAGGCGCGGGGCGCGCGCGCGCGCCCCGCGGTCCGCCAGGTGAACCACTTCTTCGACACGCCGGACGGCGCGCTGCGGCGCGGCGACCGGACCCTGCGGCTGCGGGAGGAGGCGGGGCGCTTCCTGGTCACCTACAAGGGCGCGAAGGAGGAGGGGGCGGACGCGCGGCTCCACGCGCGGGCGGAGGAGGAGCTCGAGATCGGCGCCGCCGAGGCGCGGCGGCTGCTCGACGGCGAGCTCTCGCCGCTCTCCCTCTTCGATTCCGGCTTGCCGGTGATCGCCGCGCTGCGGGCGGAGCTCGGCGGCCGGGAGCTCGCGCACACCGGCAGCTTCGCGAACGAGCGCGCGCGCGTCGGCCCGCTCGTGCTCGCGGGCGCGGAGGTCGAGCTCGAGCTCGACCGGACGGAGCTGCCGGGCGACCGGGTCGACTGCGAGGTCGAGCTCGAGCTGCCCGCGGGACTGGAGGACGAGGGCCGCCGCCTGCTCGACGAGCTCTTCGCCGCGGCGAGCACCGAAGGGTTCCCCGTCGTCGGGAAGGCGCAGCGCTTCTTCGAGGCGCTCGCCGCGGAGGGCGCCTGAGGTCGTGCGAAGAGCGCCGGTCGCGCTCGGTCTTCTTCTGTGCGCGGCGTGCGCCGCGCCTTCCCGCATCGACGTGGAGCGCGTCACCGCCGTTCGCGGCGACGGGCCGCGCGTGCTCGCGGTGCTCGCGCATCCGGACGACGAGAGCGCCTTCGCCGCCACGCTCTACAAGATCGCGACGCACCTCGGCGGCGCGTGCGACGCGGTGGTCGTCACCAACGGCGAGGGGGGCTTCAAGTATTCGACGCTGGCGGAGCCGCTCTACGGGCTCGAGCTGAGCGACGAGGCGACCGGGCGCCGGCACCTGCCGGCGATCCGGCGCGCCGAGATGTTGGAAGGCGCGCGGATCCTCGGCCTGCGCGAAGTGTGGTTCCTCGGGCAGACCGACCATCGCTACACGCAGAACGCGGACGAGGTCCTCGGAGCCGACGCGGACGTCTGGGACGTCGCCTTCGTCGAGCGGACCCTGGAGCGGCTTCTCGCGAGGGGCGGGTACGACTTCGTGTTCACGCTGGTGCCGAGCGCGGCCACGCACGGCCACCACAAGGCGGCGACGATCCTCGCGCTGCGCGCGGCCGCGCGCCTCCCGGCTCGGAAACGCCCGGTGGTTCTGGCGGGTGGCGGCGCGGACGAACCCGACGCGCCGCGGGCGCCGCCGCTCTCCGGACATCCGCTCACGGCGACGTCGGACGAGGTCTTCGTCTTCGACCGCACCCAGCCGCTGGGCCACCGCGGGCGGCTGGACTACCGGATCGTCGTGAACTGGCTGATCGCGGCGCACAAGTCGCAGGGCACGATGCAGCTCGCGGTCAACGGCAGCCGGTACGAGCGCTTCTTCCTGTACGAGCTGAACGGTCCCGGCGCCGCCGCGAAGGCGCGCGCGCTCTTCGAGGCGCTGCGGGAGGAGCAGTTCCCGGTCAGGGACTACGGCGCGAGCGCCGGGACGAATGCGCGCTGACGCGAGCGCCCCGCGGCTGCGCTCGCTCGACGCGCTGCGCGGCTTCGACATGTTCTGGATCGCCGGCGGAGCCGGACTCGCCGCGGCGCTCGCGGAGGCCACGGACTGGACGGTCCTGCGGTGGATCGCGGACCAGTGCGAGCACGTCGAGTGGCACGGCTTCCGGATGTGGGACCTGATCTTCCCGCTCTTCCTGTTCCTCGCCGGCGTGTCGATGCCGTTCTCGCTCGCCGCGCGGCGCGCGCGCGGCGACTCCACGGCGGAGCTGCACGCGCACGCGCTGCGGCGCGGGCTCGCGCTCGTCCTTCTCGGCGTGATCTACAACGGGCTCTTCCGCTTCGACTTCGAGAACCTCCGCTACGCGAGCGTGCTCGGCCGGATCGGGCTCGCCTGGATGCTCGCCGCGCTCCTCGTGCTGCACACCGGACCGCGCGGGTGGCTCGTCGCGATCGCCGCGCTGCTCCTCGGCTACTGGGCGGCGCTGTCGTGGATCCCGGTGCCGGTGTTCGGCGCGGGCGACCTGTCGCCGGGCGCGACCCTGACGGACTGGATCGACCGCGAGCTCCTCCCCGGGCGGCTCCACCGCCGCGTGCGCGATCCCGAGGGGATCCTCTCCACGCTCCCGGCGGTCGCGACGGCGCTCCTGGGCGTCCTCGCGGGGAGCTGGCTGCGGACCACCGGCCGCGGCGGCCACGCGAAGGCGGGCGGGCTCGCGCTGGCCGGCATCGCGTGCCTCGCGGTCGGCGGCCTCTGGCATCAGGTCTTCCCGATCAACAAGAACCTCTGGTCGAGCTCGTTCGTGATGTGGGCGGGGGGCCTGAGCTTCCTCGCGCTCGCGGGCTTCTACCTCGTGATCGACGTGTGGGGGATCGCGCGCTGGTCGTTCTTCTTCGCGGTGATCGGCATGAACGCGATCACGATCTACATGCTCCAGGCCTTCGTCGACTTCGACGGCGTCGCGCGCGCCGTGTTCGCGAGCGCCGAGCGCCGGATCCATCCGGCGCTCTTCCCCGCCGTCGCGATCCTGCTCCGGTGGATCGTCCTCTTCGGGATGTACCGCAAGCGATGGTTCCTGCGGGTCTGACGGCGGTCCTGGCGTTGCTCGCGCCTCACGCGAGCGACGCCTTCGCGACCGGAAGCGTTACCGTCGCGGGGGAGACCTACGCGTATCGCCTACTGTCGCCCGAGCGCGTCGAGCCGGACAGGCTCTATCCCGTCGTGCTCTTCCTCCACGGCGCCAGCGAGCGCGGCGACGACAACGAGGCGCAGCTCGCGCACTTCCCCGCGCGCATGGCCGAGCCGGTGATGCGCGCGCGCTACCCGTGCTTCGTCGTCGCGCCGCAGTGCCGCGCGGACGAGCGCTGGGTCGACGCGCCGTGGAGCGAGACCGAGTCGCGGCCGCTCACGCTCGAGCCGACGGCGATGCTCCGCCAGGCCGTCGCCGCTCTCGACGACGTGCTCGCGACGCAGCCGGTCGACCGCGACCGGGTGTATCTCACCGGCCTCTCGATGGGAGGCTTCGGCGCCTGGGAGCTCGGCTGCCGCGACCCCGAGCGCTTCGCCGCGGTCGTTCCGATCTGCGGCGGCGGCGACGAGCGCTGGGCGCACCGCCTCGCGGGCGTGCCGGTCTGGGCGTGGCACGGAGCCGCGGACGACACGGTGCCGCCCGTCCGGTCGCGCGCGATGATCGCCGCCATCCGCGCCGCCGGCGGCAAGCCGCGCCTGGCGGAGCTCGCGGGCGTCGGCCACGACGCCTGGACCGCGGCCTACGGCGCCGGCGGCGTGCTGCCCTGGCTCTTCGCGCAGCGGCGCGGGGACCCGACGAGCGTCACCTTCGAGCGCGGCGCGACGGGTCCGCTCGTCGTCGAGGAACCGCCGAGCCTCGCGCGCGACGCCTGCTTCGTCAACCACAACGACCGCGGCGACCCGGCGCGACGGCTGCGCGTGACCGGTGCTCTCGAGGGCGGCGCCACGCTGAGGATCGCCGGCCTCTCGGAGGGTGGCGTCGAGCTCGCCGCCGACAGCCGCCGCCGCTTCAGCGGCCCCGTCATCGTCGAGAGCGGGCGCCTGATCGTCGCGCACGACGGAGCCCTGGGCAGCGCGACACCCACCACCCTGCGCCGCGGCGCCGTCGTCCACGTCGCCGCGGGCGTGGAGCTCACCGAGCCCTTCGTGGTGGAGGGGCGAGCGCGTTTGGAGCTCGGCGGCTTCGCGCGACTCGGCGGAGAGCTCCTGGTGCGGCGCGGCGGCCTCCTGCGCGTCGAGGCGAGCGGAGCCGTGCCGCGGCTCGAGGGCCGCCTGTGGGGCGTCGGGGACGTCACCTGGAACGGGGGCGTCGCGGCGATCGCCGGCCGGGACCCGAACCTGCTGAGCGGCCGGTTCGAGCTTCGCGGTGGAACGCTCGCCCTGGAGAAACCGGAGGGCGTGCTGGCCATCGGCGCCGAGCTCGTCCTCGGGGGCGGGGAGGAGACCGCGATCCTTCGCTGGGGAGCGTCGCACCAGGTCGCGGACGGCGCGCGCGTCAACGCACGGGCGGCCGTGCTCGAGCTCGGCGCGCACGCGGAACGGCTGGGTCCGCTCAGCGTGCTGGGCGACGTCGTGGTCGTGCTGGAAGAGGGCGCGGATCTTCGCTTCGCGGACTCCCGAGCGGCGGACTGGAGCGACGGCAAGCTCGTGATCGTGGGCTGGATCGAGGGGAAGACCCGGGTCGGGTTCGGCCGCGGCGCCCGGGCATTGACGCCGGCACAGTTGGCGCAAGTGGGGTTCCGTGACGCGGAACATACGAGCGTTCTGCACCCGGCGGCCCTGACCCAGGGCGGCGAGCTCGTCCCCGCGCGTTAGGATGCGACCATGCTTCTGACCGCGTTGATTCTCTCCCCCCTGCTCGACGATCGTCCGCCCGTCGAGATCTCCGCCTTCGTCGACGCCGACGAGCTCGCGGTCGGCGAGGAGTACGAGTTCCTCCTCACCGTCGCGTTCCCGGAAGCGGTGACCGCGTCCAAGGCCGGCGCGCCGGCGCCGTTCCTCCAGATCGACGTGCCGCCGTCGGTCAAGCTCACGGGTCGATACGTCGAGACCTACCGCGACCTGGCGCGCAACGAGTTCCTCCAGGAGCCGTACGAGCGGCTGCTCGCGGACGAGGAGACGGCGATTCCCTTCGAGCTCGTCGCCGCGCCCGCGGCGGACGAACGAATCGCCTTCAGCGTGATCGCCTACGTCAGCGCGGAGAACGAGGAGGACGCCTACTTCCTCCGGCGGCGGTTCGAGCTGCCGGTGAAAGGGCTCGCCGACGCGGTCGAGGTCGCGTCCACGACCTCCTCCTGGGGAACGGACGAGGCGCTGCTCCAGATCGGTGACAAGGCCGCGCCGTTCACGCTTCCGCTCGCCGACGGGACGAAGCTCGACCTGGCGGAGCACCTGGGCAAGAAGAACGTGATCGTCACGACCTACCGCGCGCACTGGTGACCGTTTTGCGCGCAGCAGCTCGGAGAGCTGCAGGAGCTCCAGGACGAGTTCGAGAGGCTCGACACGATGGTCGTCGCCCTGTCCCAGGAAGATCGCTCGCTCCAGGACTTCGCCAAGATGCCGGCGCGCTTCGAGAGCCTGCGCTTCCCCGTGGTGGCCGATCTTCAGCGAAGGGAGACCGCGGCCTACGACCGGACGACCGCGTACCTGATCGACAAGGAGGGCGTCGTGCGCGAGATCTTCCCGATGATCATCCACGCGCGCCCGTCCTGGAGGATCGTGCTCGGCGAGGTCGAGAAGCTCGAGCGCGCGGCCGGCAAGGCGGCGGAGGCCGGCTCCCGGTGACCGCCACGCGCCGCGGCTTTCTCGCCGGCGCGCTCGCCGGTGGGGCGTCGGTGGCGTTCGCGTGCGCGGGGCGCTCCACGCTGGCGGCGCTCGCGGTTCGCCCGTTGGGCGCGGACGCGACGTTCCTCGGCAACCTCGCCTTCGTGGGCGAGCGCGATCGGATGGAGCGGACGTACGGGCGCGGCCACGAAGGACGGCGGCGTCTCGACCTGCGCACGCTGACCGAGGACGCGCTCGTCGTCTCGAACGAGCGCTTCTACGTGCGCACCCGCTATCCCGATCGGATCGACCCGAGACGTCCCTGGCGCGTGCCGATCACCGGACGGGTCGACGGGGGTGCGGAGTTCGCGCTCGACGACCTCGAGCGCCGCGCGCGGCCGCTGGGCGTCCACCTGCTCGAGTGCTCTGGCAACGGCGGCGCCTTCGGCTTGATCAGCGCGGCGGAGTGGTCCGGCGTGCCGCTCGGCGAGCTGCTCACCGGCGTGCCGATGCGCGGCGACGCGGCGCGCGTGCTCGTGCGCGGCTTCGACGAGCACTCGAGCTCGCCGCCGGGCTCCTCCCAGAACGGCGCGAGCTGGATCTTCACGTGGGACGAGCTCGCGGAGACCGGCGCGTTTCTCGCGACCGGGATGAACGGCGAGCCGCTGCCGAAGGACCACGGCTTCCCGGTGCGCCTCGTCGTGCCCGGTTGGTACGGCTGCGCGTGCATCAAGTGGGTCGACGGGATCGAGCTCGTCGGCGACGACGCCGCGTCGACGCGCCACATGCGCGAGTTCGCGCGCCGGACGCACCAGCGCGGCACGCCCCGGCGGGCGCGCGACTACCGGCCGGCGGAGATGGACCTCGCGGCGATGGTCGTGCGGGTCGAGAAGTGGCGCGAGGCCGGCAAGATCGTCCACCGGGCCGTCGGGATTCTCTGGGGTGGCAAGGAGCTCACCGACCGGCTGACGGTCCAGCTCGGCCGGCGGGCGCCGTTCGTGCCGGTCGAGTCCTACCGGCACGAGACGAACCGCACGTGGACCCTGTGGACGCACACCTGGCGTCCGGCGCGCACGGGCGATTACACGGTGCGCCTGGCGGTCGACGACCCCGCGATCCGCACGCGGCGGCTCGACTCGGGCTTCTACGCGCGCACGGTGCGCGTCGACGCGACGTGACGCGCGCCGCGGCCTTCGCGCTCGCCGCGCTCGCCTCGGCGGCGGGCGCGCAGTACGACGCCGACGCGCCGGAGCCGCTGGGGAAGCTCGCGGGCGGCTTCGTGATCGGTGGGGCGGGCGAGCTGCCCGGCGAGGCGCGCGACTGGCTGCTCCAGCTCGCCGGCGGGAGCGGCGCGAAGCTCGTCGTGCTGTCCGTCGAGGGACCCGTCGAGCTTCCCCCCTGGGAGGAGGCCGGTTTCGCGGTTCCGCGTCTCGTCGTCGCGCGCACGCCGGGCGAGGCGCGGAGCGGTGACCTGGCCGCGGCTCTGGCCGGCGCCGACGCGGTCTGGCTGGCCGGCGGGCGCGCGGCGCGGCACGCCGAGGTCTTCGCCGGCATCCGCCACGCGCTCCTCGAGGTGCATCTGCGCGGCGGAGCGCTCGGCGCGGACGGTGACGCCGCCGCGACGCTCGGCGCGGGCGGGCTCGCGCTCCTGCCGGGCTGCACGGTGGGGGACCCGTCGCGCGTCGGGGACGAGCCGGAGCTCGTGCACCTCGAGGTGGCCCGCGACACGGCGCTCGTTCTCCGCGGGCGGAGCGTCTTCGCCGTCGGCCGCGGCGACGCGCGCGCGCACCTGGCGGCGTCCGCGACGAACGCGGCGCGCGGACCGCGCATCGTGTCGATGCGCGGCCGGCAGGTGGCGGACCTGATCGCCCTGTCGCGCGCCGCGGTGGCCCGGGCCGGGACGGCGTTTCCCGCCGACGCGCCGCCCGCGCCGCGCGTGCCCAACGGACACCTCCTGATCGTGGGCGGCGGCGAGCTGCCCGACACGCTCTCCCGGTTCATCGAGCTCGCCGGCGGCCCGGACGCGCCGCTCGTGTTCATCCCGTGCTCGTCGCGCGAGGTGATCGAGAAGGAGCCCGGCACCGTCGGCCGCCTGCGCGAGGCCGGTGCGCGGAACGTCACGTGGATCCACACGAAGGACCGCCGCCGGTCCGACGCGGACCCGTCCATCCTCGGCCCGCTGCGGGAGGCGCGCGGCATCTGGTTCGGCGGCGGCCGGCAGTGGAACTTCGTCGACTCCTACGCGAACACGGCGGCGCACGAGCTGATGCACGCCGTGCTCGAGCGCGGCGGCGTCATCGGCGGCTCGTCCGCCGGCGCGTCGATCCAGGCGAGCTACCTCGCCCGCGGCGATCCCCTCGGCAACGGGAACATCATCGCCGAGGGCTACGAGCGCGGCCTCGGCTTCCTCACCGGCGTCGCGATCGATCAGCACTTCACGAAGCGCGGGCGCCACCGCGATATGACCGCGCTGAAGAACGCGTTCCCCCAGCTCCTCGGCATCGGCGTGGACGAGGCGACCGAGCTCCACGTCCACGGCACGGTGGGGGAGGTGCGCGGCGTGGGGCGCGTCTTCTTCTACGACCGCGAGCGGCCGACCCGCGGCGGCGAGGACTTCACCGCGCTGGAAGCCGGCGCTCGCTATGACCTGGTCGAGCGGCGTGTGCTGTAGTTTTGTACGGCACCGTACGAAACTACAGGTTCCCGAACATCCGCAGCTTCTTTTGGTTCTTGAGGATGGCCTGCTCGAGCCCGCGCGCCGCGGCCTCGGTGTCGCCGCCCTTCTTCAGCGCCATCTTCAGCGCCTGGTGCTGCTCCTGCACGGCCCGACACTCGCCGTCGAGGACGAAGGCGATCAGCAGGCCCGCCTCGCTGATCAGGCGCGAGGAGCCGTCCGGGTCGTTCGTGTCGAGCCGGAAGGCGAAGATCTCCTCCAGGTCGCTTAGGCCGCCCTGGTTGCGCAGGTTGTCCGTGGCCCACTTGCGGGCCCACAGCGGGTCGCCGTCCTCCCCCACGTTCGCGTCGCGGAAGTAGCGCTCGACGTACGACGCGACGCCGTAGCGGAACCAGGTGGGCAGGGCCTTCTCGGAATGGAACGCCTCGGTGTCCATCGGCGTTCCCGGCGGCTGCGTCACCATGTGGCTGATCGCGTTCCAGCTCGGGTCGATCGCCTCGAGGAAGGACTGCGCCGCGGCGTGGCGCACCGAGTGCTGGCCGAAGGGCGCGAGCGCCTCGTCGCCCGTCGCCCAGTAGGCGACGCCTCCGCCGTCGTAGTCGGCCGCGTTGCCCGCGAACGTCACCCAACTGTCCGCCAGGAAGGCGTAGTGCACCGAGGACCAGCCGGCCGACTCGGCCGCGGGCCGCTGCGCCTGGGCGTTGCCGGCGGCGAAGTCGTTGTACTGGTCGAGGCTCTTCAGCGCGACGAAGCTCGGCTTCTCCTCGGGATGGACGCCCGTCGCGCGAACGAGGTCCTGGTACGTCTGGTCCGCCCACCAGGTAATCCAGCGCACCGACTCGCGGCCGCACGTGGAGCGCGCGACGAAGTGCTCGCCCGGGACCTCCCACCAGCTCCCGATCTCCGCGTGATAGGCGTCGGCGGCGGCCGTGTCGAGCCACTCCTCGCCGCACTTCCAGAGCCCGTCGCGCCAGCGCTGGAAGTCGTCGGGGTGGACCCACACGAGGTCCTGCTGCTGCCAGCCCTCGGCGGCGAGCCTGGCCTCCTCCGCGCGCTTGGCCAGGGCGGCCGGGCTGATCCAGTCGCCGCGGTCGTCCTTCGTCCACTTCATGCGCACGAAGGGAAGCTCCTTCTCGTCGACCCAACCGTCGCCGTAGCGCACGAGCCCCTTCTCGGCCATGCGCTCCTCCTCCGCGCGCCGGTAGGCGGAGAGCGCCCTGTACGTCTCGAACCACTTCCCGTCGTACCGATGGTGGCGGAGCTTCTCGTGCGCGCCCTCGTGCTCCGCGTCGAGCTTGAGGATGCGCTCGTAGGTGGCGACGGCGTCGTCCTCGCGCTCCTGGGCCTCGCACCAGAGCGCGAGCTCCCAGAGCTTGCCGACGTCCCTGCCGGCGGCCTTCTTGCGCTCGGCGAAGTCGTCGCCGGCGAGGATCAGGGGAAGGAGGAGAAGGAGTTGGCTCAGCATGGCGGGGGATTGGGCTCGTGGACCGTACAAAAAGAAACGGACCCCCGCCGCCTCGCACGGAGCAGGCGGCGACGGGGGCCCGATCCCATCGCTTACAGGGGCGAGATGCTTTCGATCAGCTCGAAGACCTGATCGGCATCCGCCACGTCACCGGAACGGGCGGCCTGGTGAAAGGCGAGACGGCTGTCCAGATAGCTCAGGCTCAGACCCTTGTCCTTGCCGGACAGCGTCTCGTAGAGGAATTCCGCTTGGAGGGCCAGCCCGCGGGCTCGGTCAGTTGCCCCATCGTCGAGCGCCGCGATGACCTCCTCGTGGACCCGCTTCTGCAGCCGGTTCCAGTGCTCTTCGTGGCCGTGCCGCTTCAGCGCCGCGGCGGCGACCAGCGTGTCCGTCAACGTCTCCGGGTCGAACTTTGCCTTGGCCGTCTTGGCCAGGAGCTTCTTCCCGGTGAGCTTGTGACCCTCTTTGGCTTCGTAATCGGTCGCCTTCTTCTTGCCGCTCTTGAAGGCCAGCGCCGCCGCGCAGCGCACGTCCTTCTTCGCGCGCTTCTCGACCTCGGCGAAGACGTTCTCGTGGCCGTAGGCGCTGAAGACGAGCAGGTGCTCGCGGTTGAAGCTCTGCGGCTCGGCCGCGAAGAGCTCGTCGGTGAGCACGAAGGCGTCGTGGGTCCCGCCCGCCCAGGCGAGCAGGTCGAGGATGCGCTCCTTGTGCTCGGGCGAGGTCGACTTCGCCGCGAAGCGCTCCGTGGCGAGCGGCCCGACGACCTTCCACGCCGCGGGCTTCTTCTTCAGCTTGTACGCGAAGAGCTCGCCCGTGGGCGCGCAGTCGCACTCCAGGTTGCACTCGCCGGTCTTCTCGCACTGCGCCTTCTCGCCGCAGGCCTTGCGCTCGCACAGCGCCTTCATCTCGGCCTCGGCGTCGGCCGCGAGCACCGCCTCGAAGGCGGCCGTGATCTCGGCGACCTCGGCCTCGGTCAGCTCGCCCTCGCCGGGCGCCGCGAAGGCGGTTCCGGCGAACGTCAGGCAGGCGGCCAGCGCGGCGATCAAACGTTTCCGTTTCATGGGGGATTCTCCTGCGTTGGAACGAAAGCTCCGGCGGGGCGGACCGGGCGGGTTTGCCGCTCGAGTCGGCGGGAGCCCGAAACGGACGCAGGGAATCGCTAGAAAAGGTCCGCCAACGCCGCGCGGATCTCCGCCTCGGTCTGGACGACCGCTCCGCGCGTGTCGAAATGACCCATCCGGCGGTACTGGAGGAACTCGAGGCGGAGGGGATCCGAAGCCCGCAGGTCGCGCGCGAACTCCGCCTGGAGGACGAGGTTCGCCGCGCGCAGCGGCGCGCCGGCGTCCAGCGCCTCCTCGACGTCCCGCGCGACGCCGTCGCGCATCCGGTTCCACGCGGCGGGAAGGCCGCCGCGGTCGAGCGCCACGGCCGCGGCCCACCGCAGCGGGAGGTCGGCGTCCGGCGGGTCGGGCGCGCTCAGGAACTCCTCGAGGATGCGCCGCCCGTTCGCGTCGCCGCGGCTCGCGAGCCAGGCCGCGGCGAGCACGAGGTCCTCCGAGGTCTTCGCGCGCTCCTCTTCCTCCGCGGCGGCGACGATCGCGTCGATCTCGCGCTCGAGCTCGAAGGCGCCGAGCCGCGCGCCGAACAGGACGTGGTCGATCTGGAAGTGCTCGGGCGCGAGGAGCCACAGGCGCCGCAGGATCGGGAGCGAGACGCCGGAGTCGTTCCAGCAAGCGACGCCGAGGTACGTCTCGCGGTAGAGGAAGGGCGTATCCGGCTTGGTCAGCGCGCGCGAGGCCTCGCGTTCGACGACCGCCCAGCCGCCGGGGCGTTCCTCGAGGAACTCGACGAGCTCTTCCATGAGCGGGTCGAGCTCCTCCATCCACATCCCGCGGTTCTTGTAGTTCTCCGGGAAGATCTTCGCGAGCCGCGCGAGCACCTCCGCCTCGTCGTCGGCGGTCGGCGGAACGGGCGGCGGGTCCGCTTCGCGGAAGATGCGCACGTCGCCGGCGGCGAGCGGCTCGCGCAGCGCGCCGAGGCGCAGCTCCGCTCCGCCTCGCGCGACGGCGACGCGCAGGACGCGCGCCGGCGCTTCGCCCTCCAGGATGGCCTCGACGCCCGCGTTCGCCTCGAGGCGCAGGTCGGCGAAGCCGGCGCCGAGCCGGAACCCGCCCGCGGCCGGCGTCTCCACGGCGAGATCGCCGCGCAGGAGCTCCGCGGCCTCGTCCTCCGGGAAGGTGACGAGCGCCGCCGGGTACAGGGTCAGCGCGCCGCCGCGTTCCAGATCGAGACGTACCGGCGCGTCCGCGTTGCTCAACACCTCGTCGCCGGCGCGGATCTCGAGCCCGGACGAGCGCGCCGGACCGCGGCGCACTTCGACCGGCGACGCGGCGCGCGCGAGCACGGGCGGGTCGGATGCGGGCGTGGGGTCGGTCCCGCCGCGGCTCGCCAGCCAGAGCGCGGCGCCGCCGAGCACGAGCACCGCCGCGGCCGCCGCGACGCGGCGCGGCGTCGCGAAGCGGTGGACCGGCGCCGGCGGTTCGGCGGGCTTGCGCGCGTCCGGCTCGAGCGCGGTCCCGTTCTCCGGCAGGTCGTCGATGCCGCTTCCTTGGACGCCGCGCTCCCAGGCGGCGGCGATCTTGCGCGCGCGTTCCTCGTCCACCTCGGGCTCGGTGAAGGCGCGCTCGAGGGCGTGGTTCAGCAGTCGCTCGCGCGGGCCGCTCACGAGGCCAGCCTCCGTTCCACGCACTCGCGCAGGAGCTTCTTGCTCCGCACCAGGATCGACTTCACGCCGGATTCCGACATCCCGAGCTTCCCGGCGATCGCCTCGCGGCGCAGACGCTTGCCGTAGCGCAGCTCGAGCGCGTCGCGAGCCCGGTCGCGCAGCCCGCGGAGGCAGTCGCGCAGCGCGGCGACGTAGGAGTCGCCGCCGTCGCTCCCGGCGAACTCCTCCCAGGCGCCCTCGGCGAGGGCGAGCTCGCTCGCCCGGGGCTCTCTGCGCTCGCGCTGCATGGTCTTCAGGAAGAGGTGGCGCGCCACCGTGCGCAGGAAGGCGGCCGTCGACGCCGGCCCCCGGTCCTCGAAGGCGGAGCCCAGCACCGACAGGAACACGTCCTGCACGAGGTCGTCCAAGAGGTGCGCCGGGCAGCCGAGCGCCACCAGGTAGCCACGCACGGCCCCCTGGTGCCGCAGGATCATCTCCTCGACGGCCCTCGCCTGCCCGCTGGAAATTGTCCTCACCGTGCCCTCGAGTCTCCGGGCGCCGGTTTCGGCCGCAACCGATTCCGGTTTTTTGGCCTCAGTCGGCGGGTGGGAGGACGACGTCGACCCAGACCCACGCGATCGGGAGGTCGGGCCGCTCCGCCGGCATCACGTCCCGGACGACGGTGCCGTCCTCCAGCTCGACGGAGAGCTCGGCGGGCTCGGCGTCGGCGCGTGCGACGAGCGCGCCCCGCCGGTCCGTCCTGCCCAGCGCGACTCCGTCGCCGCGGAGCAGGGCTCCGGCGACCGGCTCCTCCCGGCGCGACACGCGCACGCGGACCGACCAGCCGGGCCGGAGCGCGACGCGGGCGAAGCGCGTGCTTCCGCCGTCCGGGTCGTCGAGGTCGAAGGCCGACGCGTCGCCCCAGGCGGTCTCGTAGCCGTCGGCGCTGACCGCCCAGCGCACGTCGGTTTCCGCCGGCACGCCGCGCAGGTGCCTCCCGCCGGAGCCGGCGTTCGTCATCGAGCTCTGCCCGCCGCCGTCGAGCGTGTAGCCGAAATGGAAGCGCTCGATCGGGTCGCCGGTGTCCGCGTCGACGACGAGGAAGCCGAAGTCGTGCGCGGGTGTCCCGTCCCGGCACTCGAGGAGGAGCCCGTCCGCCGGAGCCTCGACCTCGATCGGCGGCGGGCTCCACGGGCGGTCGTCGTCGAAGGCGTGCAGGGAGAGCGTCCAGCGCCCCGCGGGCACGTCGCGAAAGGCGAAGGCGGCCTCGAAGCGCCCGGCCACCTCGGTCCACTCGACCTGCGCGGTCAGGGGCACGCGCTCGACGTCGTCCCGGCGGAGGAAGAGCACGACGGGATTCCGGTAGGAGCCCGTGGTGCTCGTAAGCCGTCCGGAGACGTCGCCGGCGATGGGGAGCGCAACGGGCTCGACGTCGCGCTCCACGGCTTCCCCCGCGGGGAGCTCGAGCTCCAGCGCGAAGGGCGCGTGGCGCGCGGAGCGCACCTCGAGCACGTAGCCCCCGGCGGGCGCGAAAGGGAAGTCGAAGGCGCCGTCTTCCTCCGACAGGAGCTTCGGCAGGAAGGAGGGGTCGTCCGGGTCCACCGGCGCAGCGATCGGCGTGAGCGCGACGTTCGCGCCCTTCACCGGGCCGAGCACCCGGCCGGTGAGCCGCGCCCTGCGCTCGAGCTCGACGTACGCCGGCATCGGAGCGATGCCTTCGAGCGTCGCGACCTCGGCGGTGCCGACGACCAGTCCGTCCCGCGTGGTGAGCTCGAGCACCCACGGCGCCTCGGGCGGCAGCATGGCGCGGTTGCCGAGCTCCGGAAACCGGACCCAGGGCGCGTCGCCCTCGAAGCGCACGAGCGCGTGGTGCGCGTCGCGCAGGTACGCGGCCAGCATCGCCTGCCCGGGGCGGACGAACGAAGCGTGCAGCGGCGCCACGTGCACGAGCTCCTGAGGCGAGAGGCGCAGCCGGTACGTCGGTCCGACGGCGATCCGGAGCTCGTCGCTTTCCCCGGGGCGCTCGGGGTCGAAGTAGACCCGCGCCGCGGCGCCGATCGGGTTGCCCCAGGGATCGTCGCCCGCGCCCGCGCCCTCCGGATGGTCGAGGAGCCGCAGCGCGAAGGTCTGCGCGGGATACGACGCGCGGGTCTTGAGCCACCCGTTGGCGCCCGTCGTCTCCACAGCCGGCGGGGCTTCGCCCGCGGTGATCTCGATCGCGTAATGGGGGACGGGCTCGCCGGTGGCCGCGTCGGTGACGAGGACGCGCCACGGCGCGCGCGCCAGACCGGGAGTCTCGATCGCGCTCGCGGCGGGCTCGACCGGGCGGCGCTCGTCCGCGACCGGGGCCGGCGGCGCGTCGACCCGCGCGGCGGTCGGTTCCGCGCGCGGCGCCGGAGGCGGCGCCGGCACCGCTGCGGCGACGTCGCCGCGCGTCCCGGTCTCGTCTCCCGGCGCCGGAGCAGCCGTCCACTCGCGTACGCCGACCGCCACCAGGAGAAGCGCCGCGGCGCCGGCGGCGACGCGGACGGTCTTTGTCGCGAGGATTCCGGCGACCCCCGCGTCGCGCGCCAGCGGAAGGAACGCGAGGGCCCACGCGCGACGCTCGCCGCCGTGCTCGCGGTCGAACCGCGCGCGGAGCTGGTCGAGCCCCCGCTTCAGGCGCGTGCGCACCGTGGCGTCGGGCACGCCGGCGCGCTGCGCGATCTCGTCGGCGGAGAGGCCCTCGTAGTAGCGCAGGAGCAGCGTCGAGCGGAAGGGCTCGCGGAGCGCGAGCACCGCGTGCACGAGGCGGGCCTGGAGCTCGGCCCTGTTCGCGGCCCGTTCCGTGAGGTCGTCGCCACCCGGAGCGTCGTCCGCCAGCGCCTCGCTCGCCGGCCGCGAGCCGCGCCTCCGCGCGCCCTGGCGCGCCAGGTTGGTCAGGACGCGCGCGAGCCACGGCCGCGCCGAGGCCGCGGTCGAGGGCCGGTGCTCGAGCGCCGCGAGCCAGGTGTCCTGCACCAGGTCGTCGGCGGCTTCCTCGTCGCCGCCGACGAGGCGGCGCGCGAAGCGGCGGATCCAGCCCGAGTCCTCGAGCAACTCCGCCACGGTGGGGTCCACGGGCTGCATGGCGTTCCGCCCCCTTCCATGCGCGGCTCGGGCGGACGTTCCCCGAATGCGGGGAAACTTCTATCCTACCGGCCATGACGACCTCCGAGACGACGTCCGAGGACGGAGAAGGGCCGCGCAACTTCCTCGAGGTCGCGGTCGCGGAGGACCTCGCCGCCGGCCGCGCGCCGAACGGCGTCGTCACCCGCTTTCCCCCCGAGCCCAACGGTTACCTGCACGTCGGCCACGCGAAGGCGATCTGCGTCGACTTCGGCATCGCGGCGCGCTTCGGCGGCGCGTGCAACCTCCGCTTCGACGACACGAACCCGACCAAGGAGGAGGCGGAGTACGTCGAGGCGATCATGGAGGACATCCGCTGGCTCGGCTTCGACTGGGGCGAGCGGCTCTACTACGCCTCGGGCTTCTTCGAGGAGCTCTACGGGTTCGCCGTCGAGCTGATCGAGAAGGGGCTCGCCTACGTCTGCGACCTGAGCGCGGAGGAGACGCGCGAATATCGCGGCACCGTAACCGAGCCCGGGCGCGACAGCCCGTACCGCGAGCGCTCCGTCGAGGAGAACCTCGACCTCTTCGCGCGCATGCGCGCGGGAGAGTTCCCCGACGGCACGCGGACCCTCCGGGCGAAGATCGACATGGCCGCGCCCAACCTGAACCTGCGCGACCCGGTGCTCTACCGCATCCTGCACGCGCACCACCACCGCACGGGCGACGACTGGTGCATCTACCCGATGTACGACTGGGCGCACGGGCAGTGCGACGCGCTCGAGGGCGTCACGCACTCGCTCTGCACGCTCGAGTTCGAGAACCACCGGCCGCTCTACGACTGGTTTCTGGCCAACATCACCGCGCCGAGCACGCCCCGCCAGATCGAGTTCGCCCGGCTGGCGGTCAACTTCACGATCACGAGCAAGCGGAAGCTCCTCCGCCTGGTCGAGGAAGGGCACGTCGGCGGCTGGGACGACCCGCGCATGCCGACGCTGCGCGGCATGCGGCGGCGCGGCTACACGCCCGAGGCGATCCGCGCCTTCTGCGACACGGTCGGCGTGACGAAGTTCAACGCCCGGATCGACATGGTCGTGCTCGAGAACCACCTGCGCGACGACCTGAACCGGCGCGCGGAGCGGCGGATGGCGGTGCTCCGCCCGCTCAAGGTCGTCATCACGAACTTCCCCGAGGGCGAGACCGAGATGCGCGCCGCGGTCAACAACCCCGAGGACGAGTCGGCGGGCTCGCGCGAGGTCCCGCTCACGCGCGAGGTGTGGATCGAGCGCGACGACTTCCGCGAGGAGGCGCCGCGCAAGTTCTTCCGGCTCGCCCCCGGCCGCGAGGTGCGGCTGCGGTACGCCTACTACGTCAAGTGCGACGAGGTCGTGAAGGACGCGAGCGGCGAGGTGGTCGAGCTCCGCTGCACGTACGACCCCGAGAGCGGCGACGGCACGCCGCCCGACGGCCGCAAGGTCAAGGGCATTCTCCACTGGGTCTCCGCCGAGCACGCCTTCGAGGCCGACGTGAAGCTCTACGACCATCTCTTCGCCGTGCCCGAGCCGGAGGTCGTGCCCGAGGGCGCGGACTTTTTCGACAACATGAACCCGGGGAGCCTCGAGGTGCTCACGGGCTGCAAGCTCGAGCCGAGCCTCCGAGACGCCGTCCCGGGCAGCACCTACCAGTTCGAGCGCGTGGGCTACTTCCACGCCGATCCGGTCGAGTCGAAGCCGGGTGCACCGGCGTTCCACCGGACGGTGTCGCTGCGCGACACCTGGGCGAAGATCGAGAAGCGCCAGGCCGCGGCCGCCCCCACCAAACGGTGACACGGTGGCGCGGCGCTTCCTCTACGTCGCCGACCCGATGTGCTCCTGGTGCTGGGGCTTCCGTCCGGCGATCGACGCGGCCCGCGCCGCGCTCGCGGACGACGTCGAGGTCCGCTTCGTGATGGGCGGGCTCGCGCGCGACAGCGACGAGCCGATGCCCGAGGAGACGCGCCGCTACGTTCAGGGCGCGTGGGACGCGGTCGAGGCCGCGACCGGCGCGGAGTTCAACCGGGACTTCTGGACGCGTTGCGAGCCGCGGCGCTCGACGTATCCCGCCTGCCGCGCCGTGATCGCCGGGGGATTGCAGGGCGACGCCGAAGCCATGTTTGCCGCAATCCAACGCGCCTATTACCTCGAGGCGCGCAACCCGTCCGACGCCGAGACGCTGATCGCCGTCGCCCGGGAGCGCGGCCTCGACGCCGACCGCTTCGCCGCGGACCTCGCCTCGCCCGCGGTGGACGCCCTCCTGCACGAGGACTTCGCGGTGCGGGCGGCGCTCGGCGTCACCTCGTTCCCGTCCACGGCCCTCGCGGTGGACGGCGCGGCGGCCGTGCTCACCCGCGGCTGGGTGCCCGCCGACGAGCTCCTGCGCGCCCTGCGCGATCGGGGTGCAACTTCGTGAGCGCAGGCCGCTAGAGTCGGCGACGCTGCCCCCTGCATGACCGCCGCCCTCCGCCTCGCCGGTTGCCTCGCCGCCGGAGCGCTCCTCGTCGAGCCGCGCCGCGACCTCGACGTGGCCATCCCGCCCGGCTCGCCGGTGGACTGGAGCAAGGCCTTCCCGGCGATCACGCCGGAGGCGGGGCCGCTCTTCGCGACGACGCCGGGTCGCGGTGGCGACGTGAACGAGGGCCGCACGACGTCGAAGCCCGCCAGCGCGGGGATGGACGTGCAGGTGTCGTCGTCGTTCGGGCTCGTGCGCATCCTGACCTGGGATCTCGCCGCGCACTTGAGCTGGGTACAGATGCAGCCGTCCAGCCGCGGGCCGCGCACCGGGCACGCGGGCAACCATCCCGAGCTGCCGCTGCCCGGCGACGCGCTGTACTGGATGACCGTGGCGCCGCTCCTGCGGCTGATGCTGCACCCCGAGGCGGTGTCGCGCGCGGAGACGCTGGTGCATCTCACCGAGATCGGCGAGCCGACGCTCGCGATCCTCGGCGCGGCGGCGAGCGAGGAGGCGCTGCGCGACCCGGTGCTCTGGCTGCACACCTACATCGAGCCGAGCGTCGACGCGCAGCCCAAGGCGAAGAAGGGCGAGGACCCGCGCGAGACGATGCTCCTGCGCTTCGTGTTCGAGGAGCTCGCGACGAAGTACCCGCACGACCCGGTGTCCGGCTTCGGCGAGCGGCTCTTCCTCTTCTCCGAGGACCTCGAGCGGCTCGTGGCGTCCTACGTCGACGACGAGTGCGCCTTCGTGCGGCGCAACGCCGTGGCGGCGCTGGCGCGGTACGAGACACTGTCGGCGGTGAACACGCTGCTCGACGCGGCGGCGGACACCGGGGATCCGGTGGTGCTCGTGCGCGCGCTGAACGGCATCTCGCGCTTCCGCGGGAGAATGGACACGCGCTCCCTGGAGAAGCGGCTCGCGGACACGGCCGACCCGATGACGCGCGTGGCGCTGATCGCGGCGCTCGGGAAGATGAACGCCGAGTCGGCCACGCCGAAGCTGCTGAAGCTGGGCGAAGAGGCGTTGCCGGAGGACACCGACCTCCTGATGGCGATCCTCTCCGCCCTGGCGCGGATGCACCACCGCGCGCACCGCGGCGAGGTGGCCGCGTTCGTCGAGCGCGTGGACCGGGAGGCGACGAACAAGCCGAAGGAGTTCCGGCCGCCCGGCAAGCGCTCCACGCTCCGCGCGGACTCGCCCGACCCGCCCGAGATGCGCGGCGAGATCCTGGCGCAGCTCGCGCTGATCGTGCGCGTCCGGCTCGACGCGGGCGACAAGGTGCTCGCGCGCCGGCTGCTCGCGCTGCGCGAGACCGCGCCGGTGGCGGGCGACCCGCGGCTCGCGTTCACCGCGCGCGGGAGCAACGACTCCTTGCGCTTCGTCCACCCGCCGGTGCGCTTCCTCTACCTGCGCGCCCTGCGCGAGGTGGGGGAGGAGGGCGTCAAGGCCCTGCGCGAGATCGTCCTTGACAAGCGGACGGAATCGTCGCTGCGCGGCTTCGCGCTGGTGCAGCTTCCCTGGGAGGACCAGGTGGCGGCCGCGGCGAGCATCCTCGCCGATCCGGGCGAGCCGACCGGCATGCGCATCCAGGCGCTCGAGGTGTCGGCGGCCGGGCCGCACCCGGCGATCGAGGCGCAGTGCCGGGCGCTGCTCGCGAAGTGCGCGGCGATGGAGCCGGGCGGCGGCGATCCCGAGGAGCGCTACCTCTACCTGACCGCGATCCGCGCGCTGAGCAAGCGCAAGCTCCTCACGACCGAGGACGTCGTGCCGCTGCTCGTGCACCCGAAGGACCCGCGCCACTCCTTCGACCGCCTGCCGGAGGAGGTGCGCCGCCGCGTCGAGGGCCTCGTCGCGCTCGCCGCCCAGGGCGGGCAGAAGACGGAGCTCCGCGAGCGCATCGACGAGCTGCTCGCCATGCTGCTGAGGCAGACGATCAACCCGGCGATCACCGAGCCGACGCGCGCGAAGCACAGAAAGCACGTCCTGGGCCTGATCTCCGGGGCGAAGGCGCACCAGACCGACCTGGGCTACCAGCGCCTGATCGTCGACGCGGTGGTCGAGTACCTGCTCGGCTACGCGCTGCCGCGGGTGAACCGGAACCAGGGCGAGTTCCTGCCGCGCGTGATGCTCGAGGAGGAGATCCTGCTCAGCCTCGGCCGCACGCGCGAGCCGCAGGCGTCGGAGCTCCTGATCTCGTTCCTCAACAACAAGCGCAACCGCTACCGCGCGGTCGCGTGCCTCGCGCTCGGGGTCGCGGGGCACAAGTCGGCGGAGCGCACGCTCGCCGCCTTTCTCCTCGACGACGACGGCTTCACGCGCTACTGCGCCTACGAGAGCCTGCGGCACCTGAGCGGCCGCGACGTGTTCGCGGACTGGATGTACGGGAAGAGCGCCGAGCGCTTCGAAGCCGCGGAGGCCTACTGGCGGTGGCTCGTCGAGAAGCGGTAGCGGCGCTCGCGCTCCTGGGCCTCGCGGCCGCCTGCGCCGCGGGCATCGCCGACGAGCAGGAGCCGGAGCGCCCGCCCCACGAGCGCATCGACCTGCCGTCGATCGCCGCCTGCGGCGGCTGCCACCAGGAGGTCTACGCCGAGTGGTCCCAGAGCCTCCACGCTCGCGCGTGGACGAACGCGAACGTGCGCGCGGCGACGAACGACTTCGCGAAGGAGAGCTGCCGCCCGTGCCACAGCCCGCGCTCGGTGTTCGAGACGGGCTTCGACCGCCGGCCGGACTACCGCGACTTCAACCAGGCGGACGGCGTGCACTGCCTCTCCTGCCACGGCCTCGCCGACGGCGTCGCGGCCGCGCGCACGATCGAGGGCGCGCCTTGCCGACCGCGTTACGAGCCGCGGCTGCTCGAGGCGGACCACTGTTACCCGTGCCACGAGCCGACGCACCAGGCCTTCGCCGAGTACGAGGAATCCGACGCGTTCGCGCTCGGCATCCGGTGCGTGGACTGCCACATGCAGCCGACGACGCACCGCCGCGGTCGCAGCCACGGGCCGAACGGCGGGCTGAACCCCGACTTCGTGAAGCGCGGCCTCGACTGGTCCGCGGAGCTCGCGGACGGCGAGGTCCGGCTGACGCTGCGCAACCGCACCGGGCACAAGTTCCCCGGCGAGATCCCGTCGCGCTCGCTCCTGATCGAGGTGGCCTTTGACGACGCGCCGCCGCGGACCGAGCTGCTGCGCAAGCCGCGCCGCGGCGAGGACCGCGCCGACAACCGGCTGACCCCCGACGAGGTCCGCGTGCTCGCGTTCCCGGTGCCTCCGGACGCGTCGCGCGCGCGGGTGCGGCTCTACTTCCGCCCTTTGCCCCTCTTGCCGGTCGAGGAGTCGTTCCTGCTGGGCGAGTGGTCGGGCGAGCTCTAACCTGAACGCGTGAAGCTCCGCGTCGGAACGAGCGGCTACAGCTACAAGGAGTGGAAGGGGCCCTTCTATCCGGAGGACCTCGCCGCCGCCGGCTTCCTCGCCTACTACGCCACGCGCCTGAACGCGGTCGAGATCAACAACACCTTCTACCGCATTCCGAAGACGTCCGTCGTCGAGCACTGGGCCGAGCAGGTGCCGGACGACTTCGTCTTCGTGCTGAAGGCCTCGCGCCGCGTCACGCACTTCGCGCGCCTGAAGGAGAGCGCGGACGAGCCGCTGAGCTTCGTGTGGCAGGCCGCGCAGACGCTGGGCGCGAACGGCGGCCCGATCCTGTTCCAGCTCCCGCCGACGATGCGAAAGAGCGCCGACCGGCTGCGCGCCTTCTGCGGGCGGCTGCCCGACGGCCTGCGGGCGGTGTTCGAGTTCCGCCACGCGTCGTGGTTCGACGACGAGGTGCACGCGATCCTCGCGGACCGCGGCGCCGCGCTCTGCGTCGCCGACGGCGTCGAGGGCGGCGCGCCGGAGCTCGTGTCCACGGCCGACTTCGGCTACCTGCGGCTGCGGCGGCCCGACTACGGGGCGGCGGACCTGGACGCCTGGGCCGAGAAGGTGCGCGCGCAGCCGTGGAGGGAGGTCCACGTCTTCTTCAAGCACGAGGACGCCGGCGCGGGGCCGCGCATGGCGGAGGACTTCGCGGCGCGCTTCGCCGCGGAAGAGCCGGACGCCGGGGTTTCGTGACCGGGCCGCCCGGCGCACACTGGGAGAGTCTCGGCTCAAGACTCCGGAAACCCCGAGGAACTCCATGAAGAAAGCACTGTTCGCTCTCTTGCTTCTCTCTTCCGTAACGGCCGCGCAGGACGTGCACATCAACGGCATCGTCGAGCCGGCGGGGCCGGGCACCGTGACCTGCCCGTACGCCTTCCAGATCCAGGACGCCGGCGTCTTCCTCGATCCCGCGAGCGCGGTGAGCCTGTCGGGGCTCGCCGGCCAGGTGGTGCGGCTGAGCGGCCCGCTCCTGCTCGACCCGGTCTGCCCCCAGCCCGTGATGCTCGTGACGAGCGTCACCCCGGCGACGGCGACGCTCGACGCCTGCGGCACGCCGCGGCCGGGCTGCACGATCCGCTTCAAGATCGGGCCGCCGACGGTCAGCTTGAACTACCTGGCCGCGTCGGTGGGCGGGCCGGACTTCCTCGACTTGGGCGATCCGCTCGGCGTGCTCTTCCTCCAGCCGCCGCCCATCCTTCTCGGGCAGGCCGGCGTGGGCGGGACCCTCGACGTGCCGATCCCGCCGGTCGGGCTCGTGGGGATCACCGTCACCGTGCAGGGGCTCCACGTCGAGGTCGGACCGGTCACCGGACAGGCCGCGCTGACCAACCCGCTCGGGATCGAGTTCTTCTTCGGCCCCGCGTGCATCGACCACACGTCCTGCGGGTTCTGATCGCTTGCCTTGCGGCGGGGCTCGCTTCCTGCGCGAGCCCGAACGGCGAAGCGCTCTTCGACGGCGAGAGCCTCGCCGGCTGGCGGCCGTCCGAGTTCGCCGGCGGCGGCGAGGTGCGCGTGGACGGCGGGCGCCTGCTGCTCGACTTCGGCTCGCCGATGACCGGCGTGAGCTGGACGGGCGACGTGCCGCGCGAGAACTACGAGCTCGCGGTCGAGGCCGCGCGGCTCGCCGGCACCGACTTCTTCTGCGGGCTGACCTTCCCCGTGGGCGACGGCGCCGCGACGCTGATCCTCGGCGGGTGGGGCGGCGCGCTCGTAGGGCTCTCCTGCGTCGACGGCGAGGACGCGTCGGGGAACGCGACGAAGTCCTTCCGCGCCTTCGAGACCGGGCGGGTCTACCGCGTACACGTGCGCGTGACCGCGGCGGCCGTCAAGGCATGGGTCGACGGCGAGCTCCTCTTCGAGCAGCCGCGCGTCGGCCACGTCATCGCGATCCGCTCCGACGTGGCGCCGAGCCTGCCGCTCGGGATCGCCGCCTACAACACGCGCGCGGCCGTGCACGCGGTGCGTCTGCGCCGGCTCTGAGTCAGCGGAAGTCCGACCCGAACGCGCTCGCGCGGATCGCGAGCGCCTTCTTCGACGGCTTCGGGTCGAGCTCGAGCAGCACGCAGAAGACCGCCGCGGTCGGCAGCGGACCGTCCGGCCGGCCGAGGCGCACGTCGACCTCCTTGCGCTCGCCCTTGCGCCGCACGACGGCGGGGACCTTCGAGCCCGGCTCGGCGCCGCGCAGCGCGAGCGGCAGGTCGCCGAAGCCCTCGACGACGTGGCCGGCGAGCTCGACCAGGACGTCGTCGACCTTCAGGCCCGACGCGTTCGTGCGCTGGATCAGGATCCCGCGACCCGTGCTCGTCGAGCCGGGGGTCTGGAGCAGGTCGACCAGGCACGGCTCGTACTCGGGGAGCTCGAGCGTCTCGGCGACGAGCGTCACGCCGGCGAGCGCGAGGCACTCGGCGAGCGGTAGCGGCTCGTCGCCCTCGACGTGGCGCTCGAGGAAGCCCGCCACCGACTTGCCGCCGGCCTTCTTGAGCCGACGGCGGAGGTCGTCGAGCGTTACGCGCCGCCCTCCTTCGGCGTCCTCGTAGAGCCCGGCGAAGACGTCGTCGAGCGAGCGTCTGTTCCCGCTCGCGTCGCGGATCAGGAGGTCGAGGCACAGCGCCGCCAGCGCGCCGCCGTCGTAGATCAGCGTGCGGTTCTTGTTCTCGCGCACGCCGGCGGCGATCAGTCCGCGCGGATCCGCCTTCGCCTGCTCGAGGTAGCCGGTGGCGCGGCCGCGGTACGTGTCCAGGAGCCGCGCGGGCGACACGCGCCCGGTCCGCGTCAGGAGCACCCAGGTGAAGTAGTCGGTCCAGCCCTCGCTGAACCACATCTGGCGGTCCTCGAAGCGGACCAGGTAGCCGTTGTAGAGGTGGAAGAGCTCGTGGCACAGGAGCGGCCGCCAGCTCATCTCGTTCGTCTCGTCGAGCTCCTTGTCGACGACCACGCGCACGTCGCGGCCGAAGACCGCGCCGCTGAGCTCGCCCGGCAGCGCGGTCTTGCTCATCAGGACGACGCTGCGGTCGGGCGGCGGTCCGCCGGCCAGCTCGGCGGTCGCGCCGAAGAACTCCTCGATGGTCTCCGCGAAGGTCTTCGTCGCGTCCGCCAGCCCGTCGCCGACCTCGAGCAGGACGGTCGAGCCCTCGACGTCGAGCTCGAGCGCGTCGTGCTCGCCGACGGCCAGGAAGCACTCGCGGAGCGCCCGCTCGTCCGCGGCGAGGTAGACGCCCTTCTCCTTCGGGTGCAGCGCGTGCGACGCGGCGACGCGCTCGCCCTTCGGCGCGCGGAAGGCGAGCTCGAACGTCGCCGGCCGCGGCGCCGCGAAGAGCGCCCGTCCCGTCCAGAAGACGCCGCCGCCGAAGGCGTGCGGCGTCTCGTCCGTGCCCAAGAGCTTCTCGGGATCGTGCTCGAGCACGACCGTGTAGCGGTAGGCCAGCGTGCCGTCGCGCAGCACCGGCACGCGGTGGCGCGCGTGCTCCGCGTCCAGGAGCTCCGCCAGGAAGGGCTCCTTGGGCTTCGGCGCGCCCTCGGGCCGGAACGGCTCGAAGTCGCGCACGAAGGCCCCGTAGCCGCCCTCGAAGCCGCCGTCGGTCATCTCGACCGGCGCCCAGTCGGGGAAGCGCCCCCTGGCGCCCAGCCAGGTGAAGACCGCCTCGACCCGGGCGACCGGGACGTCGCCGTCGCGCTCGAAGGCGACGTCGTAGCGGCCGCGCCATTCCGGTTCCTGGCCGAAGCCGGGGGCGGCGAAGAGGAGGAGAACGGCGGCGGAGGCTCTCATGCGTCCGGATTGTAGAATCCCGCCGCCCGCGGGGCGGATTCAACGAATGCAGCGCGCGACGACGATCGCCGGGGTGCGCGAGGTCCTGAAGCCCCTCCGGGCCGCCGGGAAGCGGATCGGCTTCGTCCCGACGATGGGCTACCTGCACGCGGGCCACATGAGCCTCGTCGAGCGGTGCGTCGCCGAGAACGACGTCAGCGTCGCCTCCATCTTCGTCAACCCGGCGCAGTTCGGGCCGAACATGGACCTCGACCGCTACCCGCGCGACCCCGAGGGGGACGGCGCGAAGCTCGCCGCCGCCGGCGTCGACCTTTGTTTCGAGCCGGCGGTGGAGGAGATCTACCCCGAAGGGTTCGGCACCTGGGTCGAGGTGGACAAGGTCACCGAGGGCATGGACGGCGCCTCGCGGCCGGGCTACTTCCGCGGGATCTGCACGGTGGTCCTGAAGCTCTTCGAGATCGTGCGCCCGGACGCCGCCTACTTCGGCGAGAAGGACCTCCAGCAGGCGGTGACCGTGCGGCGGATGATCGAGGACCTGCACCTGGAGATCGATCTGTCCGTCCTTCCGACCGTGCGCGAGCCCGACGGGCTCGCGATGTCGTCGCGGAACGCGTACCTGAACGACGAGGACCGCGCGGTCGCGCCGCTGCTGCACGAGGCCCTGACCGGGGCCGCCGCGCGCTTCCGCGAAGGCGAGCGGTCGGCGGACGCGTTGGTCGCCCATGTCCGGGAAGTCCTCGCCCGCGCGCCGGCGATCGCCGTCGATTACATCTCGGTGGTCGACCTGCGCGACATGCAGCCGGTGGAGAGCATCGATGGCGACGCGTGCATCGCGCTCGCCGTCGACCTGCACGGCACGCGGCTGATCGACAACATCATCCTGCGCGACGGGTAGTTGACGTACGGTGCCGC
>JANQEJ010000030.1 GCA_028278425.1 Planctomycetota bacterium | reverse complement strand
AGCTCGCTACTCGTCCTTCTGGACGGGGGCGAGCCCGTCGTGCGGATGGCGCTCCTTGCAGACGGAGTCGGATCCGAAGTAGACCGTTCCCACCTCGCGCGGGCACACGACGTCGAACTTCTGCTTCCAGCGGAGGCTGAGCTCGACGGGGTCCGCCCCCCCGCGCGACAGCTCGATCACCGAGCCCGGCAGCAGGGCCACCCCCAGGTCGTGGACCCGCTCGCCGATCCGGGCCGTCCGGACGACGAGGAGCTCCTTCCCGGGGTTTTTTACCCGGACCTCGTCCGCCGAAACCTCGACGGCGAGGTCGGCGCGCTCGAGCGACGCCTCGACCGGCACGGTCTCGTCGCGTCCCGCGTCGTGCTCGACGTTGAAGACCGCCAGGTATTCGTCGGTGTAGTCCACCAGGTACCCGGGTAGCTCGAAGGGGGCGAGCTCCTCCCGCTCGGGATCGGCGACGCGCAGCACGACCGGCTTGCCGACGTGGCGCTCGAGCATGGGGTCGTAGGCGTGCCGGGCGCCGATCAGCGTCTCGCCGAGCTGCGGGTTCTCCTTCTTGGAGAGCCCGGTGGCACCGCGCTTCCTCGCGAAGGCATCCACCAGCGCGCCGATCGCCTGCGCGATCGCGTCGCGCAGCGTGTTGAACACGTTCCGCAGGCCGCGCACCGCGCGGCGGCCGGGCCCGGGGCGGAAGCTTCGCCGGACCTGCTTGACGCGCTCGCGCCGCTCGGCGCCGGTCAGGGCGAGGTCGAGGCGGCAGATCGCGAAACACTGGCTGAGCTCGGTCTGGTAGAGGAGCGCGCTGGTCTTCTTCAAGCCCTGGCGCGTCACGTGCGGCGCGTCGAAGCGCAGCTCGATGCCCTGGCTGTACACGACGAGGTCGCCCCACAGGGCCCGGCCGCACCGCGCGAGGAAGGTCACGTGATGGTCGTGGAGGAGCTTCAGGCACTTGTCCTTCCTCCGCAGCCGCGTCACCGCGCCGATCGCCGCGGCGAGGAAGATGACGAAGACCGTCAGCGCGAGGACGTTGTCGATCAGGAGGTGCCAGAACGGCCGACTGTTCTCCGTCTCCAGGAGCAGAAGCGCGAGCATCAGCCGCGGCCCGGTGCGAGGTAGCGCACGTCCCGCTTGTTGCCGCGACCGTCGACCACCGTCAGCACGACCTCGTCGCCGGGATCGATGCGCATGAGGAACCAAGTGAGGAACTCGCGGCCGACGAGGTCGGGGCTCTCGCCGTTCACCGCGGCGATGACGTCGCTGGGGCGCAGCCCGGCCTCGTAGGCGACGCCCCCCGGCCGCCCGCGGCCGAACCACGGCGTGACGGCCATCGCGCCCGGGGGGATTCCGCGCTGGGCGCGCCCGGCCTTGCTCGTCGCGAGCGGCCAAGAGAAGCCCGGCCGCGAGCCGAAGACGCCCTGGTTCACCGAGATGCGCCACGCGAGCGGCGTGTCGCGCCAGCCCGGCGCGAGCTCGAGCCGCGTCGCGACGAGCTCCTCGCCGCGAAGGACGCGCACCTCGATCGACGCCGCGCCGTGCGGCGCGCGGTGCAGGACCCCGCGGAAGTCCGCCTGTCCGAAGAGGCGCGTGCGTCCCGCGGACGCCAGCACGTCGCCCGGCCGGAGGCCGGCCTTCGCGGCGGCGCTCTCCGGCGCGACGGCCGTGACGCGCAGCCCGTGGTCCCGATCCACGGTCAGCCCGACGTTCTCGGGCAGCGGCCAGACGTCGAAGTCGCGCTCCTTGTCGAAGGTGCCCGCCTCGATCGCCGGCAGGCGCAGGACGTCGTTCACCTGGTGGCAGTGGAGGCAGTCGTCCTCGAGGCCGGCGAGCTCCTCCCACGCGGCGTAGCCCGGGAGCTTCTCGGGTGTCGCCGGCTCCCCGCCGCGCCGCGGGACCGGCCCGTCGATGCCCCAGCCCTCGCGCCGCGGGTCGTAGTGGTGCGCGAGCACGCGCCGCAGCGTGTTCGCGAGCGAGGGAACCGAGATCCGCGTCGCGTCGGAGACGTGGTCGCGCCCGCCGTAGATCCCGTAGAGCTCCCCCTTCGACGACAGGAAGTAGCCCCACCACGAGAGGTCGAGGTCCTGGTAGCGGTCGAAGGGAAGGATCCGCCCGTCGACGCCCGCCATCGTCGTCAGCCGCACGGTGACGAAGCGCCGCAGCAGCGGGTCGAGCTCCGAGCCGCCCTCGAGCACGTCCTTGTCGAAGGCCGCGCACTGCTTGCACGGCAGGCAGCGCAGCGTGACGAAGAGCGGCCTCTCCGTCTCGCGCGCCTCCGCCAGCGCGGCGGCGAGGTCCTCGCGCCAGACCGTCTCCTCCGCCGGCTCCGGGAGCTCGCCCCGCGATGGGCCCAGGATCTCGGCCCAGGGCGGCTCGTCCGACTCGCGCGCCCCCGCGACGAGCCCGGCGAGGAACGCCGCGGCCGCAACGGAGACGAAGAGAGCCCGCACTAGTGGTGCGCCTCCTTGACGAGGTTGCGGTTCCACTCCGGAACCTCGACGACGACGTCGGTCGAGCCGTCGGGCACGCACTGGCAGCCGAGTCTTGAGTGGAGCTCGAGGCCGGGAGCGCTGTCGAGCATGTCCTCCTCGTCCTCCGTCGCCTCGTTGCACGATTCCGCGCCCTGGCGGAGGATCACGTGGCACGTCGAGCACGCGCAGACGCCGCCGCAGGCGTGGTCGATGTCGACGTCGTGGGCGAGCGCGATGTCCAGGATCGAGCCCGGCAGGCCGTCGCGGCCATAGGGAAGGTCCGCCGGGTCGACCTCGACGCGGATGTCGCCCGGCTGGAAGGTGACCGTGTACTTCTTGGTGGGAAGCCGCGCGTCGACTTCCTCGATAAAGGGATTGGATCCGCCCACGAACGCGGCATTGTAGCGCTCTCCCTCAACGATGCGAATCGCCACCTGGAACGTGAACTCCGTCCGGGCGCGGATGGAACGGCTGGTCGCCTGGCTGGTCGAGCACCGCCCGGACGTCGTGTGTCTCCAGGAGACGAAGTGCGTCGACGAGAAGTTCCCGCGCGAGCCGATCGAGGAGCTCGGATACAACGTCGAGGTCTTCGGCCAGCGCACGTACAACGGCGTCGCCATCCTCTCGCGCGCACCGTTCGACGACGTCGAACGCGGCTTCCCCGGCGACGGCGGCGAGGCCCGCGCGCTCGGAGCGACGATCGGCGACCTGATGGTCCTGAACCTCTACGTCGTCAACGGTCAGTCGGTCGGAAGCGACCGCTACCGCGACAAGCTCGCCTGGCTCGGCAAGCTCGCCGAGCACGTGCGCGACCGCTACCCGATGGACGAAAAGGTCGTCCTCTGCGGCGACTTCAACATCACCTTCGACGACCGCGACGTGTGGGACCCGGACCGCTGGCGCGAGCGCATCCTGTGCTCGACGCCCGAGCGCGAGGCCCTCGCCGGCCTGATGGAGGTCGGCTTGCGCGACGCCGTGCGCAAGTTCACCGATGAGGGCGGAATCTACACCTGGTGGGACTTCCGCACCTTCGCGATCAAGCGGAACCGAGGGCTCAGGATCGACCACTTCCTGCTCTCACCGCCGGCGTTCGACGCGTGCATCGGGATCGACGTGGACGTCGCGACGCGCAAGGCCGAGAAGCCGAGCGATCACGCGCCGGTGATTGCGGCGTTCGAGTGAAGCGTGAGGTTCGGGGGGGTGACGCCCCAAGGCGTTGTGGGACCGCGGAGGGGAACGGAGATCGCGGAGCCCGGAGTTTAACACGGAGAGGAACGGAGTTATCGGAGGACACGGAGATCGGATTTTGCGGAGTACGTCTCCGCGTGTTGTCCGACTCTGACCGTTCCAAGGTCACGACGGCATGCGACCGCGGAGACAGC
>JANQEJ010000357.1 GCA_028278425.1 Planctomycetota bacterium | reverse complement strand
CGCACCAATGATCCGGCGCGTGCACGAGGCCGGGGCCTTGACCTGCGTCGACGGCGTCGCCTACGGCCCGCACCGGCGCATCGACGTGAAGGCGCTCGGCGCCGACTTCTACTTCGCGAGCCTCTACAAGATCTTCGGGCCGCACCAGTCGTTCCTGTTCGGCCGGCGCGAGCACCTGATCGCTGCGGAGGGGCAGAACCACTTCTTCTTCGGCCCGGAGGCGATTCCCGACAAGCTCGAGCCGGGCGCGCCGAACCACGAGCTCTGCTCCGCCCTGCCGGGGATCCTCGACTACCTCGCGATGATCGCCGACGACCTCGACACGGCGTTTCGGCGCGTCGCCGAGCACGAGGGCAACCTGGCCGCGCCCCTCCTGGAGTTTCTCGACGCGCACCCCAGGGTGCGGCTGATCGGTTCCGCCGATCCCGATCCGCTTCACCGGGCGCCGACGGTGTCGTTCGCGGTGGACGGACGGCACGCGAGCGAGATCCCCCTGGCGCTCGACGAGCGCAACCTCGCGGCGCGGTGGGGAGACTTCTACGCGCCGCGCGCGATCCGAGCGCTCGAGTTGGAGGAACGCGGCGGCGTCGTGCGAGTCAGCATGGTGCACTACAACACACCCGACGAGGTCGCGCGTTTGTTGGAAGAACTCGACCTGCTTCTCTAGCGGGTCTGCTAGACTGCCCGCACTTAACTGGGTTGCCGTTCGCCACTTGCAACAAGGGAGGGATTCCATGGTTGTATCGAAAAGGAGAACCGACGTCGCCGAGTTGATTCGCCGAGTCCTTCACGGAGATCGCGTACGCGCGGCGAAGTTTCAACTCTTGAGAGCCGGCGGCGAGGCGGTCGAGCCGATCTTGCACGCGATGACCGGCAACCACGGCCGGTTGCACCCGGACCGCCGGGGCGAGGCGATCGACGATCTGCTCGACGTTCTCGTCGCGATTGCCAAGCGGGACTCCGAGCCGCTCGCCGAAGCGATGGCGCACGACGTGCCCGGTGTGAACGCGGTGGCGTGGGCGATCGGACATTCGTCCTCGAACCATGCCACGCAGATCCTGCATCACTTTCGGGACCATGAGGACGGTGCCGTGCGCTCGGTCGCCGAGCACCACCTCAGCAAACGGAAGGGGCGCGGCTCGCCGCGCCGAACCAAGAAGGCTTAGGAGAAGGAGGGACCATGGACCCGTTCATCGGTCAGATCACCATGTTCGGGGGCAACTTTGCCCCACGCGGTTGGGCGCTCTGCGATGGGCAGCTCCTGTCGATTTCGTCCAACCAGGCGCTGTTCTCGATCCTCGGGACGACGTTTGGGGGCGATGGCCGGACGACCTTCGGCCTCCCGGATCTGCGCGGGCGCGTCGCGATGCACCCGGGGACCGGATCGGGGCTGACGACTCGCAGCCTCGGCGAAAGGGGTGGGGCGGAGACCGTCACGCTCAACACGAACCAGATACCCTCCCACAGCCACGAGGTGCAGTGCAAGGCGGAGGGGGGCGGGGAGCACACCCCGGTGAACAACTTCTGCTCGCTCTCGCCGGACGGCGACTACTCGACCACCGCCGACAACATCATGGACGTCGCCATGATCAAGAACACCGGCGGCACCCAGGCGCACAACAACGTGCAGCCCTACCACTGCGTCAACTACATCATCGCGCTGGTCGGCACCTTCCCGTCCCGTAACTGATCCGAGGCGCCGGCGGAGCTCCGGGCTAGAATCGCCCGGATGCTCCGGTTCGCCGCCCTGCTGCTCGCTCTCTCCGGGAGCCTCGCCGCCCAGGCCGAGGCGCCCGCTGAGTTGGTCGAGGGCGTGACCGAAATCGCAGCGCCGGGCACGCCTGGCGACGTGTGCGCCTTCGGACCGGACGCGTTCGTCGTCGTCGTCGCGCAGGGCGACGCCCCGGTCGTCGCCGGTGCCCAGGCCGGGCGCGGCCGCGTCCTGATCTGCGGGCACGGCGGCTACCTCGGCGCGGAGGCGTTGAAGGTCGGAGAGACGGCGCGTTTCTACGAGAACGCGATGCGCTGGCTCGCCGGCGGAAAGCGCAAGCCGAGCGTCGCGTGCCCGGACAACGAGCCGATGGCGAAGGCGCTCTCCGAGCTCGGGCTGCGCGCGGCGGTCGACACGCCGCTGAAGGACGCCGACTGCATCGTGCTCAAGACCGGCGGGCTCACGCACGCGCGCATCGCGGAGCTCACCGAGTTCGTCGAGCGCGGCGGCGGCATCTTCACCGGGGCGACCGGCTGGGGCTGGCAGCAGCTCAACCCCAAGCGCACCCTCGCGCGCGACCTCGAGGTGAACCGGCTGCTCGCGCCCTTCGGGGTCGTGTTCGGCAGCGCGTCGGTGGGGGAGACGGGCGACGACAGCCTTCTGATCGAGCCGCGGCCGAGCAACGTGGCGCACGCCGGGCGCGCGCTCGAAGGCCTGCGCGCCTGCGCGCTCGAGGGCGACGCGAAGTTCCGCGCGGTCGCGCGGGTCAAGGCGGCGATGAACGCGCTCCCCGACCACGAAGCGAGCTGGATCGTGCCGCTGCGCGAATGGCTCGACCAGGAGGGCGCGGAGTCGTCGCTCGTCACGCACGCGGAATCGCGCCAGTGGCGTCCCCTCGGCGAGCGCTGGGGCGCGTGGCACGTGATCGGGCCGTTCCGGGGCGGCAAGGGCGTCGAGGTCGCGCAAGCGCCGGAGCGCTCGCTCAAGGCGATGCTGCTCGACGGCCCGGGGCCGAAGCTCGACGGCACGGTGCGCGGTCTCGCCGGCCAGGTCGGCTGGGCGCCGCTCCCGCTCGCCACCGACGGGCTCGACCTCGACGTGGGCGAGGTGCGCTTCGACAAGGCGCTGACCGCGCCCGAGGATCGCGAGAACTGGACGGAGCGCGCGGCGGCTTACCTCTACCGCCGCGTCGAGCTCGAAACGCCGCGCGAGTACTCGCTGCGCGTCGGGGCCGACGACGCGGTGCGCGTCTGGTGCAACTCCGAGCTGATCCACGACCAGCGTGAGTCGCTCGGCATCGAGGCGGGGGAGAGCGACCTCACGCTCAGGCTGGAGCGCGGCGTGAACCACCTGCTCGTCAAGGTGCGCAACGAAGAGGGCGTCTGGGGCTTCCGCCTGAAGCCCGCCGGCCGCGTTTCGCAGGAGGCGATCAACGCGGCGATCGACCGCGGGGTCGACTTCCTGCTCGAGCGCCAGCTCGTCGACGGTTCGTGGACCCACCGCGGCGAGTACGGCGTCGGCTACTCCGCCTACGCGGTGTACACGCTCCTCAAGAGCGGCGTCGATCCCGAGCACCCCGCGGTGCGGCGCGGGTTCGCCTACGTGCGCGCGCACGACGCCGAGCACACTTACACCACCTCGTGCAAGATCCTCGCGCTGGCCGCGGCCGACCGCGGGCAGAACACGCGCGAGATCCGCGAAGCGGTCGACCAGTTGTGCGGTTGGCAGGAGGCGAGCGGGAACTACGCCTACCCGATCTTCCCGGGCGGCGGCCGCCACGCGCCCGACCTGTCGAACACGCTCTACGCCGCGCTCGCCCTGCGCGCCGCGCACAAGCGCGGCATCGACCCGCCGCCGCACGTGTGGGAGGGCCTGATCGAGGGGACGCTGCGTTTCTGGGAGAACGCCGGCTCGACGAAGAAGCGCCGCGAGAACCTCGACGCCGGGTTCGGCTACCGCCCCGGTGAGAAGTCGACGGGCTCGATGACGACCGCCGGCGTGAGCGTTCTCGCGATCGCCCGCGACGCTCTCGGCGAGGAGCTCGACCGGCGTACGGCCAAGGAGGTCGACGACGCCATCGCTTCCGGGCTCAAGTGGATCGAGTCCCACCTGCTCTGGGGCGAGAATCCGGGGAAGAACCGCTGGCACTACTTCTTCCTGTACGGGATCGAGCGCGTCGGCGCGCTGCTGCGCATCGACAACATCGGGGAGGTGAACTGGTACTGGTCGGGCGCGGGCTTCCTGATCAAGGCGCAGCACGACGACGGAAGCTGGAAGGGCAACGACTCCGACAAGGCCGCGAGCCAGGACACGATCCTGGCGCTGCTCTTCCTCAACAAGGCGACCGCGCCGACCTCGGGCCGCCAGCAGATCACCGACCGGCGCGTTCTCTCGTCGGACGGCGCCGTGTCGCTGCGCGCGATCGGCGGCAGCACGCTCGACGTGTGGATCGCCGGCTTCGCCGACAGTGTCCTGACCGAGCTCGGCAAGCGGCCGCGCGTTGAGCGCGTCGTCTACCGCGTCCGCGACGCCGACGGCAACGAGCATCCGGGCGCGGAAGTCGCCGGCAACCCGGACGGGCGCGGCCCGCTGCAGCGCTTCGAAGCGCGCATCGCGTTCGAGCAACCGGGCAGCTACACGATCGTCGCAACGGTGACCGCGCAGATCCCGGGCGAGCCGGGCTTCGAGCCGGAACGCGTCGACGTCGAGTCCGAGCCGCTCTCCATCGACGTCGCGGAGAGCGCGATGGACGTCGTCGAGACCTACGCGACGGATCACGAGCGCAACCTCTTCCGCGGCGCGACCGCGACCGTCGAGGCGTCGTCGCACCACGGCGGCGACGACGGGGCCAAGGCGACCGACGGCAAGCACGGCACCCGCTGGCGCTGCGCGAAGGAGGACGCGACGCCGTCGTGGCGCGCCGCGATCTCGCCGGAGGTCGAGGCGGACCGGCTGCTCTTGAGCCACGCGCTCCCGATGCTGAAGGAGAAGGGAAAGCCGCAGGCCGCGGTGGTCGAGGTGGTTCTCGACGGCGGCGAGACCTTCCGGGCGGAGCTCGACTCCGATCCGCTGGCGAAGACCGTCGTCCCGTTCCCGGCGACGCGTCTGGTGTCGTCGGTCGAGGTCCGCATCGTGGAGGTGCGCCAGGGAGCGCTCGGAACGGACGCCTTCGGCTTCAGCGAGATCGAGCTCGTGCTGGGGAAGTGAAGCGCCTCGCCATCGCCGCCGTCCTGCTCGCGATCATGGCGGTTCTCGCGCTGGTCCTCACGCTCGGCGAGCGTGGAACCGCGGTCGCGCAGAACGAGCCGGAGGCGACTCCGGAGGAGCGCGAGCCGGCTGCGCTCGTCGGTTCGGGCGAGATCGCGACCCCGGTGTCCGCCGAGGCATCCGAAGAGCGGCGCGAGGTCGAGCGACCCGCGCCGGAGACGCCGGTTCCCGAGCTGGTCGAAGCCCCCGCGCCGCCCGAACCGACGGCCACCGCCCTCGGCCGGCTGGTCGACGAGGCCACCGGCGAGCCGGTGCCGTTCCAGGAATTCGACGTCGGCCCGCCCGACGACTCCGAGCGTGTCGAGACGGACGCGTTCGGGAGCTTCGAAACGAAGCGCGCCCACCCGAGCGGCGCGCTCTCCATCCGCCTGCGCTTCGACGACGGCGGTCAACCGTTCGGAGCGGCGTTCTCGCACCCGATCGAGCTCGCGCACGACGCGGACGACCGGCGCAGGGCCGACGTGCCGATCAAGATCGGGCCGACCTACGAGCTCGACCTGCAACTTCCCGCGGGCGTCGAACCGGCCGACCTCAAGGTCACCCTCGACGCCAAGAATCCCGTCGAGGACGCCTGGGGGTTGCGCGCGCGCGAGGCGAGCGTGCGAGAAGGGGAACGCCCCTGGGTCCGCTTCCAGAAGCCGGACTTCTATCTGGAGCCGGCACCGCCGTGGCAGCTCGAGGTGGTGGCGAAGGAAACCGCGTGGCGGGGAACGGCGGCCGTGGATTCGATCACGGGGATCTACCCGAAGCCGGTGAAGGTCGTTCTGACGCAGGCCGCCGAGCTCGGCGGCCGACTCGAAACGGCGAGCGGGCAAAACGTCGAGGCGTTCGTCGGCCTGACGGGCCCGGCCGGGACGAAGACCTACGGTCCGTTCGAGCACGGCAGCTACCGGATTCGATGGCTCGATCCGGGCGTTTACCGCCTGGCCGTGTACTCGAGCACGCACGAGCATCCCGAGCTGGAGGTCGAGCTCGCGTCGGGCGAGTCGAAGACGCTCGATCTCGTCGTCGCGGCGCGTCCGCTCGGCGGAGCGCTCGCCGGCGTCGTGCGCAGCGAGGGAAGGGAGCGTTACAACGACCTGCGCGTCATCCTCCGCTCGGTCGAGCACGTGAAGCTCGTCGAGACGCAGATGGTCCAGTGGCAGCCCGGCACGGACCGCGGGACGTTCCGCTTCGACGGCCTGGCGACCGGCGAGTACAAGCTCGCGGTCTTCGGCCACTCCACCGCGCCGATCGAGCCCGAGCTGCTCGACGTCTCGCCCCCGCGCGAGGATCTGGAGTTCGTCGTGCGCGACTCCGGTACGGAGCTCCGCAGCTACACGATCACCGCGGTCGACGCGGAAACCGGCGAGTGCATTCAGGGCCCCGAGCTGCACGTGCGCCCCGAGCGCGGGAAGAGCGGGATGCGGATGTGGACCAGCATGTGCGAGTTCAAGCTCGGCCCGTATCGACCCGACGATGCGTTCGAGTGGGTGCTCCGCTGCGAGGGCTACGAGACCGCCTGGGGCGATCGATCGAGCTTCGACGCCGACGGATCCTGCGAGGCCCGCGTGCGCCGCGGCTGGAGCGGCCGCGTCGTCGTCCAGGATCCCGACGGCACCCCGCTCGCCGGAGTCGCGATCGTGCTTCCGGACGGCAGCTCCGAGGCGACCGACGTGGACGGCGTCGCGACGCTCCGCCGGGACCAGCGTCCGCCGAAGCTCGCGTTCGTCTACGGCGACTGGCGGGTGACCGGCGGCGACGTCGACGCGGACGGGAGCTACACGGACACCGGCTTCGACGTCGAGGTCAGGCTGGCGCCGCCGGACTAGCAAAGTGGGCGCCACCGGGAAGGCGAGGCCTTGCTTCCCTACTGCTGGACTACAATGCCGGCCATGCCTCACCACGCTCTCTACTATCCGGAATGGAACATCAATAGTCCGACGTTCCTTGCCGCGCAGCTTTGCAACCGGATCTCGACCTGCTGACGAAGGAGCTCAGGCGGTCAGGATTGAAGTGGCTGTCGACGAAAGAAGGGATCGTCTCGATCATCCTCTGACTCGGCGTAGGTGGAATTAGCGCCGGAGTTGGCACGGCTGTGGGGCTGACCAGTGGACTCTTCGCCTACCAGCGTGCCAGGCAGAAGGCCCTGGGCGGTCGCTGGAGTTCGTGGGTGTTCTCCGCGAAACCAGGGCGGTTCCAGGTTTGGTAGACGCCAGATCAACTCGCGCCCGCACAGACGTTAGGGATCCGGATCTTGCGCCGCCGGCTCCACAACCTCCGCCGGTCCCGGATTCACGAGCGTTCCCACCGCCCCGGCCGATTGACGTAAGCTCCGACTCCAGCCCGGTGGAAGAGCCGTAGACTGGCGCCGATGAACGCTCGCCAACGGTTCTTCGCCTGTCTCCTCTTGGCGTCCTGCGCGGGCCTCGACGACGCGGGCGACGTCGTCGCTCCAACCCCGATCGAAGATCGTGTCGAGCACGGCTACGCCGACAGCGACGGCGTGCGGATCCACTATGCGAGCCTCGGCGAGGGGCCGCTCGTCGTGATGCTCCACGGCTTTCCCGACTACTGGTACACGTGGCGCGACCAGATGGAGGCCCTGGCGAAGGACCATCGGGTCGTTGCCATGGACCTGCGCGGCTACAACCGCAGCGACAAGCCGAAGGGCCAGGAGAACTACGCGATGTCGCTCCTGGTGGGGGACGTCGTCGCGGTGATCCGCCACCTCGGGCGCGAGAAGGCCGTGATCGTGGGCCACGACTGGGGCGCCGCGATCGCCTGGCAGTTCGCGATGCACGCGCCGCAAATGACCGAGAAGCTCGTGATCCTGAGCGTGCCGCACCCCGCCGGATTCTCGCGCGAGCTCGCCACGAACGAGAAGCAGCGGGAGGACAGCCAGTACGCCCGCGACTTCCAGAAGGAGGGTGCACACGAATCGCTGACCGCCGAGGGGCTCGCCGCCTGGGTAGAGGGCGATGCGGCGCGCGCGAAGTACGTCGAAGCCTTCCAGCGCTCGGACTTCGAGGCGATGCTCCACTACTACAAGCAGAACTACCCGAAGACGGCGTCCGCGTCCGACGCGCCCCCGCCCGCGCCGTCCTTCCCGCGGGTCCAGGCGCCGGTGCTCGTCATCCACGGCAAGAAGGACACGGCGCTCAACGCGCGCGGGCACAGCAACACCTGGGAGTGGATCGACGCCGACATGACGGTCGTGATGCTCCACGACGCCGGCCACTTCGTGCAGCAGGACGCGTCCGCGCGGGTCTCGCGCATCCTGGCGGACTGGCTGCGGGACTAGCCGGGCGGGTATCCTGCCCGCAGGAGGAACCCGCTTTGGATTGTCCGACCTGCAAGACCGAGCTCGCCCCGGGCGAGCTGCACGGCATCGCCGTCTCGCGCTGCGCGACCTGCCATGGAACCTGGTTCGATTCCGAGGGCTTTCGCCTGGCGAAGGACCGCGAGGACGAGAACCTGCGCTGGCACGACTTCGAGCTCTGGAAGGAGGCGGAGCGCTTCGACGCGAAGCTCGGAGACCGGACCTGCCCGTCCTGCGGGAAGGGGATGGCGAGCCTGGCCTACGGCGAGACCGGCGTCCAGGTGGACACATGCCGTCCGTGCCTCGGCGTGTGGCTGGACGAGAAGGAGTTCGAGAACATCGTCGCCGCGCTCCAGGACGAGATCGCGCGCATGGAGGCGCCCGAGCTCTTCCGCGCCGCGCTCGACGAAGCGGCCGAGATCGTCCGCGGGCCGGAGTCCCTGGCCTCCGAATGGAAGGATGCCGGGCGCATCCTCGAGCTGCTCAAGCTGCGGGTCCTGATCGACCATCCGGTGCTGCACAATCTCCTGATGGGGCTCCAGAAGGGGCAGCTTTGAAGCACCTCGCCCTCATCGCGCTCGCCCCGTTCTTGGCGCAGGACGCGGGCGAGCCGGAGGCGACCGAGCGGACGACCGTGCTGCGCGCCGACCGCATGCTCGACGTCGTCGCGGGCCGCGTCGTGGCCGACGCAGTCGTCGTTGTCCGCGGGGAGACGATCGCCGCGGTGAATCCGCCCGCGCCGCCCGAAGACGCCGAAGTGATCGAGCTCGGCGATCTGTGCCTTGTGCCGGGCCTGATGGACCTGCACACGCACCTGAACTACGACCTCGAGGGCGACTGGGTCCACCGCGAGGTCAAGGAGGGCCCGGCCGACGCCGCGCTGCGCGGCGCGCGCAACGCGCGACTCACCTTGATGGCGGGCTTCACCACCGTGCGCGACGTCGGCTCCAGCGGCTTCGCGGACGTCGCGCTGATGCGCGCGATCGATCGCGGCTTCGTCGAAGGACCGCGCATGTTCCCCGCCGGTCACTCGCTCGGCATCACCGGCGGGCACTGCGATACGACGGGCTACCGCCCCGGCATCGCCGAGCGCGGACCGGAGGCCGGCGTCGCCGACGGGCCGGCCGAGGTGCTCAAGGCGGTCCGCTACCAGATCAAGCACGGCGCGAAGGTGATCAAGACGTGCGCGACGGCCGGTGTGCTCTCGTTCGAGGGGCCGGTGGGCGCGCAGCAATACTCCCAGGAGGAGCTCGAGACGATGGTCGCCGAAGCGCGCCGCCACGGCCTCAAGGTCGCGGCGCACGCGCACGGCGTCGAGGGAATCATCGCGGCGGTGCGCGCCGGGGTCGCCTCGATCGAGCACGGCTCGGTCTTGAACGACGAGGCGATCGCCTTGATGAAGGAGCGCGGGACGTACCTCGTGCCGACGACCTATCTCGCGGACGCGATCGACCTGGAATCGCTGCCCCCCGGACCCCGAGCGAAGGCCGATTACATCCTGCCGATCGCCAAGGAGAGCCTGCGGCGCGCGATCGCCGCCGGCGTCAAGATCGCCTACGGCACCGACGCCGCGGTCTACCCCCACGGCCTGAACGCGCGCGAGTTCTCGACGCTGGTCGAGCGCGGCATGACGCCGCTCGCGGCGATCCGCACGGCGACGCTGAACGCCGCCGACCTTCTCGGCGTCGACGACCGCGGCGCGATCGCCGCGGGGAAGCTCGCCGACCTGATCGCCGTGCCGGGGAACCCGCTGGAGGACGTCTCCGTCCTCGAGCGCGTCGAGTTCGTGATGAAGGGCGGCGAGGTCAAGAAGGGCGGCTGATGGCGGTCGAACGCGCGGGACGCCGAGGACCTCCTCGTAATGGTGGCGGTTGAGCGCGTCCGAGCCGCGCGGAGTCGGTGCGCGCCGCTGGTGCTCGTCGCGCTCCTCGGCTGCGGCGGGGGGGGCGCGGACGGCGACGGCCTCTTCCGCGCGCCGGAGCACCGCCTCCTCGTCGTCGGCTGGGACGGCGCGACCTTCGACCTGATCGACCCGCTGCTCGCGCAGGGCCGTCTGCCGACCTTGCAGCGCATGATCGACGGTGGCGCGACCGCGGAGCTCGAGTCGACCGTCGTGCCGATCTCCTCCGCCGCGTGGACCACCGCGGTGACGGGCAAGGGGCCGGGCGAGACGGGCGTCTACGCGTTTCTGGAGCCGGTGGAGGATTCCTACGACGTGCGGTTGATCAGCTCGCGCTCGAACCGCGCGGCGCCGATCTGGCGGACGCTGACCGGCCGCGGGCTGCGCGTCAACGTGGTGGGCGTGCCGGTGACGTTCCCTCCCGAGCCCGTCTTCGGGACGATGATCGCCGGCATGTTGAGCCCCTTCGACGCGGACTACGCCTATCCGCCCGAGCTGACGGCCAAGCTGCGGGAACGCGACTTCGTGCCCGACCTCGGTGTCTGGCGCGAAGCGCAGGACCTGAGCTGGAACGGCGTCCAGGAGCAGCTCGCGCTCAAGGAGGAGATCGTGCTCGATCTGCTCCGTCGCGACGACTGGGCCTTCTCGATGATCGTCTTCAAGAACCTCGACGTGCTCTCGCACCGTGTGTACGACGGCTCGACGGAGACGTTCATCGCGCAGCTCCTCGTGAAGCTCGACGAAACGCTCGGCCGGTTGATGGACGCCGTCGGTCCGGAGACGAACGTCATCGTGATGTCCGACCACGGCTTCGCCACGTATCGCGGCGGGCTCAACCTGCACGCCTGGATGCTCGCGGAGGGCTTCTCCGTCGCGGCGGAGAGCGGCGGCGCCGCAGGCGAGAAGGGCAAGGACTTCGCGGAGTCGAAGGCGCTCGCCCATCGCGCGCGGATGGCCGGCCTCGACATGGCGAAGACGCGCGCCTTCGCCGCGACGTGCGAGGGGAACTTCGGCAGCGTGCGCCTGAACCTCGCCGGACGCGAGCCGGAGGGCATCGTCGCCCCGGAGGAAGCGGACGCGTTGATCGAAGACGTCGCCGCGCGCCTGCGCGAGACCGGCCGGGCGACGGAGGTCTTCCGGGGAAGCGAGATGTACCCCGGACCGGAGCGCGCGGCGGTGCCCGACCTTTTGTTCGAAATCGATTCCGATTACCACGCCTTCGTCGCTGCCGCCGGCGAGGTCTGGGTCGACTACGACCGGCCCGCACCGGACCACGCGCGCACCGGGATCCTGGCGCTGTCGGGCCCAAGCGTCGCCAACGTCGCGGAACGCGGCCGCGCCGACCTGCTCGACGTCGCGCCGACGCTCCTGCACTTGCTCGACCAGCCGGTCTACACGGAGATGCGCGGCCGCGCGCGGACCGAGCTCCTCCTGCCCGGCGACGAGCCGCGTTTCCTGCGCGAGGCCGACGATCCCACGCGGCGCCTGCGCGCGGAGACCGGCGACCCGTACTCCGCCGACGCGCTGCGCGAGCTCGAGGAACGCATTCAGGCGCTCGGCTATGGCGGCTGAAACGCGCGCGAAGCGTGTCGCCATCCACGCGGCGGTGTTCGCGGGCCTCGGGCTGCTCGCGTTTCTGACGTACCGCTCGCTGCTCGACCTGGCCTTCGTGGGCTACGACACCTACCCGATCCTCCTCGCGTCCCGCGTGCTCTCGTGGTCCGACTTCGTCGGGACGTTCACCGAGGAGCTGATGGACGGGTACTACATCGAAGGGACGCTCTACCGGCCGGGGTTGAACCTGTCGTTCGCGCTCGACTACGCGTTCTGGGGCCTCAATCCGCGCGGCTATCACGTCACCGACCTCCTGATCCTCGTCGCGAACGCGACGTTGCTCTTCGCGCTCGCGCGCACGCTCCTCGGTGCGGACCGCTGGATCGCCGCCGGCGTCGCCGCGGTCCTCTTCGTCGTCCATCCGATCCAGCTCGAAGTCTTCCCGGTGCCGCCGCGTCGAACCGACGCGCTGTGCCTGGCTTTCTTCCTCGCCGTCCTCGTGGTACAGCGCCGGCCGGGCCGCGGGATCCTCACCGGAATCCTCGTGTTCCTCGCGATGAGCGCGAAGGAAACGGGAGCGGTCGTCGTTTCGCTGGTTTTCGCGTTCCACCTGCTCCTTCCGCCGGAAGGCGGGGCGTCGCTGGGTCACGCCGTGCGGCGAACCGTCCCGGCGATCGCGGGCGCGATCGCGCACGTCGCGCTGCGCTTCGCCGCGATCGGCGGCATCGGCGGGCACACGGAGTCGTCGGCGGGGCTCTTGTTGAACGTTCCCGAGCTACTGCTCGAGTACGCGGGGTTGGCGGTCGCGCCCCAACCGGTCCTAGGGGGCCTTCGTTGGCTCCCGGTGACGAGCCTCGTCGTGCTCGCGCTCCTGGCGGTCGTCCTCTGCCTTCGCTTCGGAACGGTCGAGCACGACGAGCGGCGGTCGACGCGCGGCGCCGTCGCTTTCCTCGGCGTCACCTTCCTCGCGCTGGGGGCGATCTCCAGCCTCTCCGGTCCGGTCAACCTGTGGCGCGGGCTGTTCTTCCTGGTGCCCTACCTGCTCCTGCTCGGCCTCTTCGCCGAGCGCGGTCTGCGCGCGGTGCGCGCGCGGCGGTTCGCGCTCGCGCTGCCGCTTCTCGCCGTCCCGCTCCTCCTCGGCGCGAGCCACGTCCGCTACTCGACCCTGTTCTACGCGTACCCGCAGTGGGACCTCGCGGCGATGGGCGCGAGCGACTTCCTTGGACGCTTCCACGCGAGCGTGGCGGCGGCGCAACCCGGCGACAACGTCGTCGTCGACCGCCTGCCCCGCAGCCTGGCTCCGCCGCCCGCGGACAAGCCGGCCATCCGCAGCACGTGGATCCTGAACCTCTACAGCGTGGAGGCCTACGCGGGCCTTCACTTCCCCGACCGCACGGTCGAGGTGAAGGGCTACGAGGGCGAAGTCCTCACCGCGTCACAGGGCGACGACGTCGTGCACGTGTACATCTACCACGGCGTGCTCGACCGCGACCTGATCCACCGCTAGTCCTGATCGAACTTCGAGTTCCAGTGGCTGCCGTCGCAGAACGGCTTGTTCTTGCTGTCGCCGCAACGGCACAGGTCGTAGTGCTCGCGGGACGCCCCCTCGCCCCACTCCACGCCCTCGAGCTCGACGCCGCCCTTGATCGCGAAGGGGCCGTTGGGCGCGACGAGGATCTTGGGATCGTCGTCGTGGTCGCGGTGCTCGACGCCGTCGACGGAGTAGCTCAACGCGCCGGACGGGCAGGACTTGACCGTCTTGATGATCTCGTCGGCCGCGGCGCCGTCGGGGTCGATCCACGGCTCCTTGCCGTAGAGGAACACCGAGGGAAGACCGTCGGTGCAGAAACCGGCGTGCGCGCAGATGCCGCGGTTGTCGTGGATCGTGACCTCCTTCCCGACGTAATCCTCGCGGGCGTCCGCGACGCGGTCCGGGTCCTTCTCGTCGTTGAAGCCCGCCGACGCGTGCGTGCCGTCGCAGAACGGCTTGTTCTTGCTGTCGCCGCAGCGGCAGAGCGCGATCTTCTCCTTGGTCTCGTAAACGGTTCCGTCGCCGATGCGCACCAAGGTCTCAAGCCCCGTCACGAGCAACGGGCCGTTCTTCGCGCACGCGATCGTCGGTTTGGCCGACATATCTCCTCCTCCGGCTTCTAGGGCAGGTTCACCTGGCGGCCCAGCGACGAAGCGTAAGCGTCGCCGCTCACGCCGTCGAGGTCGAAGGTCTGCATGTAGATCGAGAGCCCCGTCGCGACCGGCGGGATTGCCACCTGCAGGATCGCCTCGCCGTCCGCGTTGGCGACGACCGGCGTCAGGATCAAGAGCGGGATGTTGACGTTGAGCAACAGCCCGTTCGAGAGGTCGGCCGGCGGGATCTTCGGGTTGGCGGAGAGCGCCAGGAACGCCGTCGTCCCCTGCGGCATGTTGCCGCCGATGATGTAGAAGGCCGCGCCGGGCGTGAGGTCGGAGTGCGCGTCGAGCGTCGGCGCGCCGAGCGAGCCGGGCGTCGAGCCGCCGTAGGTGAAGCCGACGAGCGGCGGCTTGCTCGCCAAGATGTAGTCGACCTTGGTCTCGACGTCGGAGCCGAAGGGACCGCTCGCGGTGAGCTCGACGGTGTACGTCCCGGGCAGGTCGTACTGGTGGCTCGGGTGCTGCGCGCTCGACGTGCCGCCGTCGCCGAAGGTCCAGGCCCAGGTGTCGACGGTGCCGCTCGAGAGGTCGGTGAAGTTGACCGAGTGGGGCGCCTGACCCATCGCCGCGGAGGCGACGAACTCCGCCGACGGGACCGGGTTGACGTCGCACTTCTTCTCGGTGACCTCGAAGAAGTCGATGGCGCCCTCGGACACCGAGTCGTTCGGGTTGTCCGTGGCGTTGAAACGGATCACGACGTTGTTGGTCGGCGCGACGAAGTTCGAGACCTTGAACGAGTGGACCGTCCAGCCGAAGGTGTTCCCATTCGACTCCACGGTGGTCCAGTTCGAGCCGCCGTTGTTCGAGATCTCGACGTCGAGCGCATCGACGTCGAAGTCGTCGTTCGACCACCAGCGCGCGTAGCGGATGAAGTAGTCCCCGGTGCCGGAGAGGTCGAACGTCGGCGAGGTCAGCCGCGTCGGCCCGCCGTCGACGTCGGAGTTGCCGTCGACGTTGTCCGTCAGGTAGCAAGCGCCGGAGCCGTCGAAGTCCTGGAGCGGATCGCCGCGGTCGCCGCCGCCCACCGGAGTGCCGCGGTCCCACGGCCCGTCGGTCAGGGAGACGTTCGTGACCGTCCAGCCCTTGTCCGTCTGGAAGTCGTCGGTGAAGACGACGGTGACGTCCTCGACGGCGACGGTGAAGAAGCTCGCCGGCGCGTCGATCGGGTTCGTCGTGAGACCGCTCGTCGCGCCGCTCGCGGAGACGTAGAACTCCGGCACGTCGGCGCAGAACGCGGCGGGCAGCGTCGCCTCGTACGTGTCGCCGCCGACCGAGGCCATCGGGAGCGCGTTGAACGAGCCGCCGTCGAAGCGGTAGTGCAGCGTCGGCGAGCCGCCGACGAGGCCTTCGCCGATGCCGTCGATGTCCGCGGTGATCGTCGTGGCGACGCCAGGCGCGACCGAAGCCGGCAGGCCGTTCGGGAAGCCGATCTGGACGAACGGTCCGGCGGTCAGGCCGTGCGAGCTCGTGATCGAGAACACCTGCGGGCCGCTCGGGACGTCGAAGCCGTGCACCTCGACGCGCCACGTTCCGGCGGTCGGGCTGCTGATGAGCACCTGCTCGATGTTGTTGACGTGGTCCTCCTGCGTCTGCACCGCCGCGCTGCCCGGGTTGCTCGGATCGAGCGTCCACGGGTAGCGCCGCGTGCCGCCGGGGTCGAAGACGCGCAGGTCGAGATCGTTGACCAGCGAGCCGAACACGTTCGGCGTGCCGGGCACGTCGTCCCACGCGAGCATGACCTTGAGCTCGGGATCGCTCCCGCCGACCGCGACCGTGTACTCGTAGGTCGCTCCCTGCGTCGGGATCGTGGCCTCGTCGAAGAACCCGAGGCGCATGTGGTCGATCGTGTCCTGGATCCGAACCGAGCCGTAGCCGAACTGATAGTCCGGCCCCGTGTTCCCGCGATCGACCGCGTTGTGGGCGAGCAGCGCCTTGACCGTCGAGTTCAGCGGGTCGGGCCCGCCGAACTGCGCGCGGTAGTCCTCGAGGAGCAGCGCGACGAGACCGGTCACCGTGGGCGTCGCCATCGATGTGCCGCACTTGACCGAATACGCCGTGGTGCCCGAGGAGCTGGGCGAGGTCAGCCCGAAGTCCCCGTTGCTCTGGCAACCGGGCCCGCTGATGTCCGGCTTGATGCGCCCGTCGTCGGTCGGACCCCACGAGCTGAAGCTCGTCATCGAGTCGTTGTTCGAGTTCAGCGCGCCGCACGTGATGTGGTTCTTCGCCGTCGCCGGCGGAGCGGTGCTGTAGTAGTCGCCGAAGCCCTCGACGTCGCAGCCGCTGCCCTGGCGCTCGTTGCCGTTCGCCCAGCAGATCCGGAACGGCGATCCGAGCGAGCCGGTCACCACGCCATCGATCACGGACGAGCAGACGCCGTAGTCGCCCTGGATGATGCAGGGGAAGCCGTTGGTCTCGGTGTTCGTGCCGATCGAGTTGTTCGCTACGTCCGCGCCGAAGGTGTTGATCGCCTGGCCGTAGTCGGCCTCGATGTCACCGGGATTCGTGTAGAGAAAGATCCCGCTGCCATCCGTCTGCAACCCGTACGACACGAGATCCACGGCCGGCGCCATCCCGCGCCACGTCCCGCTGCTCGCGGAGCCGTCGCCGCCGATCGTCCCGGAGACGTGCGTGGCGTGGTCCGACTGACCGGAGCCGTCGTGGGTCGAGAGCCGGCCGCCGAAGTCGACGTGCGAGGCGCGCGCGGTTCCGCCGTCGTAGACCATCACGGTGACGCCCGAGCCGTCGAGGTTGTACGGGCCGGCCTGGACCGCGTCGGCCTGGACGATGGCGCGGGCGGAGTCGTTGACCGTCACGTCGCTCATCGGCGGCAGCGGCGGCTCGATCCACTGCACGGCGTCGGCGTCGGCCAGCCGGGCGACGCTCGAGCGCGGGAGCTCGACGACCAGTCCGTTGATCGTCTCGAGCGTGTCCATCACCCGGCCCGCGAGCGCCGCGACGAGCGGCGTCCCCTGATTCGCGAGCGAGACGTCGGGGTGGAAGACGACGTAGATCGCGACGACCGGATCCGCGGGGTCCGACCGGTCGACCACCGACCAATCCGGCCACGCGTCCCCCTCGATGAGCGGGTGCAGCTTCCACTCGGGCCGCACCGCGTACGCGCCGCGCAGCGCGCTCGTCGCGAGCGCGCCGGCGAGGTCGAAGCGTTCCGCGCTCACGCCCGCGAACCACCCGCCGTCGCCGAGCGAAGTGAGCGGCTCGACGCCCGCCGCGCGCAGCCGCTGGCGCGTCGCCGCGGTGATCGGTCCGTCGAGCCGCAGCACGACGTGCCGCTTCCCGGTGCGCGCCGCGTCGCGCAGCGCCGCCGCGGTCGCGTCCCGCTCCTGCTGGACGTCGAGCGCGGGTCCGGAGCGCCATCGAACCGCCTCCTGGGCGGCGGCCGGGGAGACGGCGAACGAAAGGAGGAGCAGTCCTCCGGCGAGGTGGGGGAAGAGCGGATGGGGAGCCATGGCGTCCGGGGCTGGGGGACCGCGGAAAGGGGCGAACGCTCGATCCTATCCGTCCCCGTGGAATGGCGCCATGTGAGCCGTGGTGCGACGATCCCACCGGGAAATCGCTTCCCCTTCGGACCGTTGCGACGCCGTGTCGGGCACCCTGGCCGGCGCCGTCCTTACACGTCCGAATCACGCGGCGCGCTTGCCTGGCGGAGCCGAGCGCCCGTCCCTACGATGGGTATGCCTCGGTCCCAGGCTCAGAGGAGTAACCATGACAACCTATCGGAGAGCGGGCTTTGCTGCCTGTCTCGGCGCGGCGCTGCTCGTTTCCAACGCGGCCGCGCAGTCTACTCAGGCCACTCAGTCGCCCGTCGTGAAGCGTTCGATCCTCGTGTCGGACGGGCATTCGCGGATCCTCGACCCGAAGCTCGCCGGCGGCGGCGCCGACTTCGCCTTCCACCTCGAGGGAACGGGCAGTCTCGCCGCGCAGGTGCGTGTCCTCGACGGTACCAGTCCGATCGCCACCGTCTGGACGGGGACGCACGTCGCCGGCGCGCCGCCGACGAGCGTGTTCTGGGACGGCACCGCGGGCGGACAGTTCGTCGACGTCGGCGACTACGCGCTGCGCGTGAGCCCACAGGCGGGCCCCGGCCCCGTGCTCACCGTCCCGGTGAGCGTCGTGCGGCTCGGCATCACCGAGATCGAGTTCCAGGACTCGGCGGCGGGGAACGACGAGTGGCAGATGGTCTACTTCAAGAAGAACGCGCTCGACGGCCAGTTCTTCGCGACGCCGGCCATCCACGAGTACCTGTGTACCGCCGAGTCCGGCGAGGCTTCCGACCTCGACCTCGACTCGGGCGCTCCGCGGCCCGCGGTCGCGATCCACACCGCGACGGACGAGCCGGTGATGCAGGGCACGGCGTACGAGACCGACAGCTTCAACTACCCGCTGTCGTACCTGGCGGGCGCTTCGCCGCGGCTCGAGGTCACCTTCGGGAACAGCGCGACGACCGCCTCCGGCCAGCGTCAGATCGTCGGGTACCCGGTTGCCGGTTTCGACATCCGCGCCACGGCGACCTTCTCGACCGGCGGGAGCGCGACCTCGGGTCCGATCCTGCCCGGCGGGACGGCGACGTTCGACGGCGATCCGCTCACCGCGCAGGTTGACCGCACCGAGGTGACCGTGACCTGGACCTGGGAGTACGCTCCGGCGGGCGGCGGCGCCTGGACGGACGTGCCGGGCTCCTTCGCGACGACCCACCGTTTCTACACCCTGATCGGCGCGCCGAAGTTCAAGGCCGGCGCGAGCGGGACCAAGTACACCGGGCCGTGGGTCGAGGTCGCCGACTACCTCTCGAGCTGGAAGAACACGCTCGGGATCGACACCTCCACCGAAGCGGGCGTCGTCGAGGCGCACGTCAAGGGCTTCGTCGGCCAGAACGGCGGCATCCCGACGGCGATCGAGGGCGTGGTCTACGACGCCTATCCGCTCGGCGGCGACGGCGGCGCGACGCACTACCACAGCTTCGGCTCGTGGAACATGGACCTCTCCGCGCTCTTGAACGACCACGCGAAGGGCATCTACGTCAACTGCTCCGACAACATGGGGGCGACCACCACGATGCTCTCGATGATGGGGGTCGAGAACGTGCGGCCGGTGCGGCTCGGCCCGATGACCTTGAACGCCATCTGGGGCATCGGGGCGCCGGGCTACACGCTCAGCCTGTGGGGCACGGCTCACAGCTTCAGCTACCACCACATCGTGACGCGGACGGACGGCTTCAGCGTCATCGACACCTGCATGCAGCTCGACGCCGACGGCAACCCGGGCGCGTTGCCCGGAACGCCGGGGTGGAACGTCGACCGGATCTGGACGGGACCGACCGGATACGACGATCTCTCGAGCACCAATACGGTCTCGACCAGTCTGGAAAACCTGCCGGGCCTTAATTAGAGGAGGACGCGATCATGAAGAACCGAATCCAACGCACCCTCCTCGCCGCGGCCGCCTGCGGGCTTCTCGCGGGAGCGCTCGGAGCGCAAGCCACGGAACCGACGGAGCGGATGCTCGCCACGGCGCGCTCCAACTACACGCCCGAGTTCTGGAAGACCGGGCAGATGCGCGACGGCTTCCCGCTCGCGTCGCTCGAGCTTGCCGGCTTCCGCGGCGGCGCGCTGCGGAGCGATCACGGGCATATGTCCCGGAGCTTCTTCCCCGCCGACGCGCCGGCGGACGCGCCGCCGGCCTTCCTGGTCGAGGCGTTGGTCGCCGACAGCGTGCCCGAGGCGCAGGACGCGCTCCTGCTCTGGCTCGCGGGGCTGAGCTCCGCCGATCTCGCGCCGCGCGACAGTGACCGCGACCTCTCCTTCGGCGAGGTCGGCTTCGTCGGACCCTCCGGCGCGGGTGCGAAGGCGTTCTCCTGGATCGCCTTCGTTCGCGGAAACGTCGCCGTCCGCGTGGTCAGCTTCGACCCGCGCGCGACGCCCGACCTGGATCTCGCCGCCCCGACGAAGGCGATCGACACCGGGATCTCCGCGCGGGCTCCGCTCGCCCTCGGGGCGCCGGTGCCGAAGCCGGAGATCGCGAAGCTCACCGTCGAGAAGAAGGCGGTCGTCGCTGGCGAGGCGGTGAAGCTCGACTTCACCGTCGTCGATCCGGCCGGCGGCCAGCCGCACCTCGCGTGGGACGTCGGCGGCTCCGGCCAGGGGTACGTCGAAGAGCGCGACGAGGGCTGGTTCCTCTTCACGACCGGGCCTGGCGCGATCGAGCTCTCGCTCGAGGTCACGGGCTCGACGGGGACGTACGCCGAGAAGGCGGTCGAGCTCTCCGTCGCGGACGACTGATCCGCGTGCTAACGCCGGCCGACCGGGCGCACGTTCGCGCCCGGTTGGCCGGTCGTCGCGTCGCCGAGGTCCGCGCGCGCGGTCTCGGCCAGCGCGGCCAGTCGCGCGACGACGTCGGGATGCGCGGTCGCCACGTCGGTCGTCTCACCTAGATCTGCCTCGAGGTCGTAGAGTTGCGATGAACCGGTCCGCAGCTTCCACCGGCCGCTACGCACCGCTTCGAGCTTGTCGTCCTTGTAGTAGAAGAACGCCTCCGTCGGACTGGCCGCGTTGGGCTCGCCGAGCAGCAACGGACGCACGTCGTGGCCGTCGACCTCCGGCGGCGCGACGCCCGCGAGCGCGGCGGCCGTCGGCAGGAGGTCGAGCGCGGTGACCACCTCGTCGCAAACGGCTCCCGCGGGCACCATCCCGGGCCAGCGGACGACGCACGGCACGCGCATCCCGCCCTCCCAGGTCGTGTTCTTGCGCCCGCGCAGCGGCCCCGAGGATTCCGCGCGCCACGGGCCGTTGTCCGAGGTGAAGAGGACGAGGGTGCGATCGTCGATGCCGTGCTCCTCGAGCGCGTCGAGGATCGCGCCGACGCTCCAGTCGAGCTCTTCGATGACGTCGCCGTAGAGCCCGAGCTCGGACTTCCCGCGGAAGTCCGCCGACGCGTGCAGCGGCTTGTGCGGCATCGTGTGGGGGAGGTAGAGGAAGAACGGCCGCGACGCGTTCTCCGCGATGAAGCGCACGGCCTCCTCGGTGTAGCGCCGCGTCAAGAGCGCCTGGTCCGGCGATTCCTCGATGACTTCGTCGTCGTCGTAGAGCGCAAGCGGCGGCGCGGTGAAGTCGCGCTTCGCGTAGACGTGCCGGTCCATGTCGTTCGAGTAGGGCACGCCGAACCAGCGGTCGAACCCCTGGCGCCGCGGCAGGAACTCCGCGTGGTGCCCTAGGTGCCACTTGCCGATGCACGCGGTCGCATAGCCCGCATCGCGCAACACCTCGGCGATCGTGGCCTCGTCCGGATGGAGCCCCGTGTCCGAGTAAGGGAACAGGACGCGGTGCGCCAGACCGACGCGCTTCGGGTAGCAGCCGGTGAGGAGCGCGGCGCGCGACGGCGTGCACACCGGGCCGCCGACGTAGAAGCTCGTGAACCGCATCCCCTCCGCGGCCATCCGGTCGAGCCGCGGCGTCGCGAAGCCCTCCGCGCCCTGGCAGCCGAGGTCCGCCCAGCCCATGTCGTCGGCGAAGAGCACGACGAGGTTCGGCGGGCGCTCGGTGTCTTCGCGCTCGCCGGCGGAGCGACAGCCCGCCGCGACCAGGGCGAGCGGTAGGAGCAGCCTGTACGCGCCCGTGGTCAATACCACTTCTTCACGAGCTGCACGTTGACCGCGTTGCTGACGTGATCCACGCCGAGCGTCGCCGGGTCGATCACGACGTAGGCGTGATGAGCGACGAGGCCGTTCAACGACGGATCGGTGATGCCCGGCAGCGAGAAAAGGGCTTGCGCCTCGCCGTTCGCGTCCAGCACGCCGAACGATCCCGTGAGGGGGACCTGGTTCGGGTGCAGCAGGGTGAACCAGAAGTACGGATCCACCGCGAGCGGAAGCAGGACGCCCGCGACCGTCGTCCCCGGATGAAGCCCTGCGAACGAGCCGAGGACGAAGTAGATCTTCCCCGCGTGCGCGAGGCCGGCGAAGAGGTCGAGCTCCACCCCGCCGACGTCGTAGATCAGGATGTTTTCGTCGCTGGCGAAGGACCAGCAGTTCGCGCCCGCCAGCGACGCCTCGAGGAACTGGCCGCGCGCCACCGTGGACGTGGGCAAGGTGTCGACGGAGGCGATCAGGACGCGGTCCCCCTCCCGCGCCAGCGTTCCGGCGAACTGTCCGAGGACGAGCCGCGCCGCGGTCCACCCGAAACCGTCGTGCTCGAACACCTGCACCTCGCCGTAGCAAGAGACGACGGCGCTCGTTCCCTCGAGCGACACCGACCGGCCGCACCCGTTCTGGATCGGGGCGAGCGAGAGCTGCGTTTCCAGCTCCCAGCCCACGGGCCCGTTCTGGTAGACGTAGGTCAGGCCGTCGCCGAAGTCCGGAGCGCCGACCAGCAGCCGGTTCCCGGACACGGAAACGGCCGCGCCGAAATCGTGGTCGGACGCGGAGGGCGAGTCGAGCATCGCCTCCTCCGTCCACGTCGCGCCGTCGAAGCGCAGCACGTAGGCGGCCTCGGACGAGAACGAGTAGGTGCCAGGAGCTCCGACGACCGCGAGGTCACCCTCGAGCGCGATGTCCTCGCCGAAGAGCGTCTCGACCCCGTACGCGATCACCTGGGTTTCGACCCAGAGACCGCCGACGAGCTCGTAGGCGTACACGCGTCCCACGGAGCCGAAGGCTCCCGGAGCGCCGACCAGAAGCGTCTCGCCCTCGAGCGCGACCGCGTGCCCGAAGCGCCAGACCGGCGATCCGGGCCCCGGGATGACCTGTGTCTCCACCCAGGAGGAGCCGACGAGCTCGAAGATCGTCACGTTTCCGCTCGCGCCCGCCGCGCCGACCGCGGCGCGGTTCCCGTCGACGTCCACGGAGAAGCCGAACTCGTTGAACGAGGTCGGCGCGGACGAGGCGAGCGTCTGCGTCTGCACCCAACCGGTCTCCTCGCGCTCGTAGATCACCGCGACGCCCGCCAGGACGACGCCGGAGACGACCGTGTCGGGCGCGCCGACGATACAGGTGCCGCCCGAGAGCGCGATGTCCTGTCCGAAGCGATGCCAGGCCGCGTCGCAGTTGACGGCCTCGGTGAAGCACTGGGCGGCGAGCGGAGCGGCCAGCGCTGGAACCGCGAGAGCGGCGGGCAGGAAAGACGAGCCCATGGCGAACCTCCTAGGACGCATCAGGTTAACAGGCGCTCCGCACCTTTTGCGATCGGCCTTGCGATCGGGCTCGAATCCTCGCGCCTCTCGTTCGCATAGAGGCGACCCCCATCCCCGGAGACCTGCCCAATGCTCCAACTTGTTGCGGCCTTCGCGCTCCTCTTCTGCCCCGCCTCCGAGCTCCACGTCGACGAGACCCGCGGTTTTCAGATCCAGATCCCCGAGGGATGGTCCTCGAGCGAGATCGACAAGGGCGAGCAGGGTTTCGCTCTCCAGTTGCTCCCGCCCGGCTCGATCGGAGGATCGGCTTTGCTGGTGAACGTCTTCGAGCGGACGGACCAGCAGACCGCGGATTCGCTGCTCGAGTACGCCTTGAAGAACATCGAGGAGGGCGGTGACGACTTCACAGACCTGGAGGAATGGGAGGACGAGATCCTCGGCCGCAAGGCCCGAGCGATTCGCGTGAACGTCGCCACGCCGTACGGCGACTTCCACATGCGGCAGACCTACCTGAGCGAGGGGGACGCGATCTTCATGATCCAGCGCCACGCGGGGGTCGACGACTTCGAGAAGGAGGCGCCGGTCTTCGACGAGGTCATCCGATCGTTCGCCTTCGTCGACGTCACCGACGCGGGGCGCTGGGAGCGCAAGCTCGCGAAGCTCGCCAGCCGCTGCGGCAGCGAGGTCGACTGGGCGGAGGACTGGGACGATGCGGCTGCGCGCGCTGAGAAGGAGAACAAGCTCGTCCTCGTCGTCGCGTTCCTGATCCCGGGTTTCGCGATCACGGACACGCCGAAGACCACGCTCTTCATGGACGAGGACGTCATCGAGCTCGTCAACGAGCGTTACGTGCCGCTCTGGTACGAGACCGGCATGGAGGGCGCGATCGTCGGTGCCTACGGGATGAGCAAGACGGCCTTCGGCCAGGGGCTGCTCCTCGCGACGCCGTCGGGCGACGTCGTGCTCGAGTCGGGCGAGGCGGCCAACGCCGACGTCGCGTATCCGTTCCTGCTCGAGGGCCTGCGGCGCAACCCCGACCGCGCCGGTCCGGCGTTGCCGGACGACTGGGAGGACCTGCCGGCGGTCGAGCGCGCGGAGAAGCGCCTCGCGCGCGGCGAGCTCGAGCACGCGCTCGAGCTCGTGACGGACGACCCCTCGGGTCGCGCCCAGCTTCTGCGCGCTCGCGTGCTGCGGCTCCAGCGCCGCGGGGACGAAGCCCTCGCCGCGCTGGCTTCCGCGCGCGAAGCCGGCGGCGTGCCCGAGACGCGGCTCGTCCTCGAGGAAGCCGGGCTCCTGGCGCGCGAGGGGCGCGCGGAGGAGGCCGTCGCCCGGCTCGACGCTCTGCTCGCCGGCGACGTGGACGGCGAGCTGGTTTCCGCGGTCCGCTTCACCCGCGGCATGCTCGACCTCCTCGAGCGCGACGTGGAATCGGCGAAGCGCCGCTGGCGAGAGCTCATCGAAGCCGACGACGAAAGCCGTTGGGCCTGGTACGCGGCTTCGTCGCTGCGCAGCACCTTCCTGGACGTCGACTTGCCGCTGGACCTGTCGTGGCCCGACGCGGACGTGCTCGCGGAGCTGCTCACCTTCGCGGCCGACGCCCCGCTCGCCCCCGACCGATCCGGCGAAGCGGCGGAGCAGGCGCTCGCCTGGCTGCTCGCCGCGCAGCGCGAGGACGGCTCGTGGCTGAGCCCGACCGAGATCACGACGATCGAGGAAATGGGCCCCGAGCCGATGGTCGACGCGATCACCGCCCTGTGCGGCCGCGCGATGCTGCGCCACGGCGCTCACGCCGACACGGAGAAGGCCGCGCGCGCCGCGCTCGGCTATCTGCTCGAGTCCATCGAAGAGCGCGAGGAGACGCCGCCCCTCGTCCTCTTCATGGACTTCATGACGTGGAGCAACTCGATGATGCTCGCCTTCCTGACGGAGGCGCTCCAGGCGGGGATCGGCGACATGGAGGGCCTGCGCCCGGCGGCGAACGCCCTCGTCCAGGACCTGGCGACGCGCCAGCAGGAGGGCGGCGGCTGGAGCTACTACGTCACGAACGACATGGAGGGCGACGGCGCGCCCGCGAACTCGATCAGCTTCACGACCGCCGCCGCGATCCTGGCGCTCGCGCAGGCGCGCGAGGCGGGCTTCTCCGTTCCCGACGAGGTGATCGATCCCGCGGTGTCCGCGCTCGAGCGGATGCGCGGCGACGACGGCATCTTCTCCTACTTCCTCTTCCACGCCACGGACACCACGATGGCGGGCACTGCGGACCCGGGCTCCGTCGGCCGCGGACCCGCCTGCGAGCTCGCGCTCCTGCGCGCCGGCAAGAGCGACCCGGAGCGGCTGCGCGACGCCCTCGACAAGTTCCTGAAGTACCAGCACCTCTACGCCGCCGAGCAGGGCAAGGTCATGATGCACGCCGGCCCGCACGGGCAGGGCTGCCACTACCTCTTCTTCGACTACGCCTACGCCGCGCTCGCCCAGGCGGAGCTGCCCGCGGACGCGCGCACGCGGACGAAGCTGCTCGAGCTCGTGCTTGCGGCGCGCCAGCCGGACGGCTCGTTCGTCGACACGCCGGCGATGGGGCGGGCGTACGGCACGGCGATGGCGCTGATCGCGTTCGATGCGTTGAAGTGATCCGGGAAGGGCGGCTGCTCAGGGCAGAAGCGTCCCGAACACAGGCCGCGACAGGTAGGACCCGTGATCCAGAACCTGGAAGCCGACCTCGAGCCCGGCCGCCGACGGCGCGAGCGGAAGGACGAGCGAGAAGCCGGAGGGTGAGGGAACAGGTCCCAGAATCCGGGTCGTCGGAGCGTCGAGGTAGACGTAGCCGAGCCCGGAGAGGAACATCGGCGGATCGGCCCCCAGCGACCAGAAGAGCGTGGCGGTCGGTCCGGCGGTCGACCAGTCCAGCGAGTACGTCGCGCCCATCTGCATCGAGCCGGAAGCGACGAGGTCGTTCGCGAGCTGGACCTCCCCGTTGACCTGCATCGCGACGCCGTCGGGCTGCGTGCAGCAGAAGCCGCCGGAGACGCCGAACCAGTCGGCGCCTTCCCCGCCCTCGATGGTGCTCGCGGCGTGGTGAAGCTCCTCGCACACCACGCCGGTGCCTCCGGTCCCGTAGGGCGGGCAACCGCCGCTGCAGAGCACGTCGTTGTGGAAGTACGGTCCCGCGCTGCCGCCGCGCACGGTCGAATCGAGCAACAAGACCGTCCCCGAAGCGCGCAGCCCGATCGACCCGGGGGGCGCGCTGCCCGAGATGGGCGAGAACGGGTCGCTCTTCGAGGCGGAGCCCTGAAGGATCGAGCGCTCGACCAGCACGAACGGAGTCGACACATCGATCGCCGGCTCGCCGACGCCGATGCCCGTCAGGAACTCCCAGTCGGGCGCGCGGACCTCGCAGTCGTGGACGTGGAGCGCGTCGAAGCCCCCGCCGCCGATGCCCGGGTCGCTGTGGCTGTAGAAGAAGCCGTGGATCGTTCCGCCAACGTTGAGGTTGGAGAGCGTCACGGTGCCATTCCCCGGTCCGGCGAGCGTGATCGGGCCGTCGAACGACCCGAACGGCGGACCGTCTCCGACGATCAGTGGCGCAGGGTCACCCACGATCTGCAGGGGCGTCGCGATCACGATCGGACCCCACGTCCCGCCGTGCACGACGACGGTGTCGCCCGGCGACGCCGCGTCGATCGCGGCCTGCAGGTCATCGAAGTCGCCCGGCACGTGAATCTCCGCGGCGTGGGCAAGAGGAACCAGGAGCAGCAGCGCGGCGAAGCGTGCAAGGGAGGCGGACGGGGGACCCATGGGAGCGCTCCGGACGGTGGTTGGGAACGTGCATTCCAAGCCTCTCCCAAGGATGCAGCGCGCGACATCCGCTTTCGGGCGTAGCGGCCGCCCGCGAGCGCCGTAGGACCGTCGCCGCGCCGCCCGCGTTCGAGTACGCTCCCGCCTGGTGACCCAGATCCTGATCCTCCTGCACGTGCTCGGCGCCGCCGTCTGGGTCGGGGGGCACGTCGTGCTGACGCTCGTCGTCCTTCCGCGGGCGCGCCGGGCGAACGATCCGCGCGTCGTGCAGGACTTCGAGCAGGGCTACGAGCCGCTGGCGATGCCGGCGCTGCTCGTGCAGATCGCGACGGGCATCTGGCTCGCGGTCCGCGCGAAGCCGGAGAGCGTCGCCTGGTCGGACCTCACCGCGTTCCCGGTGTCGCACATCGCGCTCAAGCTCCTGCTTCTCTTCGGGATCTTCGGGCTCGCCGTGCACGCGAAGCTCCGCGTGCTGCCGCAGCTCGAGGCCGGCGGGATCGACGTGTATGCGAAGCACGCCTGGGCGGTCACCGTGCTGTCGCTGGGGCTCGTCGTCGTGGGTGTCGGACTCTCGACGGGCGGGTTCTTCTAAACGCGAACCAGCGCCGGTGTGCGAATGCCCGAAATCTTGGTCTCTCAAGGCTACGAACGGAACCGCAACTCCAACTCTGTGCCCTCAAGGGAAGACGGCGAGTCACACGCACAGCCCTCCCCACGCTGTTGGACCATGGTGCGTCCTGACGCGAAGCGGTCCCCGGTCACCCGTTGGGTAGCGGAGGACCGCGGAGCACGCTGTGTCGGACTCGCGGGTGCAAGTCCCGCCGCGGTAATCGCCGGAGAG
>JANQEJ010000274.1 GCA_028278425.1 Planctomycetota bacterium | reverse complement strand
CGACGGCGTGCACTTCCACGACGGGCGCCGCCTGACCGCGCGCGACGTGCGCTACACGTTCGAGCGACTCCTGCGCCGCGGCGGGCTCGGCCGCACGCTGCTCGCGCCGGTCCGCGGCGCGCGCGCGGTCGCCGGCGGAGAGCAGACCGACCTCGAGGGGCTCACCGTGCTGTCCGACCGCGAGTTCGCGATCGAGCTCGAGCGGCCGGTCGGTCTCCTGCCGCACATCCTGAGCCACCCGGCCACCGCGATCCTCCCGGAGGGCGGCGGCGCCGGCGGCGGCGACGCGCGGGAGCGCTTCCTCGGCACCGGGCCGTTCCGGGTGCTGCACTTCGATCCGGGCGAGCGACTGGAGCTCGAGGCGAACCCCGCCTACTGGCGCCGCGGTCATCCGCGCAGCGGCGGGCTGGTGTTCTACTTCAACGTCCCGCCCGAGGAGATCCTCGCCGAGTTCCGCGCGGGGCGCTTCTCGCTCGCCTCGGACCTCCTGCCCGCCGACGCGGAGGCGTTGCGCTACGACTCGACGCTCGGCGGCGGCTACCGCGAGGCGCCGCGCCCGACGACCGTGGTGATGCAGTTCAACACGCTGAGCGGTCCGCTGGCCGACGTCGACGTGCGCCGGGCGCTCTTGCGCTCCGCCGACGTCGCGCGGCTGGTCCGCGCCTCGCTGCCGCGCCACGCGGTGCTGGCGGGCACGCTCGTTCCGCCGGGGCTCATCGGCTCCGAGGCCGGGCGGATCGGCACGCATCCCCGCCCGCCGCGCCGCGAGCGGAGGGACGATCCGACGCCCGGTCCGCTCTTCTTGACCGCCGTCGTGCTGCCGCACCCGAGCGGGCATTACCTCGGCACGGCGCAGGCCGTGTTCGACGGGCTGCGCCGGCACGGCGTCGAGGTGACGATCGAGAACCAGAGCCCGCTGGGATTCTTCGAGCACCTCGAGAAGGGCAGCACCGACCTCGTGGTCGGCCCGTGGACCGCGCTCTACCCCGACGCCGACTGCTTCCTGCACGGGCTCTTCGACTCGCGGGTCGGCGCCGTGCGCAGGTACTGCTCCTCGCCGGAGCTCGACGACTGGATCGGACGCGCCCGCAGCGAGCCGAGCCCGAAGGCGCGCCGCGCGATCTACCGCGACTTCGAGCACGAGGCGCGCCGGCAGGCGCTCTTCCTGCCGCTCTTCCACGAGCGCGTCTATCGCTTCGCGCAGCCCGACGTCGCCGGCCTGCGGCTCGCGCTCTTCCCGCCGTCGATCGGTTACGACGAGCTCTGCGTCGGGTCCTGAGGCGCGGCGTCGAGCTCGCCGAGCGGGAGGGTGTCGCCGTCGCTGGCGGCCAGGCGCGACGTCACCGAGAGCTCCGTCAACGGCGCCGGCGCGGCCTTCTCCGGCGCGCGCTCCGCGAGGAGCTCCGCGATCGATTCCGGGGCGGGCGGCAAGCTCCCCGCGAGCGCGTCGAGCCGCGCGAGCACGGACTCGGGCGTCGGCGGCCGTGCGTCCGGCTTCTTCTCCAGGAGCGCGGACACGAGCTCGGCGAGTCCGTCGCCCGCCTCCGGGCAGAGGGCGCGGACGTCGGGGACCTCCCCGTGCAGGTGGCTCTCGAGCACCGCCAGCCGCGAGTGGCCGCCGTACGGCGGCGCGCCGCACAGGCACTCGTAGAGCTGCACGCCGAGCGCGTACAGGTCGCAGCGCGCGTCGACCTCCTCGCCCGGGGCGCGGACGATCTGCTCCGGGGCCACGTAGTAGGGCGAGCCGATGAACTGGTCGGTGCGCGTGTAGCGCGTCGGGTTGCCGGCGGTCGGCCGCGCGAGGCCGAAGTCGGTGACGCGCGCGCGACCCGAGCGCTCGAGCAGCACGTTGTGCGGCTTGAGGTCCCGGTGGACGAGGTGATGGCGCGCGAGCGCGCTCAATCCCGACAGGACGTCCCGCGTCACGGCGACGGCGAGCGCCGGGGCGAGCCGGCCGACCGTCTGCAACAGGCTCTTGAGCGTTCCGCCGTCGACGAGCTCGCTCGCGAGGTAGAGCCGGCCCTCGACCTCGCCGGCGTCGATCGCGGGGACGAGGTTCGGGTGACGCACCGAGAGCGCGATGCGCGCCTCGCGCTCGAACCGCCGGCGCAGCTCGGTGAGCTGCGAGTATTCCTCGCGCAGCACCTTGAGCGCGCACGCGGCGCCGTCGGGGGCGCGCGCGAGGTAGACGACCCCCATCCCTCCCCGTCCGAGCTGTCCGAGGATGCGATACGCGCCGAGGTCTCGTTCTGAGCCCAACGCGAGGATTCTAGTCGGACGCCGGGATTCCGCGACCGGCCGGCGCCGCCGGCGCGCAGCGGCGTCAGGCGGAGCGGACCGGACCGATCGGCAGCGCCCCGTAGGCCTCGTGGAGGTGTCCGGCGGTCTTCACGACGAGCTCCTGCTCGAAGTCGGTCAGCGGCGCCGGCGCGACGTACTCCCCGGGGGCGTGTCCGCCGGCCTCCTGTCCGGACCAGGTGTTGACGCGGGTCGCGAGGACCCCGGCGTCCAGACCGTGCATCCCGGTGAAGCGCTCGAGCTCCGGCAGCACGCCGGCGTCGACGTCCTCGAGCCTCAGGAAGAGCACGCGCTCGTGCTCGCGCAGCTCGAGGGCGGCGGTCAGGTTCTCCCGCCAGGTCGCGGCAAGCGACTCGAGGTCCTGCGCCGTCTTCGCGAATCGCCGGCTCTTCGCGGAGCGCGCGACGTCCACGACGCCGCGCGTGACGTAGAGGACGCGCGCCCGCGGAATCAACTTCAGCGTGAGCTTCAGCAGCGCGACCGGCAGGGTGGGTCGCTTGCTTCCCCACTCCGTCCGCCCCAGACCGAGGACCTCCGCTTCGTGGAAACGAAGGAAGCGCGCCAACGCCTCGTGCCAGAGGCCGAGCCAGGCGTCGGGGTCGGGCAGGAGATGGGGGCACCAGAACTGCTCGCCGCCGAGCGCGCGCGCGAGGTCGCGGCGGTGCTCTTCCGCGCGCGGCGCGACGCTCGACCACTGCGCAGCGAGCTGGCGCACGGCGTCCAGAAGACAGCCGGCGACGCCCTCGCCGAAGACGACGCCGTTCGCGGACGAGTTCAGGAGCCGCTGCAGGAGAGTGGTCCCGCACCGCGTCGTCGGCGCGGTGATGAGGACCGGAGCTCCCGGGAGGGGCGGAAGGGAGAGCTCGGTGGACACGCGCTATCTCTCGTTCCGCTCGATCGCTTCCTTGAGCCTCCGCTCCGGCAGGCCGAGGAATGGGAACGGGGGATTCCCCGCGGTTCCGCGTCTACGGGACGACCGTGAGCGGCACCGGGCACACCTGGACCAGGCCGCCGGCCACGCTCCCGAAGAGGAGGGCGGTCAGCTTGGAGCGGCCGCGCCGGCCCGCGAAGACCTGCGTCACGCCCTTCTCCGCGAGGCGCGCGATGGTCTCGGAGGCGTGGCCGTGGTGCACCTCGGTCTCCACCTTGATCCCGTCGCACAGCTCCTTGACGAGCGGATCGAGGATCTCCTTCTGCGCCGCCTCGATCTCCTTCTCGCGCTCGGCGTGGCGCATGGCCGCCTCGGAGACGTCGATGATCTCGTAGGGCGACCAGTCGACGACGTGCACGAGTCGCAGCGTCGCGCCCTCGCCGCGCGCGCGCGCGGCGGCGAACTCGGCGGCGCGCTTCGCTCCGTCGCTTCCGTCGACCCCGACTAGGAATACGGTTTCGGCCATGCGTCTTCTTTCACCTCCGGAGGGTTGGCCGCCATCCTACCGGCCCGGTCGCGGGATGAAAGCGCCGCCCGTTTCGGCCCTTGCCGGCGCGGGCGAGCGCGCTCTACGCTCCATGGATGGCGATCCGCCTCGCCCTCTTGTTCGGGCTCGCCTGGTTCCAGGACGGCCCCGCCTCCGAGCCGTGGGTTGTCTATGAGCCCGCCGACGGGCGGGCGAACGGCAAGCACGTCGTGCTCATCGCCGGCGACGAGGAGTACCGCTCCGAGGAGGCGTTGCCGATGCTCGGGCGGATCCTCGCGCGGCGCCACGGGTTCCGCTGCACGGTGCTCTTCTCGATCGATCCGGAGACGGGCGCGATCGATCCCGACGAGCAGACGAACGTCCCGGGGTTGGAGCACCTCGATCGCGCCGACCTGATGATCTGCTTCCTGCGCTTCCGGGAGCTGCCCGACGAGGCGATGAAGCACTTCGTCGACTTCGTCGAGGCCGGCAAGCCGCTCGTCGGCTTGCGCACGTCGACGCACGCCTTCGACTATCGCCGCGACGAGGAGAGCGCGTACCGCCGCTACGGCTGGAACGACCGCGAGTGGAAGGGCGGTTTCGGCAAGCAGATCCTGGGCGAGACCTGGGTCGCGCACCACGGCGCGCACGGTTCGGAGAGCACCCGCGGCGTGCTGGAGGAGGACCGGCGCGACCACCCGATCCTGCGCGGCGTCGGCGACGTCTGGGGGCCGACCGACGTGTACACGGTGGGAGAGCTGCCTCCCGACGCGACGGTGCTCGTCCGCGGGCAGGTTCTGGCGGGCATGACGCCCGACGCCGCGCCCGTCGCGGGCGCGAAGAACGCGCCGATGATGCCGATCGTGTGGACGCGCGCGATCGCGCGCGAGTCCGGGCCGCCTCAACGCGTGGTCTGCTCGACGATCGGCGCCTCGCAGGACCTCGAGAGCGAAGGCCTCCGGCGGCTGCTCGTCAACGCGTGCTACTGGGGGCTCGGCATGGAGGAGAACATCCCGGCGCGGAGCGACGTGGACTTCGTCGGCGACTACGACGCTTCGCCCTTCGGCTTCGGGAAGGCGAAGAAGGGCGTGCGGCCGGAGGATCTCGCGCTCGGGCGCTGAGTCAGCCCGCCAAGCGGTCGCGGAGGAAGCGCCAGCCCTGGCGCTGCACGTCGTCGGGCGAGCGGAAGAAGTCGCGCCATACGCGGATCCCCGCGGCGAACTCGGGGTCGAGCCGGGAGAAGGCCTCGATGACGAGCCAGCCGTCGTAGTCGATCGCCTTCAGGCTCTCGAACGTCGCGTCCCAGTCGACCTGCCCCGTGCCCGGCGTGCCGCGGTCGTTCTCGCTGACGTGGACGTGGCCGATCTCGCGCGCGCAGGAGGTGATCGCGATGGCGACGTCCTTCTCCTCGATGTGGGCGTGGTGGGTGTCGTAGAGCATCGCGAGCGACGGATGGTCCACGCGGCGCACCAGGTCGCGGGCGTCGACGGCGGTCGTGAGGAAGTAACACTCGAAGCGGTTCAGGAACTCGACCGCGAGCCGGATGCCCGCCTGCTCGGCCTCCTCGGCGGCCGCGCGCAGAACTTCGGCGCACCATTGGCGCTCGTCCTCCGTGGGGCCCCGGTCGAGGAACTCCGCGTAGGCGGAGTGGAACGGACCGACGAGGACGCTCGCTCCAAGGGCTCTGGCGCGCTCGATCGATCGTTTCAAGTGGTCGACCGCTTCGGCGCGCACGGCGGGATCGGGACTGATCGGGTTCGTCTCCAGGCCGCAGGACGTCAGCGCGGTCGGCTCCAGCCCCTGGTCGGCGAGCTCGCGCCCGACGCGCTCGAAGTGGTCCGCGGATCCCTCCCAGACGACGATCTCGGCGCCGTCGTAGCCCGTGCCCTTCAGCATCGCGAAGAGCGGGAAGTGCTCGTCGGTGATCGTCGCGCTCCAGAGGAGCATGTTCATCCCGATCTTCACTCGGACGGCTCCACGCCCGTGTCGACCCAGCGCTTCTCGCGGGCCGATTCCAGGACGGCGTCGCAGACGCGCTGCGTGCCGAGCGCCGCGCGGAAGTCCGGCTCGAACGGCCGGCCCTGCTCGACGCACTCGAGGAAGTCCGCGAGCGCGTTCACGAACGTGTGCTCGTACCCGATCGTGCAGCCGGGCACCCACCACTTGTCCATGTACGGGTGCTCCGAGTTGGTGACGTGGATCCGCCGCCAGCCGGTCAGGTGGTCCTCGACCTTGGTGCCCGTCGAGGGCCGCGCGTACTCGAAGAAGTCGAGGTACTGCGGGTCCTCGAGGTCGAAGTGCACCGACCCGTCGGCGCCGTTGAGCTCGAAGGTGTTGTAGTTCTTCCGCCCGCGGGCGTAGCGCGTCGACTCGAACGTGCCCATCGAGCCGTTGGCGAAGCGCGCGAGGAACATGCAGGCGTCGTCGATGCCGACCGGCTGCGGCTGGCCGGTCTCCTGGTGGACGCGCTCCTTGACGAAGGTCTCGGTGTCCGCGACCACCTGCACGATCGGCCCGTTGAGCCACATCGCGGTGTCGATCGAGTGCGCCAGGAGGTCGCCTGTGACGCCCGAGCCGGCGACGTCGACGTCGAGGCGCCAGAGCCCCGCGCCGCCCTGGGGAACGTCCGCGCTGATCGTCCAGTCCTGGAGGTACGTCGCGCGGTAGTGGAACGGCCGGCCGACGCGGCCCTCTTCCACGACCTGGCGCGCGAGCGCGATGGCGGGCACGCGGCGGTAGTTGAACCACACCATGTTCGGCACGCCGGCCGCTTCGACGGCGCGGGTCATCTCCTCCGCCTCGGCGGCGTTCATCGCCAGCGGCTTCTCGCAGAGCACCCACTTGCCCGCCTTCGCCGCGGCGACGGCGACGTCGCGGTGCGAGTCGTTCGGGCACCCGACGTCGATCGCGTCCACGTCGTCGCGCTCGACCAGCTTGCGCCAGTCCGTCTCGACGTCGGCGTAGCCCCACTGCTCGGCGAAGTCGCGCGTCTTCTCCGCGTTGCGGGCACAGGCGACCTGGAGCACGGGCCGGTGCTCCAGATCCGGGAAGAAGCGGTTCACCTTCAGGTAGGCGTTGGAGTGGGCGCGGCCCATGAAGCCGTACCCGATCATCCCGATGCGCAGCGGCTTGGTCATGGCGGCTACCCGTACCGCTCGACGAAGCGGTCGACGGTCTCCTTGCAGGCCTTCGTCGCGTCCCACGCGTCCGGCCAGAAGCAGAGGTCGATCGTCCACCAGTCGTGGGGGAGGCTCTCGGCGGCGAGCTTCGGCAGGATCGGCTTGAAGTCGACCACCCCGTCGCCGAACGGCAGGTGCATCGACGTCTCGTCGTTGCCGTCGGCGTCCTTGTGGCAGGTGTTGTCGGAGTCGATCAGGTGGATGTGGTTGATCCGGCCGGAGAGCTTGCCGATCAGCTCCACCTGGCCTCCCGGCAGCGTCTCCTTCTCGCCGGGCTGGCGCGCGCCGACGACGGAGCACATGTGGCCGTGGCTCGTGTCGTAGAGGATGCCGAAGTTCGGCTTGTCCACCGCGTCGAGCACGCGCAGGACGTCGGAGGGCTTGTTGAAGGCGAAGCCCGGCTCGAACTCCCAGGCGACGTACAGGCCGTGGTCCGCCGCGATGTCCGCGCAGCGGTTCCACGTCGACGTCACGCGCTCGAAGGCTGTGCCGGCGTCGACCTCGTCGAAGATGGTGGGCGGTTGCACGGTGTCGACGCGGATGCCGGCGACGCCGAGGTCGCGGCAGAAAGCTGCGTTGCGCGTGAAGGCGTCCAAGTACGCGCTCGGGTCGGCGGTGTTGATCAGCTTCTCGCCCCACAGGTTGGCGGCGAGCCCGCTGACGCCGAGCCCCTTCTCCTCGAGCTTCGCCTTGAGCGCCGCGCGCTCCTCCTCCCCGGGCAGGTCGTCGGGGTTGGGGTGCGGCGGGAAGGCGCCGAGCTCGACGCCGTCGAAGCCGAGCTCGCGCAGACGGTCGCAGACCGTGTCGAAGTCGACGGGGTGGTCCGCGTACGGGCCGATCGTGTAGGCCCACGAGCCGATGGAGACCTTCTTCATTGGCTTTCTTCCTCCTTAATACGTGGCGCGCCCGCCGGACACGTCGAAGCACGCGCCGGTGCTGAAGCTGCACTCCTCGCTGACGAGATAGTGAATCAGGGCCGCGACTTCCTCGGGCGTGCCGGTCCGCCCGACGGGGATCTTCGAGACCATGTAGTCGATCGTCTCCGGCGTGACCTGGTCGAGCATCGGCGTCTGGATGACCGCGGGCGCGATCGAGCTCACGCGGATGTTCGTGTCCGCCACCTCCTTGGCGAGCGACTTCGTCAGGCCGATGACGCCCGCCTTCGACGCGGAGTAGGGCCCGAGCTTCGGGTTGCCCTCCTTGCCCGCGATCGACGCGACGTTGACGATCCGCCCGTATCCCTGGTCGCGCATCGGGCCGAGGGCGGCTCGGTTGCACAGCCAGACGCCGGTCAAGTTCGTCTCGAGCACCGCGCGCCACTCCTCGACCGACGTCTCCCAGGCGAAGGCGTTGCGGCCGACCACGCCCGCGGAGCAAACCAGGACGTGAAGGCCGCCGAGCTCGGCGAGCACCTCCTCGGTCATCCGCGCGACGTCCGCTTCGCTCGTCACGTCCGCGGCGATGCCGATCGCGCGCAGGTCGTGTTCGCGCAGGCGCTCGACCGCGGCGTCGGTTCCCGCCCGGTCGCGGTCGACGACCGCCAGCGCCGCGCCGGCCTCGCCCAGGCGCTCGGCCGCGGCGAGCCCGATCCCCCGCGCCCCGCCGGTGACGACGGCCACGCGCCCGGCGAGGTCGAAGGGGGGCTCCTGACCCATCGCCGTGATCGTAGCAGGTCCCGGGAGGGTGCGTCGCTTCCTAGGAGGGGCCCTGGGCGAGGATCCGCCGCGCGCGCCAGCGCGCGCAGGCGGCCTCGAGGCGCCAAATGCCGAACGCGACGCCGAACCACGGCAGAGACGTCGCCGCGAGAACGGCGCGCGCGAGCGGGGAGAGCTCCGGGAGCATCGCGACGAGCAGCAAGCCGATGCCGGGAGCGGCGGCCAGGATCGACCAGACGAGCCCCACGCGGAGGTATGGCTTCCAGCGCGTGATCTTGGAGGCCGTCTCCCAGAGCAGCACACCGAACAGGATCGGGAAGCCGACCGCCCAGCCCTGGCCCAGCCCGAAGCTCATCTTGTTTCCCGCGCCCCAGAGCATGAGCAGCCCAATGACGACCATGAACACGACGATGACGCCCTTGGCGAGGCTCTCCAGCTCGAGCAGCCGGCGCTCCTTGGTCCAGAACACCGCCCGGTCCACCTTCAGGTTCACGAAGCCGCAGCGCGGGCAGATCGTGCGCGCTCCCTTCCGGAGCTCGCCCTTGAGCGGCGCGTAGCACCGCAGGCAGTAGGGCCGCCTTCGGGAAGTTCGGTTCCGCATCGAGCACCTCCGCGAAGGGCCTACGCGGGCGGGCCCGGGGCATTCGCGGCGACTTGCGCCCCGGACGAGCTCCTACGGCGTGAACTGGAAGCGCACGAAGTTGCTCGCGAAGTCGACGCCCAGGACGGGATCGACGAGCGCGTACGCGTGGTAGACGTTCAACCCGATCATCGATGGCGAGAACACGCCCGGGTCGCTGGTGAAGCGGGCCGAGGCTTCGCCGGCCGAGTCCAGGAAGCCCTGGTTGTCGAACAGGGGCGGTGTCAGCGGGTGGACGATTCCGAAGTGCGTGTAGGCGTCGAGGTGGAGCGGGATCGTCACGCCGCCCAGGTCGATTCCCGTCGTGCCGCTGATCGAGCCGGCGAGCACGTACAAGCGCCCGGCGAAGCCCAAGCCGGCGTGGAGCGCGAAGTTCTGCGTTCCGCCGTCCGCGATGGAGACGGCGAAGGTGTCCGCGCTGAGCGACTGGCACTCGTCGAGCACGCCGTTCTGGTCGAGGTCGAGCACGGCGTCCGCGGCGATCTCGCAGGCGTCGTCGAGTCCGTTGAGGTCGCAGTCCGCGGCGGGCGGCGACGCGGGGATCACCCGGTACACCTTGCCGTCGAACTCCGGGCTGACGTGGTAGACGAAGAGCATCTCGCCGCGCCCGTCGACGCCGAAGGACGTGACGAATTGCGATTGCGGGAAGAAGGGCGCGAGCTCGGCGGTGCGGTCCTGAAGGTTGGTGATGCCCAGGGCCTGGTCGTACTCGAAGCTCTGGAACTCGCCGGTGCAGTAGTCGGAGAAGAAGAAGCTGCCCTGGAGGTCGGGGATCGCGCAGCCGCGGTAGACGACGCCGGCCATGATCGCGCAGGTGAAGGGCGGCTGAATGTGGCTGGTCTCGAGGATCGGCGGCGTGAAGGACGGGTCGCCGCAGGTCGCGTAGGTGGGGCCGCAGAAGCCGAAGTCGAAGCAGTGCAGCGCCTCCTCGGCCGGCCATCCGAAGTTGAGCCCCTTGGCCGCGGGGGGCGCATAGTCGAGCTCCTCGTACGTGAACGCGCCGACGTCGCCGATGAACATCTCCTTCGTGACCGGGTCGATGGTGAAGCGCCACGGGTTGCGCAGGCCGTAGTGGAGGATCTCCTCCCGCACGCCGGGCACGCCCACGAACGGGTTGTCCGGCGGGATGGCGTAGGGGAACGCGGAGTCGACGTCGATCCGCACGATGGTGCCGAGCATGTTCCCGAGGTTCTGCGCCGGGCAGTCCGGGCCCTGCACGCCGCCGTCCCCGATCGCGACGTAGAGGTTGCCGTCGGGACCGAACTCGATCCCGCCGCCGTTGTGGAAGGCGTTGGTCTGGTCTTCGAAGAGGATGAGCGTCGCCGAACCGGGGTCGGCCACGTTCGGATCGCCGGCGGACACCGTGTAGCGCTCGACCGTCGTGTCGAAGTTGACGTCGGTGTAGTGGACGTAGCAGTAGCCGTTGTTCGCGTAGTCGGGATGGAACGCCATGCCGAAGAGCCCCGACTCGCCGAGCAGCGCGGACAGCTTGGGCGTCACGTCCAGAAAGGGCGTCGGGAGGACGACCCCGTCGACCGCCACGCGGATCAGCCCGCCCTGCTCGACGACGAACACGCGGTCGTCGCCGCGGGGGGCCGCGGCGTGCACCGGCGCCAGCAGGCCTTCGGCCACCAGCTCCGTGGTCAGAGGCGTCTGGGCGTCGGCGGCCCAGGCCAGGGTGCACAGGACGGCGGAAGCGGGCAGTAGACGGTCGGCGCTCATACCGACACCTTAACCGGACGAAAGAAAGGAAGTCGCAGAAGTTCCTTCCGACCCGGGGGCGGGGAGCGCCGGAAGGGGCCGTGTGGAGCTCAATTCCCGGCGGCCTCTCCTCGGTTCAGGAAGATCGCCCCCAGGGCGAGGATCGAGGGGACCCAAAGGCCGACGAACATCCCCTGCTCGCGGTCGACCAGGAACCAGAGGCCGACGGACAGGAGGAAGGAGAGGAAGGCGGCCCCCAGGAAGAGCCCCTTGGCCATCGCGTAGTGGTTCATCGCGGGAAGCTCCGTCAAGGCGGTTGGAAGGGGAGCGGGACGGCGTGCCTGCCGTCCCGCTCGGGATCGCGGCGGAGCCTGCCCACTCCGCCGCTTGCGTCCGGTCGCGGGGGAAGAGGTCACCCCGTCCGACGCGCGTGAGCGCCTGGCATCGGTCCCCGAGCGCTCGCCGAACGGTTCGCGAGCGGGGCGGGGGCGGATTCGGGTTTCGCCGCGAAACGACCCGCAACCGTCGGCGGTTGCGGGCGCGCGCTTTGCGCGGGCCCGGCTTCTCTCGCTAAGTTGGTCCGGCCGTGTCGATCCAAAGCCGTCTCATCAGGTTCCCGGGCTCGGACGGACAGCAGCTCGCCGCGCGCGTGGAGACGCCCGTGGGGGAGCCGCGGGGCTGGGCGCTCTTCGCGCACTGCTTCTCCTGCTCGAAGGACCTCCGCTCCGCGCGCGTGATCAGCACGGCGCTCGCCGACGCCGGCGTCGCGGTCTTCCGCTTCGACTTCACGGGCCTGGGGGAGAGCGAGGGCGACTTCTCCGAGACCAACTTCTCTTCGAACCTGGACGACCTCGTCGCCGCCGCGGACCACATGCGCGCCGAGTTCGCCGCCCCGCGTGTCCTGATCGGGCACTCCCTGGGCGGCGCGGCCGTCCTGGCCGGGGCGCGGAGGATCGCCGCGTCGAAGGCCGTCGCGGTGATCGGGGCGCCCAGCGAGGCGGCGCACCTGAGCACGCTGCTCACCCGCATGGCGCCGGACGTCGAGGCCAGGGGCGAGGCGCGGCTCAAGCTCGGCGGCCGCGAGTTCACGATCAAGCGCCAGCTCCTCGAGGACCTCGAGGAGCACCGCCTGCGCGACGAGATCGGACGCCTCCGCCGCGCCCTCCTGGTCCTGCACTCGCCGGTCGACGAGGTCGTGCACATCGACCACGCGCGCCGGATCTTCGAGGCGGCCCGCCACCCGAAGAGCTTCGTCTCCCTCGACCGGGCGGATCATCTGCTGCTCTCGAGCGCGGGCGACGCGCGCTACGCGGGAACGGTGCTCGCCGCGTGGGCCTCGCGCTACGTGGACGCGCCGGCCGAGGCGGTGGAGGCGGACGAGGGCGAGGTGGTCGTCCGCGGCGGGCCGGCGGGCTACGCCACGCGGGTCCTCGCGGGGAAGCACGAGCTCTGGGCCGACGAGCCGGTGCGCGTCGGCGGCACCGACCAGGGCCCGACGCCCTACGGCCTGCTGCTCGCTTCCTTAGGCACATGAACGTCGATCACGCTCCGCATGTATGCGGACAGGAAGAAGTGGCCGGTCGAGGGTATCGAGGTGCGGCTCAAGCACTCGCGGACGCACGCCGAGGACTGCGCGGACTGCGAGACGGAGGAGGGCTTCGTCGACGTCATCGATCGATCCATCGCCTTCGAGGGTCCGCTCGACGACGCGCAGCGGAAGCGGCTGATGGAGATCGCCGACCGCTGTCCGGTCCATCGCACCCTGGAGGGCGAGATCAGGATCCGGACGTCGATGGCGTAGGCGTCTCCAAAACGGCCCCGGGCGAGCGCATAATGGGGCCATGCTCCGCCTGCTCGCCGCGCTCGCGCTCGCGTTCTTCCTGCCCTTCGGCGCGCCCGAGCCCGCGGTCGGCGATTGCGCGCCCGACTGCGAGCTGTGCGACGCGAAGGGCCGCTTCGAGTGCGGCGCCTGCGAAGGGAAGGGGAGCTACAAGCAGATCTGCTCGAACTGCTCGGGCAAGCGCCGGATCGAATGCCTCTCGAGGCTGTGCACGAAGGGCAAGCGGCCCTGCCCGTCGTGCGGGGGCAGGAAGAAGATCAGGTGGAGGTCCGGCGAGGAGGACCCCTGCAAGGTCTGCAAGCGCAAGGGCACGATCGGCTGCGGGTTCTGCGAAGGGCGCGCGAAGGTCCAATGCCACCGCTGCAAGGGAAAGGGGAAGTCGGTCGTCGATTGCCAGGCGTGCCTTGGCCAGGGCCTCTTTCCGTGCCCCAACAACCGGCCCGATCGCTGTCTCGTCTGCGACGGCAGGGACTCCATCCCGTGCACGTGGTGCTCGGGGGAGCGGACGCTCCCCGAGCGTTGCGAGCACTGCGCCGACACCGGTCGCCGATTCTGCCACCGTTGCACGGAGGGCGTTCGTCGATGCGAGCATTGCTATGGCACCGGCGTGACGCGAACGATCTTCAGCGGCTCGAGCAAGTCGAACAAGGAGCCCTGCGGGTCGTGCTCGCGCAAGGGATTCGACCGGTGCGGCGCGTGCGACGACGGTATCGTCGCCTGCGAGAGAGAGCCGCCCCGCGTCGACTGCCCGCGCTGCGAGAACGGTTCGTTGCCCTGCGCCAGGTAGCGGCGGGTCAGTCGATGTAGTCGCGATAGACGCCCAGCGTGGAGGGCTCCGCGGAGATGGCCTCGGCCTCGTCGAGAACCATCCGCGCCCAGGCAACGTCGCCGAGCCGGGCGTAAGCCACGGCGAGCGCCGCGAGACTGTGATCATCCGGGTCCACCTCGACCTGGAGGCGGAGGATCGCGAACACGCTCGCGAGCGCGGTGGGGTCGAAATCGGCCGCGATCCATAGCGCGTTGCGCGCGGCGTCGCGGTGAAGTGGATCGGCCGTCAGGGCCCGGCTCAGCGAGCCCTGGGCGATCGCCAGGATCTCGTCGTAGAGAACGATGACGGCTTGACGCTCTTCCCGCTCGTCGTCGCCGTCGCGGGCGAGGGCGGTCACCTGCGAAGAGCGAAAGTCTCCGCCGCCGTTCGCGGCTTGCCGGATTGGGGTGATCCGGGCCAGGGCGTAGAGCGCCGAGACCGCCCAATGGCCCTTGCGGGCGTCGTCGACGCCGTCGGGGATCGCGTTGAGCGTGTCGCGGATCGCGCGCAGGGCGACGCGGGTCGTGTCCAGAGTGTCCACCTCGAGATCGGTGCGCCCCACGAGCTGGCCGACGCGCGCGAAGGCCAGCTCGACGCCACCGTCCTTGAAGGCGTCCGGCGGGACCGACGCGAAGGCGCGCTGGCCCATGGCCAGCATGCGCTCCGCGTCCTCTCGGTCGTTCAGCCCGCGCGCCCGGTTGCACGCGATCCAGCCGAAGTCGACGAGCTGTCGCGGACTCTTCAGCGCGAACTCGTCGACGAAGTATCGCTCCCACTCCCCTTCGAGCGAGTACCAGTCGTCCGCGTACGCGTCGCGCAGGACTTCGGCCGTGGTCATGGCGCAGGAGGAGCGGTCCTGCTCCGGGGTCGTCCGGTCGCGGAGGGCGCGCAGGAACTCGCCGAAATCCCGCTTACCGCGGGTCGCGTGGAGGAAGTGGACCCACGCCCAGCTCTCGGGGTAGTGCTCGCCGCCGAATTTGTCCGCCGGCATGTGGAGCAGCGTGTCCAGCGGCGTGGCCGTGTCCGAGCGAATGCGCTGCAAGACTCCCACGAAGAGGCCCGCTGTGTAGCGTCCCTCGGCGGCCTCGCCCCCCGCGGCGTAGAAGCACGCAATGCCCTCCTCGAACCACTTCGGCAGCGGCGCGCCGCCGAAGCTCAGGTGGCTCATCGCGTGTGTGCACTCATGCCGCGCCGTGTTGATCGCTCCCTCCGGATCGAACGGGTCGTCGTAGAACACCAGGCGGCGAAAGGAAGGGATATAGACGCCGGCGCTGTGGAGACCGCTACGGCCCAGGAACGAGCGGTAGAACGCCAGGAACTCGCTGCGCGAGCCGAAGAGGTAGACGTCCACCTTGTCCTGGGCCGGGAACTTGAGCGTTGCCCTGAAGCGCTTGTACTGGTCGGTGAGCGCCTGGCTGAAGGCGCGCACGTCGCCGTAGTCGAGGTCGCTCCAGAGCTCATAGAAGCTCCCCGTGTGGATGTTGTCGAAGTCGGCGTCGCGCGCCTTCAGGAGCTTCTTGCGCTTGCCCGCGTCGATCGAGGGGAAGGCTAGCGGCTCGGACGTCTCGGCGAAGCGCGCCAGCTCCTCGAAGCTCCAGCCGTCGCCGACCGGGACGTAGCCGAGCGCGGCGCGCGCGCCGGCGTGGTCGGCGTCCTGCGCGAGGATGGCGTCGAGCGCTTCAGAGTACTCGTCGAAGAGCCCGAGCTCGTCGCAGCGCCTCGCCAGCGCGAGGAGCTCCGCGGGCTCATCGGCGTCCTTGCGTTCCTCTTCGATCTCGAACCGGAGCGGAACGGCCTTCGCCCAGGGACGCAGCTCGAGGTCCTGGGAAGCGGCGGAAGCGGAGAGGGCGAGCGCGGCGAGAAGAACCATTGCATCCTCCGGTCGGATCGTAGCGCGGGCGAAGCGACCGCGTCGAGCTACGACTGCAGGCTGACGACGTGCAGCTTGCGCAGGGTTTGCGGGTCGCTGTCGGACTTGCGCAGGTCGAAGAGCCCGCCCTCGCGGCGCAGGTCTCCGAGGTGACCCTTCACTTCCTCGCACCGGAAGCCCGGATCGATCTCCCGCACCGCCTCGACGAACTCCGCGGTCATCGCCATCGTGTCGACTTTGGCGTGCGGCTCGAGCCGCGCCGCCGTGCGAAGCGGCATTCCGACCAGGCCGCCGGCCCCGCCGACGGCGTCGACGAGCACGCCGAAGTCCGCGCCGACGCGCAGCTCCGCCGCGTAGTCGCTCGCGCGCAGGCGGCCGGCCACCCGCAGCACGGCGTCCCGCAGGTTGACGGGGTTGCGATCGATCAGGGTCAGGGTGTCGCCCTTCTCCACCTCGTAGTGGTCGATCCGCTCGCAGCAGTCGTCGAGAATGCGCTGCACGTCGCCCTGGAAGACGAGCGCCAGCGCCGGGTCGGCCATGATGCGGCTGTAGCCGACCAAGTCCGCCACGAGGACGCCCTTCCGGCAGCTCTCGTCGCGCCAGGGGCGGCAGGCGCCCGCGATGTTCAGGGTGTCGAAGCCGTTGGAGTAGCTCGGCGACAGCATCCCGATCACCGCGTCGAGCACCGGGTGGATGACGTAGACGTCCGACGGCGGCAGCACGGTGTCGCCGATGAGCGGCAGGTTGCCGGCGCTCTCGAACTTCTGCATCGGCTCGGTCGTGCCGGTGTCGCGCGCGACGTAGCCGAGGAGACCGGCGCGATAGAGTCCGCTGAAGACCTGGACGTACTCGTCCGACCGCGGGTCGACGTCGCGGCCGTGGATCTCGCGGTTGTACTTGCGCGACACCGCCTCCACCTCGCCCTTGGGGAGGATGTTCCGCGCGATCAACCGGAACAGCCGCTCGAAGTCGATCGGGCGGGGGAGGTGGGGTCGGATCTCGTTGAGGTAGGCCTTCCCGATCGTCGACGACACCGCGTTCACGGTTCGCCGGACCTGCTCGCGCGTCCGGAACTCGCCGCCCACCTGGGAGAGGCCCGCGCCGATGCTCATCAGGTCCCGCGGGCGGCCCAGCGTGTGGCGCAGGACGTAGTCCCAGATCGACTCCGGCTCGCCGACGTGCGGGTGCCACATCTGCATGTTGTCGGCGCCGAAGAAGCGCTCGAACGGGTCGTCGAGCTGGCCCGGCTCGACGCAGTTCTCGTCCGGTTCGGCCTCGAGGTTCTGCAGGAAGATGCGCTCCAGGTCCTCGGGCCCGTAGAGGAGGTTGACCGACGAGCCCTCGAACTGCAGGGCCTTCTGCTCCTCGCTCATCAGGCGCTGGTAGGCCTCCTTGCGGATCGACGCGAAGACCTTCACGTGCTTGTTGTGGCCGTGCAGGTCGCGGATCGCGCTGGCCAGCCCGGTCTGAGCCCGGTACCAGAAGCCCTTCTCCAGCGCGCCGCCGGCCGCCCCGGCGCCGTTGCGGTCGAGGTGCTTGTCGAAGTACTGGTCGACGTTGTCCACGAACGACGCGATCGGCACGTGGAGATGGCGGTAGACGGGGCCGATGACCTCGGTGAAGTCGGTGCGCGCCTTGTGGTACTCGGTGGGGTTGAGCTTGAGGATCGCCGGGAAGTGGTCGGTGATCGTCCGCAGGTTCTCGTTCGAGAACAGGCGGGCGAGCTCGTCCGAGCTGAAGCTCGTCTCCTCGAGCGGCACGAGCTCCTTCGACTTGGCCTTCGCGAACTTGGTGATCGCCACCGCGATCGCGATGGACCAGCAGGTCTGCCAGAAGTCGGACTCGTTGCTGATGCGGGCGACGTCCGCGTTCGAGAACACGCGGACGTGGCCGATCGGCTTGTCGGTCAACTGGTTCTCCGGCAGGAGGTGGACGCCCTCGCGGTCGCGCTCGAGCCGGTCGCGCTTGGCCCGCAGGAGAAGGGTCTTGCCGTATCCCTTGGACGCCACCAGGAGGAAGCGGCTGGTCGAGTCCGGCCTCAGGAAGTCCGCGATGGGCTTGGTCTCGTAGAGAACACCCTCGCCGGTCTCTCCGATGTCGTCGGAGTCGACGATCCAGAGTCTCGTCTCACGCTTCGTCATGCTCGAGCAGGGAGGATAGGCAGCACTTCCCGGACCGAGGAGATCCGGGCGCGGCAAGGAAGCTCGGGATTCTACGCGCCGTGCACCGGAGGCGCCACGCGGGCCGACGGTCATGCCCAACGCCGGCTTGATGATGGACACCGAGGTCGTCACGCTCGACGTGCAGGACGCGAAGGCCTACTCCGCCCGCAGCGCCCTCGGGATCGCGGGGGAAGAGACGCGCTACGTGGTGTTCGCGGAGCCGACGCAGCGGGTCGTCGTTCCGGTGGACGAGCTGCGCGACGCGCTGCCCCAGGACGCGGGGGAGGCCGTCACGCTCGGCGCCCTGCCGGGGATCCTCCATCCGACCAGCGCGCCGCTGGAGGAGGAGGCCGTGCTCGAGCTCGTTCGCGGCCTCGGGGCGCCCGCGGGCCGCATCGCGGTCGTCAACCGCGAAGGCGAGGGCCAGGCGGAGCGCTACGGCGTGATCGACGACCGCGAGCTCGAACGCCGTCGCGCTCACGAGATCAGCGGCGGCCTGCCCGTGCCCGATGTACCTCGTGATCCTCGCGCTGCTCGGAGGCGCCGTGAGCCTCCTCCGGCGCGTTCCCGAGTACCAGCGGCGCGCGAGCGGGCAGGCGGCTTCCTCTTCGGCAAGGTGACGAAGGCCTCCGCGCCGGTGGCGGACGCGAAGGCCGGTCTGATCGACTCGGACCGCGAGGCGCTCAGCAAGGCCAACGGCTCCTACGTCCTCGGGCCCGTGGCGCCCGGCGAGCAGGTGCTGAAGGTCGTCGCGGGCGACGAGGAAGCGCTCGTCAACGTCGAGGTGAAGGACGGCGAGGCGCGGGAGCAGGACGTCGCGATCCCGTAGGCGGGCCGCCGCTCAGTCGTCGACGTAGCCGAGCGCCTCGAGCTCTCGCCGGCGCGCCGCGTCGACGGGGGCGGGCGCGTGTCCCAGCGACTCTTCCAGGTGCGCCCGCAGCCGGTCCGGCCAGCCCGGCCGGAGCCCAGAGCAGCGCGCGAAGACGTCGGCGGTCTCGCCCGGGTCTTCCGCGAGGTCGTACATCGTGAAGGCGCCGGTCTCCGCGTGCAGCACCAGCTTGAAGCGCTCGTCGCGCAGGCACAGGTACCGGCCGGCCGAGTGGGTCTCCGCGACGAGCACTCGCTCGCCGTCCGCGTCGCTCCCGAGCAGCGAGACGCCGCGCTGTCCGGGAAGGGCGGGCAACTCCAGCAACTCGAGCAGGGTCGGGACGACGTCCACGTGTCGCACGAACCGCGCGTCGACGCGCGGCCCGGCGCCCTCGCCGGGTCCCCACGGGTGCCCGCGCGGCGGCTTGACGATCAGCGGGACGTGCAGGAGCTCGTCGAACAGGTTGCGCCCGTGCCCGATGAGGTCGTGGTCGCCCAGCGCCTCGCCGTGGTCGGAGGTGAACACGATCAGGCTGGAGTCGTAGAGGCCGCGCCGGTCGAGCTCCGCGAGGAGGCTCTCGACGTGCGCGTCCGTGTATTCGACCTCGCGCGCGTAGCGGGCGCGCGCCTCGTCGGCGTCGAGGCGGTCGAAGGCCCACACGTCGAGCTGGGCCGCGCGCGCGGCGCCGGTCGCGTTGTCGATCCGGACGACCGCCCGCCGCGCGGGCTCGCGCCGGCCACCCTCCTCGAACGCGACGGGGACGAGCTCTCCGTCGACGCGGCAGCGGAGGTCGTAGACGACGAACGGCACGTCCGCCTCCACCGCGAAGCGGTTCGCTCCCGGGGACAGCGGAAGGTTGCGCTGAAAGCGCTCCGGGGTCGAAAGCGGCCACCGACCCAGGGGGGTGCCGTTCCAGCTCAGGTCGGCCTCGGCGCCGGCGCCGCCGTCGTGCGGGCGATACGGCTCGTGCGGGTCGGCCAGGTGAACGAACAGGAAGAGCGGTCGCGCGGTCCCGACGCAGGCGAGAAGGCGTTCGGTCCGCAAGGCCGCGTCGTCGGCCCAGGCGATGTTCCAGTCGCAGGGAAACCGGACGTCGAAGCCGCGCGCGAGCCGCACGTGCCGCACGTCGCGCAGGCTGGCGATCGAGACCACCGAGCCCGTCGTGTAGCCCGCGCGCCCGAGCGCCTCCGCGACGAGCGGGAGCCCGTCGACGGGATTGGCGGCGTTGTTCGCGACGCCGTGCTCGTGCGGCGGACGCGACGAGAAGAGGGAGGCGTGGGACGGCAGGGTCAGCGAGGCGTGGCTGAAGCAGCGGGTGAAGACGACGCCGTCGCGGGCGAGCCGCCCGATCCCGGGAAGCGGCGAGTTGCCGTCGTCGTCGACGACGGCGTCCGCGCGCAGCGTGTCCACCACGATCAGGACGACGTTCGGCCGCTCCCGCGTCGCCTCCAGCGCCGCCGCGCCGAGACGGACGTCCCCGTCGCCGGCGCGGATCGCAAGCCACGAGCGCTCCGCGTCGGAGCGGGAGAGCTCCAGCGCCACGTCCCGCGGGCCGTCCAGCGCGAAGGTGCGTTCGAGGAGGTCCTCGCCCGCTCCCGCGTCCCACCAGCGCACCGTCAGGCGCGCGCCCTCCGTCCCCTCCGCGGACAGGCGGAGCACGCCGTCGCGCAGCAGGCCGACCGGAACCGCTCGCGACCAGCCCGACGGAAGGAGCGCGTCCGGCGCGCCGTCGACTTGCTCGAGCAGCGGCGCGGGCTCCGTCCCCGCCGGCAGCACGGCGAGATAGCGCAGCGCGACGGCGCCGGCGAGATCGTTGACGGGATGCCCCGCGAACCGCGCGATCCACGGCACGGAGAAGGTCAGCTCGACCGTCGCGCGGCCGCCCGATCCTCCGGCGGGCAGCGGGAGGGCCGGCGCGGTGAAGCCCGCGGCGAGGACGAGCTCGCCGACCGGCTCGCCGTCGAGGCGCACCTCGGCGCGCACGGGCTTGCCGGTGTTGTTCGACCCGACGAGGTGGAGCGTGTGTCCTCCCGCGGACGGGTCCGGCAGGGCGAGCTCCGCGCGCAACACGTTCGCCGGACCCCGGCGGACGCGCCCGCAGCCCGCCGCGGCCGGCAGGTGCAGGATGCCGCGCGTCTCGACGAGGGACTCCGGCGCGCGCAGCGCCTGGAGCAGGGCGACGTCCTGACGCGGGAGCTCCTCCCCGCCGCAACCCGCGAGGAACAGGAGCCCCGCGAGCACTCTTCCCCGCGCCGCCGCCATCCGACGGCGCAGTCTATCCCGGCGGATCGTCGAGATCCGCCGGGATCGTCGTCGCGCGGGGCGCCTCTAAGGAAGCAGCACGCCCGAGACCGGGCGCGAAAGCCCGGTCACGCCGTGCAGGCTCTGGAAGAGGACCTCGGTGCCCGCGAGGGCGGGAATCGCCGGGATCGCGAGGCTCGTCGAGCCCGGCGTGTTGACCGCTCCCAGGTTGAACGTTCCGCCGGCGAGGTTGGCGAACAGGAACCCGGGCACGCCGCCGAAGGTCGTCGGCAGGGACATGCCGTCGAAGCTTCCGAAGAGCAGCGCGGAGGGAGGGGGGGAGTAGAACGAGAGCTCGAACACGCCGCCCAGCGTGGGCGCTCCGGAGCCCTCGAGGTCGCCCGGCAGGAGGTGGAACGCGTTGACCGCGTAGGCCGCGCCGTCGGCGGCGAAACCGCAGGAGACCGAGCCGAAGTTGGTGAACCACTCGGCGCCCGCGCCGCCGGCGACGGAGCTGCCGGACTGGTACACGGTGTCGCACACGATCCCGATGCCGCCGAGGCCGCCGCACGGGCAGTCGAGGCACTCGTTGCCGATCATGAAGTAGGGGCCGGACGTGCCGCCCGTCACCACGGAGTCGAGGAGCACGACGGTGCCGGTCGTGCGGATCGCGTCGACGCCGTCGATGCCGAGGAACGTCTCGACGTCGATGTCCGACTTGGTGGCCGTGGCGGTGACGCGCTCCAGCGTGACGAGCGGAACGGTCACGTCGATCGCAACGCCGCCGTCGGCCGAGCCGGTCAGCGCGAACCACTCCGGGCCGCTCACCTCGCTGTCGTAGACGTGCAGCTTGAGGAAGCCGCCGCCCGAGATGCCGGCGAGGGTCTTGCCGTAGATGATCCCCGACACCATGCCGCCGATGTCGAGGTTCGCGAGGGTCACCTCGCCGCTGCCCGGGCCGGCCAGCGTGATCGGGCTGCCCCATTCGCCGGGGAGCGGGCGGCCCTCGATCGTCGGCTTGGGATCCCCGAGGAGCGTCAAGGGCTTGTCGACGACGACCCCGCCCCAGGTCCCGCCGTGGATCAGGATGACGTCGCCGGGGTTCGCGTTGTCGATCGCCGTCTGGAGGTCGGAGTAGTCGCCGGGGACGTCGATCTGGCCGGCGAAGGCGAGCGTGGGAGCGAGCGCGAGAACGAACGGAAGAGCGAAGTGCGGTTTCATGATTCCACCGTCGGAAGGGGCCTGCCTGGAGATTCGAGCGCTCCACTTCACCCCGCGCGGCGCGCGCCGGCCATCCGGCGGTCGGGGTAGGCGCGCCCTCCCGGGGCCGTAGCTCGGCCGGGCCGGGGGAGTAGCGCGCGGGCGCACTTTTCCCGCGCGCGGGAGGCCGACGCAAGTCCCTACGCCTCCGGCGCAAGGGTGCACCGGCGGCGCCGTTCGGTCGTCTCGCCGGAAGTTCGGCGGCACCCGCGGCCGGCCGCGCGTGGAGAGGGAAGGGCTGCTGGCCTTCCCGCTTCCCACAGGAGGAAGACGAGATGAAGCAAGCTCTGACGGGGACCGTGCTCGGCGCGGTCCTGAGCATCGGAACGCCCGCCGCGAACGCCCTCGCGCCCCCGCTGCAGGACGGTTGTCGGATCGACGCGCAGGGCGACCCGCCGGTCCAGTACCTCTGGGGCGGCGAAGCCCGCGCGGTCTGCGTTCGCCAGGTCGGAAGCGAGGAGCGCGTCTGGGTCGCCGAGGACGGCGGCCGGATCCGCTATTCGAACGACGCGGGCGACACCTGGACCTACCAGGACACGCCGGGCGAGGCGGCGCAGACGCTGCTCGACCTCTGGTTCCTGCCCGACGGAGAGCGCGGCTGGGCCTGTGGCAAGGGCGGGCGCGTGCTCAAGACGACGAACCACGGGGAGGACTGGACGCTGCTCGCCGACGGTTCGTGCGGGCACCCGAACGCGATCTGCGACGCGGACGGCCTGCCCGCCTTCCTCTGGGGCGTCGTGTTCCTGAACGACGACGAGGGCTTCGTCGCGGGGCACAAGACCTTCAAGGTGACGACCGACGGCGGCGCCACCTGGTGCGACGTCGAGCTGCGCGACGCGGAGGTCGGCGGCAACCCGCTCCCGATCGACTTCTTCGAGCTCTACCGCTTCGACGTCATCGAGACCGGCTCCGCGTTCATCGGCAACCTCGTCGGCGAGTGGCGGACCCCCTTCGGAAGCCGGGGCATCGTCTTCCACAACGAATGGACGAGCCTCGCCGACTGCACCGCGGGCGGCGGACCGGAGGTCTGGTACCTGACGTTCGAGAGCACCGCGTTCCCCGAGCCGTGGGATGTCGACTTCGAGGCCACGCCCCTGGTCGGCGACGAGTACCGCGGCTACCTCGTCGGCGGCGAAGGGTCGGGCCCGGGGACCTTCTGGCGCTCCGACGAGAGCGGCCGGCTCGGTACGTGGGTGCAGGAGTTCGAGACGGGGGCGCCGGGCTGCAACGGCGCGATGACGCCGGAGCCGGGGACGCTCTACGGCGTCGCGACGGTCGGCGGGGGAGACGCGTTCGCCGTCGGCTACGGCGGGGCGCTCTACTGGCGCGACCCGGCGCTCCCCGGACTGAACGTCTGGGTGCCGGTGTGCGCGCCCGGCTTCACCGCGCCGCTCCTCGGCATCGACGGGAAGGGCGCCGGCGACTACTGGGCCGTGGGCTCGTTCGGGTTCCAGCGCCGCAAGGCCGCCGGCGTTCCCGGCTGGGTGATCAAGAACCCGCCGTTCGTCGGGACGGCGGTCGAGTCGCTTTGGCGCCTGGACGACCTCTTCTTCCGCACCGCGACCGAGGGTTGGACCTGCGGCCAGTTCCAGCGCATCGCCAAGACGATCGACGGCGGCTGCACCTGGACCGAGAAGTACGTCGCGAGCGGCAACCTCTCGGACATCGTCTTCGGGAGCGCGTCGGAGGGCGTCGCCGGCGGAGCGGGCGGCGCGGTGCTCTTCACGACGGACGGCGGCGAGAGCTGGTCGCCGGCTACGCTGCCCGCCGGCGTCTCGCCGAACGTGCAGGACCTCGACCACGGCGCGGGGAGCGAGTACTGGCTCATCGGCAAGGCCGGGGGCAACCAGGTGATCCTGCGGTCCGGCGACGGCGGGGCGACCTGGGTCACCCAGAACGTTCCGGGCGGCAACGTCGTCCTGAACGGCATCGACTTCCTCAACGGCCAGCACGGCTTCGTCGTCGGCGTCGAGAACGGCAACGTGGCGAAGGCCTGGATCGCGATCGACACCGGGACGGACATCAACATCCTCGACGTTTCGCCGCCGCCGCTGCCGGATCCCACGGTCGAGCCCCGCGGCCTGCAGGCGGTCGCCTCGGGGGGCAACAGCATCTTCCTCGACGACGTGTACGCCGTCGGCCGCGGCGGGATGGTCGTGCGCTGGAGCCGGCCGGCCGGCCGCTTCATCGGCGTTCCGGTCGTCTACAACCTGCAGTCGGACGGTTCGGTGAACGGCCAGCTCTCCCACCAGTGCCTGCTCTCGGTCGGCGTCGCCCCCGGCGGCTCCGACGTCCTGATCGGCGCCATGCAGGAGCCCGAGGAGAGCCAGGACGCCGGCCTCGGCCTCCGGTTCGACGGCACCGACTGGAAGGTGGTCAAGGTCGCGACCGCCAAGCGCCTGCGGGCGGTCTCGATGGTCTCGCCGACCAAGGGCTACGCCCTCGCGCGACCGCCCTCGGGCGGCGCCGTCACCTGCGCCGAGGGCGTGGGCACGAGCAACATGAACGACAGCACGATTCTGCTCTACGACACGGGGCCGTAGATTCCTCGATCCCCCCCGGCGCCTGCGCCGGGGGGGACACCCTCGGTCTCGTAGAATCCTCGCGAGGATGCGTGCTCGTCGCGCACCCTCACGGAGGCGTGCCCATGAACACCAGCAACGGGATTCGGTTCACGTACCCACACGACGGCGTTCTCGCACGCTCGATCCGGTCACTGCACCACCGCGATCTGGTCCTCGACTTCCTACTGCCCGCCGTGCGGGATCAGGAGCGTTTCGCCGGCGAGCAGGAGTCTCCGGAGGAGCGGCACATCTGGAGCGAGCTCGAGGGCGCTTACGCCCGCTGGGCCGAAAACGAGGTTCTTCGATTCGGCATCGTCTCCTTCTACCACCTGTGGGAGAGGCAGGTTCGTTCGCTCTTCGAGGATCAGATTCCCGAGGCCTGGAACCGCGCCTGCAAAGAGAAGGGCAAGCCCTTCACACGCCAGGTTCGGACCGTGCTCCGGGATGCCCTCGGTTCGGATCTGGACGAGCAAACGTGGGACGATCTGGACGCCGGGCGTGACCTCGCGAACGCGGTGAAGCACAGGTCGGGGGACGCGACGGACGAGGGTTGGATCGCGGTCGCCAGAGAAGAGGTCCAGGCTTTCGCAGACGCGGTCGAGCGGTTCTGGACGACGTTTCCCTACGAGTTGGATCACGGCACGGGTACCGCCCCCCTGGCAGATATCCGGTGATCCCCTAACGTAGGGGAACGCCTGAGCATCGGGCTCTCAGACGAACACGCCCTTGTCGGTAGCCACCCAGCCCGGGGCGGCGCGCCCCGTTGCGCGCCGCACGTGGCCCGCTTGTCTTTGTTACTGAGAACAGGAGGCACCTCCATGGTCCGGACGCTTCTACCGATCTGTCTCGCGTTCGGGGCCGTCGCCCTCGCCGCCCCCGCGCCCGTTCCCGCTCCCCTTGCCTCGCCGGCGGCCGCGGCGCCGGGGGGAGGGCGATGCTGCACCTTCATCACGTCGCTGCCCTACACGATCACCCAACCGGGGTTGTACTGCCTCTGCTCCGACCTGACCGGGACGTCGGGCTTCGACGGGATCATCGTCAACTCCAGCGACGTGACGATCGACCTCTGCGGCTTCTCGCTGGTGGGGGTGACCGGATCCCTCTCCGGGATACTCCTCGGCAGCGTGCAGAACGTCGTCATCCGGGACGGCTCCATCCGCCGCTTCGGCAACGGCATCCTGGGCCTGGGGTCGCGTCAGGTCGTCGTCGAGGACATGCGCCTGCACGGCCTCACCGGCGTGGGCATTCAGCTCGCCGACGACTGCCGCATCGAGGACACGAGCGTCGTCGACGTCGTGGGGGGCAAGGGCATCGCGGTGTTCAACAACTCGATGATCCTCGACTGCCTGGTCGAGAACGTCGACGGCGGTCACGCGATCCAGACCCAGCAGGGCTGCACGGTCGGCGGCACGATCTCGCGCAACAACACGTCGAACGGCATCCAGCTCGGGACCAACTCGCTGGCGCACGACAGCGTGTTCATGAACAACTCGAGCGCGGGCATCGATTCCGGCGGATCGAGCTCCATCGTCCGCTGCGTCGTCTCGTTCAACACGGAGGCCGGCATCTGCGGCGGCGGGACGAACGAGATCCTCGACTGCGAGATCCGGGGAAACAACGGTCCCGGGATCCTCGAGAGCTCGGGGAGCACGATCCAGCGGTGCACCGTCGTCGGCAACGGCTCGGACGGCATCTCGGTCGAGACCAATTGCGTCATCGCCGACAACACCTGCTGGGACAACGGCGTCGGCAGCGGCGGAGCGGGCGTGCGCGCGAAGTTCGAGCAGAACCGCATCGAGAACAACCACTGCACCGGCAACGACGTCGGCGTGGCGGTGGCCGCGGTGCCGGCCGGCACGCCGAACTGGGTGCTCAAGAACAGCGCCTGCGGCAACGCAGTGGCCGAGTATCAAATCGGCGCGAACAATCAGGCGGGGGCGCTCTCGAACGCGCCCGCGACGGCCGGGCCCTGGGACAACTTCACCTGTCCGTAGGGAGCGTTCCCCGCGCCGAAGGAGCGTGAAGGGCCGGCGACGCGCCCGGCTCGGCGCGAGGGGTCCGGCTGGGGAAACCGGCCACTCCTCGGGGCCGCGGTCGGCGTTTAGGATGGAACGAAGGAGGTTCCCGCCATGCGCTCGTCTCTCATCCTCTTCGGCGCCTTCGCGCTGGCCACGACGTCCGCGGCCCAGGTGAGCTTCACCGGCGTGATCGAGCCGGCGACGTTGCCGTCGATCTGCCAGGAGGAAACGCACTACCTGACCTGCACGTCTCCCAATCCCTCCGCGCCGACCGGGGTGTTGCTCAAGAGCTCGACCCTCGACCTCACGCCCTTCGAGGGGAAGGTGGCCGCGTTCACCGCCGTGCCGCGCGGGGTGACGTGCTTGATCTACGACGTGATCGCGGTGGACACGACGCCGCCGGCTTCGCTGGAGATGTGCGGCACGCCGGGGCTCGGCTGTCCGATCCGGTTCCGCGTGCAGCCGGCTTCGTCGCTGGGCGAGTACTGGCTCTTTCTCGCGACGAGCCCGGGCTTCACGCCCATCGATCCGGTGACGGGCACGCTGCTGCTCGGCCCCGGCTTCGTGCTGGTCGACCAGGGCACGACGCCGCCAGGCCAGTTCGACGTCGTCATTCCGGCGGTCGCGGCGCTGACCGGTCTCGACCTCTGGCTTCAGGCCGCGCGGCGCGACATCGGTCCCATCGGTCCGATCCAGACGACGAACGCGGTGTGCTTCGAGATCCCGGGCTTCGTCTTGCAGTGCGAGACGCCGGGCTGCTGAGCGGATCGCGCGCTCGATAGCGCGGGTCGCTCTACCGCGGCGGGAGCGGCGGCGGATACAATCCGCGCCGCCGGGGCCCGCCGGTAGGCCCGTTGCTCGTGCCAAGGGAGGTGAACGCGTGGCTGATGTCGTCTACGTCGAAGAGGATCTCGTCTCCGTGCGCCGTGGCGACCGCAAGGTCGTCCTCGCCTTCGGCGATCCGGTCGAAGTCCTGGGCAGGGAGGGCCGGGACACGCGCGTCCGGGTGTTAGGCCGTGGCCCGCGGCCGTTCGAGGGCCTGGTCCGGGGCAGGCTCGCCACCCGGGAGAAGGGCGTGCTGCAGTTCTCGATGGTCGATGTCCAGCAGGGCGACGGCATGGTCGTCGAGACTCCGGCGGGCAAGAGGATCCTGATCGACGGCGGCGACAACAAGCTGTTCGCGCGCTACCTGGCCGCCCGGTATCCGGGCTCCTCGAAGGAGAAGCCGGTGGAGGTCGACGCGATCCTCGTCACGCACGGCGACGCGGACCACTTCGACGGTCTCAACAAGATCCGCGGCACCGAGACCAAGCGCGGCCTCGCCGCGCGCAAGCGCCTGTTCCTCTACCCCAAGCGCGTGTTCCACAACGGTCTCGTCAAGGGTCCGGGGAGCCTCGGGGACGAGAAGATGTTCGGCCGCACGGTCTCGCGCAGGGACGGCAAGGCGATCATCGACCTGTACGACGACCTGCTGCAGGTCGACTCCCGCAAGATGAACGCGCCCTTCAAGCGCTGGAAGACGACGCTCAGGCAGTGGAGCAGGCACGGCCCGATCGACATGCGGCGCCTCGCCTTCGGGGACAAGCGCGAGTTCAACTTCCTGAAGTCCGAAGGCATCACCGTCGACGTGCTCGGCCCGATCCCGGTGCGGGTGACCCACCGCGGCAAGTCGCGCGCGGCGCTGCCGCTCCTGCGCAAGCCCAAGAAGACGGTGCTGCTGCCGCTGGACGAAGAGGAACAAGGGGACCGCCCGTACTCGGCTTCGCACACCGTCAACGGACACTCCGTCTCCCTCCGGCTGAACTACGGCAACGTGCGCTTCATGCTGACCGGGGACCTGAACCAGGAGTCGATGGAGATCCTGCGACGCAAGGTCCGGCCCAAGGATCTGCAGGCCGAGATCATCAAGGCCCCGCACCACGGCTCGGCGGACTTCGACATGCGCGCGCTCAAGTCGATGAAGCCCGTCGTCTCGCTGATCTCGTCCGGCGACGAGAGCTCCCGCAAGGAGCACATCCATCCGCGCGCGACGCTGATGGGCGCGCTGGGCAAGGTCGCGCGCGGCGACACGTCGCTGGTCTTCTGCACGGAGCTCGCCGCGTTCTTCGAGATGCGCGGCATGTCGAGGCCCGTCGACGGCGGACGCTCCTACTTCGGTTTCGAGCGCACGAACTTCGGGATCATCCAGGTCCGCACGGACGGCGAGCGCGTGCTCGTCTTCACGCACAGCGGCAAGGAGTCCATGAAGGAGGCCTATCGCTTCACGGTGGACGCGCGGCACAACGTGAAGTTCGCCAAGGACGTCAAGAAGCGGTAGGGCCTTCGCGCACCGGGCTCGTCCCTCCCCATTGCGTCCGCGCGGAGCTTGTGGCCCGCGAGGGTGCTGGCCCCGCTGCGTCGTTCCCGCGCCAACGTCGCCGAGGGCGTCACCGCTCCTCCACGTCGTCCTCGAGGAGTTGCCGCGGCCCGCTCGTCGGCTCCGACCAGGATCCGGGGCGCGCCGAGCCGCGCGCCTCGAAGTGGACGCGCACCGTTCCGTCGCGGATCCAGCGCTCGAGGCGCTTCCACAAGCGGGCGCGGATCCACGCGCGGGTCTGCGGCACGAGGCAGAGGAAGCCGAGGACGTCGGTCAGGAGCCCAGGCGTGAGGAGCACCGCTCCCGCGAAGAGGATCATGACCCCGTCGGCCAGCGGTCCGACGGGCAGCCGCCCGGCGGCCATCTCCTCGCGCGCCCGGCGCAGGACGCCGAGCCCCTGGCGCCGCGCGAGGAACGCGCCGAGCACGCCGGTGACCACGATGATCCCGATCGTGGCGGCGGTGCCGATGCGCCGGCCGATCTCGATCAGGAGCGCGAGCTCCACGAGCGGGATCACCAGGAAGAGGAGGAGGAGGCGGGCCATCGCTGCGTGCTTCCACCGTGCCGCGGGATCTCTCAGGAGTCCAGCGAATCGCGCGGGGGCGCCGCCTTGCCGCTACAGCTTCTCGCCGCAGTACTTGCAGTGCGCCGCGTCGGGGGCGTGCCCCTCGGCGCTGCAGCTCGGGCAGGCCCGTCCCGAGACGCCCTCGCGCACGGCGCGCGACATCTCGACGGTCACGATGCCGGTCGGCACGGCGATGACGCCGTAGCCGAGGATCATGATCACCGCCGCCAGCGCCTGTCCCAGGCTCGTCTGCGGCGAGATGTCGCCGTAGCCCACGGTCGTGAGCGTGACGATCGCCCAGTACACGCCGCGCGGGATGCTGGTGAAGCCGTGCTCGGGCCCCTCGACCAGGTACATCAGCGAGCCGAGGATGACGACGAGCGTGAGCACGCCGTACACGAAGACGAAGATCTTCCGCACGCTCTGCCGCAGCGCGCGCATCAGCACCTCGACCTCCGCCACGTAGTGGACGAGCTTGAGCACGCGGAAGACCCGCAGGATCCGCAGCGCGCGGATGACCAGCAGGTACTGCGCGCCGGGGATCAGCAGGCTCAGGTAGGTCGGAATGATCGCCAGGAGGTCGACCACACCGAAGAAGCTCCTCGCGTAGCGCCCCGGCCGCGTGACGCAGAGCAGGCGGAAGGCGTATTCGACGGTGAAGAGCAGCGTGAATCCCCACTCCGCGCGCCGGAGCTGTTCCCCGTACTCTCCGCGGAAGTCGGCCACGCTCTCCAGCATGACCACGAGGACGGAGAGGCTGATCGTCCCGATCAGCGCGACGTCGAACGCCCTGCCGGCGGGGGTGTCCGACTCGTAGATGATCTCGTGGCCGCGCGCGCCAGCCCGAGAGCGCGTGCTCGCCGTGCGAGCCCTCGGCCATGTCGCAGAGCCTACGGATGTGCGGGCGCGGGTCACGGATCCTCCCGGAGGAGACGCGTTCCCCGCGGAGGTGGCGTGCGTAGGGCGTCGGGACCACAATGGCCCCGCGTGCGCGACAACCCGATCCAGTTCGCCGTCGTCCGCGAGGATCCGCTCGTCGAGGTGGAGGTGCTCCGGCGGCATCCGTGCCGGAGCGCGCTGCTCATCGCGTCGGGCGGGTGCACCGCGCTGACGCTCCAAGCCGTCTTTCCCGAGCTCGCGCTCACGCTGCTCGACCCGAACGTCGCGCAATTGGACCTGGTTCAGCGCAAGGTGGACGCGCTCGAAAAGCTCTCCGGCGCCGCGCGGAAGGAGCGCTTCAACGTCGAGACCGACGATCCGACCGGTCTCTCCGAGTGCGGGAACTTCGAATCGCTCTTCCGCGGCCTGCGCACCTTCCTGCACGAGTTCGTGCTGCCGCGCGACGACGTGCGGCGGCTCTTCGAGGAGCCGGGCGCGCTCGCCGAGGCGCCGCGGTTGCTCTTCGAGCACCGCTTCTGGCCGGTCGCTTTCGGGATGTACTTCTCGGATCCGCTGCTCAACGCGATCTTCGGCGACGCGGCCACCCAGCACGCCGAGCCGGGAAGCTATCCCGATTACTTCCGGCGGCTCTCTGAGGCCGGGCTCGCGCGGGGGGACGCGCGCGACAATCCGTTCCTCCACCACGTGTTCCTCGGTCACTACCTGGACCGCGAGGGTTGCCTCCCGCGGTTCCTGACGGCGCCGGCGGCGGCGTACCGGTTCGCCTTCGCGGAAGGTGCGCTGGACGCGGGCGTCGACCTGTCCGCCTTCGACTTGGTCGACCTCTCCAATATCATGGACTGGATGAGCCCCGCGGACGTCGCCTCGCTCTTGACGAAGGTGCGCGACGAGATGCGCCCCGGAGCGGCCGTCCTGTGGCGGCAACTGAACAACCGCCGGAACCTCGAAGGGCCCCTGCGCGAGCACTTCGCCTTCGACGCGGCGTGGCAGCGGTCGCTCCAGGAGCGCGACCGGAGCCCGTTCTACTCGAGCGTCCACGTCGGCGTCCGGGGGCCGCGATGAGCTCCCTGGACGACCTCATCGGGCGCGTCCTGGGCGAGACGGACCACGGGAGCAACGCGTACTTCGCCGCCCTGCGCGACGGGAGCTTCGAGCGCGAAGACTTCGTCGAGACGCAGATCCAGTTCTACTACGCCGTCGTCTTCTTCAGCCGCCCGATGGCGGCGGTCGCGGCGAAGATCCCGAGCCCGCGCATGCGGGTCGAGGTGCTCCGCAACGTCTGGGAGGAGCACGGCGAGGGGGAGCGCGGCGACCAGCACGGCTCGACCTTCCTCGAGCTGCTCCGCCGGCTGGACGGCGTGACCGAGGACGACGTGGAGCGGCGCGTCCTCTGGCCCGAGGTGCGGATGTTCAACACCACCCTGACCGGCGCGTGCGTCATGGACGAGTACCTCGTCGGCGTCGCCGTCCTGGGCGTGATCGAGCGCATGTTCGCGGACATCTCCGCCTGGATCGGCGCGGCCGTCGTCGAGCGCGGCTGGCTCGATAGCGAGCAGTTGATCCACTACCGCCTGCACCAGGAGCTCGACGTGAAGCACGCCGCGGACTTCTTCGACGTCCTGCGCCCGCCGTGGAAGGCGGCGCCGGAGAACCGCTACTACGTCGAGCAGGGGCTGCGCCTCGGCGCGCACGCCTTCGACACCTTCTACGCGGGCTTGTTCCGCGCGCGCAAGCGGCGCTGGATGCGCTACCTCGTCGTTCCACACTCCCGGACGTAGCTCGATGTCCCTGCAGATCCGCGAGATCGAGAAGGCCGACCGCGCGGCCTTCCAGGCGCGGATCGCGGAGTTCGAGCGAGGGGTGACCTATCCGCTCGGAGACGACCGTTTCGAGATCGACCACGGCGAGGACTACTTCGCCTTCTTCGACCGCCTCGGGAAGCTGTCCTACCTGGTCGTCCTCGACGGCGACGAGCTCGTCGCCGTCGCCGCCGCGGTGCTGCGACGGGTCCCCTTCGGCCACTTCGGGATGAACCGCCGCGCGTGGTACCTGTGCGACCTCAAGGTCCACCCGAACCACCGCCGGCGGCGGATTCCGATGAAGCTCTTCGCGTGGGCGTTCCCCCGGAAGTACCCGCGGTGCGGGCACGGCTACGCGATCTCGATGAATCCCGGCGACGGGAGCCCCAACCGGATCTCGGCGCTCCTGTCGCGGTTGCCGCTCGCGCCGCTCTCGCACACGACGACGCTCTACCTGTACTCGCTCGACGCCGCGCAGATGCGCGCGGTGCAGCCCGGCCTCGTCGCGGCGCGCGGCCCGGTGTCGTTCCTGTCCCTGCGCGGCAAGAAGGACATCGTGCTGGCGAGCAGCGGCGAGCCGATGCCGCTCCTGCACGCCCAGTTCGGACCCTGCGCGGAGTCCGGGTTCGAGGAACCGCGGGAAGGATGCGTGCACATGTTCTGCACGCCGTTCGACGACCCGCTCGTCGACGAGCTGAGCGCCCTGGGCCAGACCCGCTCGGCCACGGCCGGCGTGCTTCACCACCGGATGGGGGGGGCCGACTGGCGCTTCGTGCTCACGAGCGACATCTGAGGCGCCCGCGCGAAGAGCCTCAGCCGTGATCCGCGATCCAGCGCACCACGTCGAAGCTCGAGAGGATGCCCGCGAGCTTCCCGTCCTCGAGCACGAGCACGCGGTGCACGCGGCGGTCCTGCATGCGCTTGCAGACGACGCGCACGGAGTCGCCGGGCTCGACGGAGACGACGTCTTCGCTCATCCACTCCGCCACCGTGCCGGTGGGGAGCGCTTCCGGGCTGTAGTCGTCCTTGTAGGAGAACTCGTCCGCCTCCTCGTCGATGCCCGTCTCCGGCATGTAGTACTCGCCGCGGGGGGATCCGGGCGTCGCCGCCTCGGCCTCCTTCGCGCGGGCGACGTCGGTGAGCGAGAAGACGCCGAGCACGCGGCCGGCCGCGTCGACCACGGGGGCGCCGCTGATCCCGTCCGACTCAAGCTGTGTCATCACCTCGTCGACGGGCGCGCCGGCGTCGAGCCGGGCGACGTCCTTCTTCATCAGATCGCGTGCCTTGAGCTTCGTGGCGTCCATGCGTTCCTCCCCGGATCAACCCGGTGGACTTTGCTTCGCGCGTTCGCTCCCGCGGGAGCGAACCGATTCCATGCAACGGTCGAGCGCGTCGGTCAGGCTCAGGAGCCCGACCAGACGCCCATGGTCCAGAACGGGCAGCGTGCTGATCTTCTGGTCGTACAGAAGGCGCGCCGCCCGGGTGAGCGAGTCGCGCGGCCCGACCGTCGTCGGCGGGGCGCTCATGATCGTCTCGACGCAGAGCGAGCCGGGCTGCCCGCGGCCGATCGCGCGCCGCAGGTCGCGGTCGGAGAGCATCCCGACCAGCGCGCCGTCCTCGACGACCGGAAGGTGGCGGATGTCGATCGACCGCCGGACCTCCATCGCCTCGTCGAGGGAGGTTCCCGGTTCGACCACGACCAGGGGCTCCTCGGTCATGTGGTCCGCGACGGGGGGCTCGTCCTCTTCCAGCCACGTCTCGGTGCAGCGGTCGAGGTAGAGCTTCAGGAGGTCGAGCTCGCTCACCGTCCCGACCAGCTCGTTCTCGTCGACGACGAACAGGCAACCGAGACCGCGCAGCACCTGCTCCACCGCCGCGCTGTCCAAGTCGTCGTGGGGCGCGGCCAGCGGGGGGGCCGCGCCCATGGCTTCGCGAACGTGGCGCCAGGCGGCCGGAGCGAGCGCCGCGGGCAGCCAGCCGGTCCGCTCGAGGACCTGTCGATCGGACAGGACGCCGATGACGCGGCCGTCCTCGACGACGGGCAGGTGGCGCACCTGCTGCTCGTCCATCCGGTGGGCGGCCTGCTCCAGGGTGGCCTCCGGGGCGATGGTCACCGGCTCGAGCGTCATGACGTCGGCGATGCGCATGGCCCGACCTTAGCTCGGCCGACCCCGGCGGCGATACGCACTCGTGCGCAGGGGTGGGGTCGTGCTCAAGAGCCGCGCGCCCGCTGCCGACAAAGGGACGTTCCTCCACCCCGAGATACCGAGCGCCATGATCCTTGAAGTCGGAATGAAAGTCCTCGCCGTTCACCGCCGCCTCTTCGAGGGCGACCACGAGCGCTTCTTCGTCGGCGTCGTCGACGGGTTCGAGAACGGCATCGCGCGCGTGACCGGGTACTCCTGGATGCGCGACCCCTACCAGCTCACCTTCGTCCGGAAGGAGGACGTTCGGACGAAGATCATCTCCCTCACGTCGGGGACGGTGCTGCTCTATCAGCTCGCGTCCACCGTGGACTTGGAGGCGCTGACCCTCCAGTGCGATCCGAGCGGCGCGACCCTGACGCTCACCGACGGCCGGGACTTCTCCATGGACCTTTCGGAGCGGACTCCGATGCGCGAGGTCCGTCGCTCCGGCTAGCGACACCCCGGTATCTCACCCCGAGACCGGGCGCGGAAGCCCGGCCTCGGGACGAGTTACGAGGAGTTCTCAAGCGCCTCCGTTCAGCGGACCGTCCGGGTGACGGTCGCTCCACCGGGGGCCGTGGTCACAAGCACGAACTGGACCTCGGGCTCATAGGGGACCGGAGGCAGGACGATCAGGCGCGGCGAGACGGGTTCGCCCGTCGAGTGGGTGCCGCCGGGCGTCGTCGAGTAGCCGCCCCAGGGGTCGACGATGGTGCCGCCACCGCCGGCCGAGCCGACCGGATCGGTCGTCCCCTGGGTTCCGCCGGGCGTCGTCGGGTAGCCGCCCCACGGGTCGACAATGGTGCCGTCGCGGCTGCCGGCCGAGCCGACCGGATCGGTCGTCCCTTGGGTGCCGCCGGGCGCCACCGCCGGGTCGAGTTTCTCGCAGCCCCCTCCACGGGTCGAGCCGGGGATCTCCGCGGTGACGGGATCGCCGGCGGTCGGCCAGATCGTGAGCTCTCCGGGCGGGCAGACGATCATGCCGCGGTCCGTTCCGCTGGTCGGACCGGTCGTCGGCGCCTTGGGATCACCTCCCGGGCAGACGATGATTCCGCGGTCCGTGCCGCTCGCGGGATCGGTCGCGGGCACGGAACCGGACGCGACCACCTTGGTTCCGTTCGGGCCCATCGCGAGCAGCGCGAAGCGCTCCTTCGGATAGACGTAGAACGACACCGTCACGTTCGGTGGCGCGGTGCACGGCTCGCGCAGGAGCAGATTGCTCGTGCTCACGGCGCTTCCGTCGACCGACGCCGGCGTCTTGTCGCCGGCGCCTGCACCACCGATCGCTGATTGCAGCGGAACGATGAAGACGGCGAGAAGGGCGAGGGCTGCGGCGGTGAGGTAGACTCGTTGTTTCATGGGGATACTCCTCGTGTTCCGAACGTGTTCTGGACGTCGAACGTGCACCGAGGCTAGAGGAAAAGGGGAGCGTTGAAAGCGCGATCCGGGCCCCTGCGCGGTCGTTCCATTCGGTCTACGTCGGCGGGTCAAAGCGCCTGCGCACGGGGGCGTAGACGGTCCTCCAAAACCCGTCGAGCAGCGCCGATTTCGGGGCATCGTGTGATTTGCTCCATCCGGCGAATGAAGGCCGCGAGAGACGCTTATCCGGGTTCTGGCGGTGCTCCAAGACGCCGATTTGCGCGAGGCGGCGGTGGGGGGCCCGCGGTGGCGCTCCGGTTGACGGTGTCGCCGCTCGCCCGAACGTTCGCGGACGACCGTCCGCGGCTCGCGAAGCCGTGGTCTACGGACTTCTCCACCCCCGCCGTCGTCCTTATGCCCATAGGCGTCCCGCGGCGTCCGAGAGAACTTGTTCCGACCTTTCGCCCGCCACAAGCACCCTCCAGGAGGAGCAGAATGAACCCCTTCTCGCGCACGGTCCTGACCGGTCTCGTCAGCCTCGCCTTCGTCTCGCCGCTCGCCGCGCACGGCGACATCGACATCTCGCTCAGCATGGCGATTCCGGGTGAGCTTCCGGGAACCTTCGAGATCCCCGGCGCGAACAGCGTCATCTCGACGCTGTCGGTGAGCGGCGGTCCCCCCGGCGGCTTCGCGTTCGTCGCCTTCGCGAACGGTCACGGTCCGGGGACCCTCACCTCCTTCGGGGACCTGTACCTGGACCCGGCGTCGATCTACGTGCTGGGCTTCATCACGCTCGACGGGCTCGGCAAGGGCGACGTGACGTCGGGGTACGGCTCGACGATCCCGGGCTTCGGGCACGTCTTCCAGGCGGCGACGCTCGACCCCATCACGGGCGTGGCGGGACTCACGAACCACGTCTGCCTGTCGCACGGCGTCAACACGACCCTCGTCCACAAGGCCAACATCGCCCTCAACCACGTGACGGGCGACTGGACCGTCCTCGCTTCCAACGTGACGCTCGGCTCGCCGCCGGTCCTCGTGGAGTTCTACGACGCGAGCGAAGATCAGACCTCGGTCCTCGCCTCCGGGACGATCCCGCCCGGGAAGATCGACATCGACGGAGTCTTCCCGGCCAACGGCCAGACGTCGCTCGAGCTGGACGACGAGATCCGGGTCTACATCGCCGGTGAGCTGATCACCAAAGTCGGCGAATAGCGCCACCGCGAGTCCAGCGGCTCAGCGCGCTCCTCCGCCCGCGGCGGGGGGGCGCGCTCGCCGTTTCGGCCCGCGCCCATCGAGCGGTTGCCGGCGCGTGCGCTCGCGCCGGGTTGCCGATGTGCCCCGCGCCGCTATCATCGCCTCGGGCTTCCACCGAAGGTCCGGGGCGGAGGACGGCGTGTCCCAAGACGAAAGCCACTTCGGGCGGCACGACGACGTGCTGGCGCGGCTCGCGAAGAGCGAGTCCCGGTTGAAGGGGGATCTCGCGTCCACGCTGCGGGAGGTCACCGAGGCGGCGTCGCGCGCGATGGGGATCGAGCGCGTCAACGTGTGGCTCTTCGACGAGGCGCGCACGAAGATCCGCTGCATCGAGCACTACGAGCGCTCGAAGGACGAGCACACGCCCGGCGGCGTCGAGCTCGCCGCCGCGGACTATCCCATCTACTTCAAGGCGCTGGACGAGGAGCGCACGATCGTCGCGCACGACGCGATGAAGGACCCGCGGACGAGCGAGTTCGCCGAGGGCTACCTCGACGTGCACGGGATCACGTCCATGCTGGACGCCCCGCTCCACTCCGGCGGCGACGTGATCGGCATCATCTGCCACGAGCACGTCGGGCCGGCGCGGGTCTGGACGGCGGAGGAGCAACGCTTCGCCGGATCGCTCGCGGACCTCGCCTCGCTCGCGCTCGAGTCGTCCGAGCGCTACCAGGCCGAAGGCGCGCTGCGGCAGAGCGAGGAGCTGACGCGCGAGATCATCGCGCGCGCCCTCGACGCCATCGTCATCGTCGACGAGCGGAGCGTCATCACGGACTGGAACCCGGAGGCCGAGGCCGTGTTCGGCTGGTCGCGCGAGGAGGCGGTCGGCAAGACCCTCTACGACTCGGTCATCCCGGCGCGCTACCACGACGAGCACCGGGAGGGGATGCGCCGCTACCTGGAGACCGGCGAGGGCCCCATCCTGAACCAGCGGATCGAGGTTACCGGCCGGGACAAGGCGGGCCGTGAGTTCCCGGTGGAGCTGACGGTGTCGCCGCTGCGCATCGGCGACTCGCTGTCCTTCAGCGCTTTCGTTCGCGACATCACCGACCGCGTCCGCGCGGAGCAGGAGATCCGCAAGCTCAACGCCGAGCTCGAGGAGCGGGTCCGGGAGCGAACCCAGCAGCTCGCCACCGCGGTGGACGAGAAGGAGCGACTGCTGAAGGAGCTCCAGGGGAGCAGCGTCGAGCTCCTCGACCGGCTGCGCGAGCTCGAGCACAAGTCGGAGACGATCCGGAACGACCTCGAGCGCGCGCAGGTCATCCAGCGCGCCCTGCTGCCCGCGGAGCCGCCGCGCCTGGACGGGGTGCACGTCGACGCGCTCTACCGGCCCGGGATGAGCGTCGGCGGCGACCTCTACGACGTCCGGCTTCTCGACGACGGCCGGCTCGCGCTCTACGTGGCCGACGCGGCCGGTCACGGCGTGGCCGCCGCGATGCTCTCCGTGCTCTTCAAGCAGCGGCTCAAGATGTGCGACGACGACGGCGAGGCGCTCGCGCCGGCCGACGTGCTGCGCCGCGTCAACGCACGGCTCGCCGGCGACGTCTCCGCGCACGGGCTCTTCCTGACGGCCGGCTACGTGCTGCTCGACACGACGACCGGCGAGCTGCGCGCGGCGTCGGCGGGGCACACGCCGATGCTCCTGCACCGCGCGAGCGGGGAGAACGTGCTGCTCAAGCGCACCGGGCCGGCGCTCGGCCTCGCTCCGGACGCCGAGTTCACGGAGCACCGCGTCACCCTCGAGCGCGGCGACCGCCTGATCCTCTACACCGACGGGCTGGTCGAGGGGCTCGAGGCCACCGACAGCGACGAGATCCTGCGCGTGCTCGTGCCGGCGCTGACGGGCGCTTCGAGCGACGGACCGCGTCGGCTCCGCGAGGTGTTCGCCCGGGTCGACCGCGGAGCGGCGGGCGACGGGCGCGACGACGTGACCCTGCTCGTGCTCGAGGCCGAGGACGGTCCCTGCCGTTTCGACAACGACCCGGCCGAGGAGGGGAGGCGCCCCGTCGCCGAGGCGCCGGCGGTCGCCGCGCCGGCGTCCGCGCTCTGGATCGCCGAGACCGAGGACGAGAGCGTCGTCGCGGTCCGCGGCCACGGCACGTGGTTGCACTGCGAGAGCTTCCGGCGGCTCGCGCAGGCGGCGCGGGACGCGGGGAAGCGGTTGACCATCGACCTCACGAGCTGCACCCACCTCGACAGCGCGTTCCTCGGAACCCTGCACGAGATCGTGTCCACCGACGTCGGCAAGACCACCTCGGTGCGCTGCCCGTGCCCCGCGGTGCGCGCGCTCTTCGGCGAGCTGGGCCTCGAAGAGGTCCTGGGTTCGGTCCGCGACGAGCCCTGCGAGCCGCCTTGCGAGCCGGCCCCGGTGGCACAGGAACCGCCCGCGCGCGCGAGCCAGGAGCGGCTCCTCCGCGCGCACGAGATCCTCTCCGAGCTGAGCGAGGAGAACCGCGAGCGCTTCGCGGGCGTCGTCAAGTCGCTGCGCGCGGAGCTGGGCGACGAGCGCTGACTTCCGACGAACCGGCGTCGAACCGCAATGGAAGCGTGGTCCCTGTCGGACCGCGGCAAACGGCTGCCCGAACGCCGACGCGTTAGAGATCGCAATCCGCAACTGGGTGACCGACGGGACTCTTGGTCGCCGAGATGACCTAACGCCGAGTTCCGCCAGCCGAAATCGCGATCCGTGCGATACTAGGACTCGACGTTCGTCATTTTGAACTAGTCCAGGGGGAAGGATGATGCCATGAAGCAACTTGGGATTGTGGCCGCGCTGCCGTTGTTGACGATCGTGTTCGCGCAGGTCGCTTGGAGCCAGACCGCCGAGCCCGTCTTCGGCGACATCGCGCATCTTGAACTGGACTACGCGACGGGTGAGATCACGACCCCGAACCCGGGCGCCGACACGCTCGTTCCATCGTGCTACGACAATTCCGCGTTCTCCGGTTTCTTCACGACCATTGGCGTCGTCGGCGACGAGTTCGTCGACTGGGGACTCAAGTCGTGCTCTCTCAGCGGCAACGTCTGCGAGTTCGTCTTCGGCTACGGAACGACGGCCCTCGACCCCGGCGCGGGCGGCCCCGGCGCGTCGGTAGACATCGCGTTCTATCCGGGCTACGCGGGACTGTGCGGAGCGCTGCCGGCGCCCGCCGCGGTCTATAGCTTCAGCGGGCTACCCGGCAGCCCGGACGGCGTTACCGCGGCTGCGTTCACCATCACGGTGGACATCTCCAGCAGCGGCTTTGCGGCCTTGGACGGGGCGCTCGGCTGGAGCTACATCGCGACCGACTCCGTCTCGGGTCCACTCCTGATCTCTACCAGCGGCCTTTGCGGTGGTCCCGGAGACCCGCTGACCGGAACCGAGGATTGCTTCGACCTCTATTCGGGTGGCGCCTGCGTCGGCACGTTCGCCTTCGGAACGCCCGGCATCGCCTCCTTCTGGATGGAGATCGGGGAGGACGACGGCAGCTTCGGGCCCGGCACCAGCACCTTGCGCGTCGGCGCGTGCTGCACCGGGGCGAGCTGGTGTCCGGCCGGACCGCCGCCGGGGGTCAGCGGGTGGCTCAACGGCGTCTACCAGACCGCGAGCCCCGTCGCGGCGGCCTTCGTCGGCATCTCGACCTTGCCGGACGCCACCGGTTGCATCCCTGGCCTGGGTCAGGTCCTGATCAACACCACGCCGCCCAACCCGATCACCGCACCGGTCACGAAGGGGTCCAACTCGATCCCGGTGCCACCGAACTGCGCTTTGATAGGAGCGTCGCTCACGTCCCAGGTCCTCGGTGTCACCCCCTCGGGTTTCGAGCTGACCGACACGGCGATCGACTTCACGATCGGGTCCGGAGGCGCGAGCTCGCCCTTTGCCTTCTCATCAGCGACGCTACTGTGTTCACCCGCGGCTGAGAGCGCCGGCACCACCTATTCGCTGAGCGTCTCGGGCCCGAGGCCCGGCACCTCCGCGGAGATCGAGTACATCAACCCGGCAACGGGGCAACCTCTGATCCACATCGTCGTGCCTAGCGTGAGTCCCATTACCGTTCGCATTCCCGCGGGGGTGGCGCGCTTTACGCACCGACTGGCCTCGTTGCAACACTGCCCCCCGCCCACGTTCTCAAAGGAGGTGAACGTCCCGGTCGGTCAGGCGAGCAAGATCACCTGCCCATGATCGAGGCGGTACCTCGTCCCCCCCGCTTGATGCACGGCATGGTCGTGAACTGCCGGCGGCATGGGAGCGCTCAACCCGTGATGAGCGTCGCGAGCCGCAGGCCGAGGAACGCCAGACAGAGCACGAAGCCCCCGGCGGGAATCCAAAGCGGGTAGCGCGGCACCGCCTCCGGCGGCTGCTCCTCGCGGCGCCGGATCCGGAGGAGCGCGAGGTTCACGAGCGCGAAGACGACCAGGATGATCGTGCTCGTCGCCGCCGCAAGCGTCACGAGGGGGAACCAAAGCGCGAGGAAGAGCACCAAGGCCGCGATCGCCGCGGTCGCGCGCACCGGCGTGCGGGTGCGCGGGTGGACGGCCGACAGCCAGCCCAGGGCGGGGGAGTGGCGCCGCAGGCCGTGGACGATGCGCGCGGCCATCACGATCTGGATCAACGCGCCGTTCACGCCGGCGAGCACGCTGATCCCGCTCAGGACGGCGCGCGCGCGGCGCGCCTCGGCGCCGACGATGTCCGCGACCGGGATGCGGCTCGCGGCCAGCTCGTCCGGCGGCACGGCGAGCACGGCGACGAGGCAGACGAGGACGTACAGGACGGACGTCGCGACGAGCGACACCAGGATCGCGATGGGCAGGTTGCGCCGCGGGTCGCGCACCTCCTCGGCGACGTTGACCATGTCCTCGAAGCCGATGTAGGCGTAGAAGGCGAGGAAGGCGCCGAAGGCGAGCCCCGCCCAGCCGAGCTCCGCGTCCGGCCGGACGACCTCGGCCCAGCGCTCCGGGAGCGCGCCGAGCTCGCCGCCGCGGAGGACGAGGACCGCGGCCAAGCCGACGAGCTCGATCACGGTGATCGCCGCCGCGGCGGTGACCGACTCCGCGATGCCCCAGGCCGCGAGGATCGCCAGCGCGAGGACGATCAAGCACACGTTGAGCGCCAGCGGCGAGCCGGCGAGCTCCAACAGGAACTCGCCGACCGCGTTGGCCAGCGTCGCGGCCGACACCGCGCCGGTCAGGATGACGAGGAGCCCGACGAAGGGCCCGAGCCAGCGCGTCCCGAAGGCGGCGGTCACGTATTGCGCCTCGCCCGCGCTGACGGGGAAGCGCGCGCAGAGCTCGGCGAAGGAGAACGCGCTCAGCGCGGCGACGCTGGCGGCGAGCAGGAACGCGAGCGGAGCCGCCATGCCCGCTTCGCCGGCGACCTTGCCGAGGAGCGCGTAGATGCCGCCGCCGACGATCGTCCCGATGCCGTAGAAGGTGATGAGCGGCAGGGAGAGGGTCCGGCGGAGGCGCGCCACCGGCTTTCGTTGCTCACCGCCCTCGCTCATCCGTACCCCATCATGCCGGGACGACTACGCCGATGGCACCCACGCGGTTCGCAGACCGGCGCGCTAGGCTCGGGGCGCGATGCGCTCCTTCCACCGGCTGGTCCTTCTCATTGCCTGCGCGTTCGTCCTCGTTCAGGCCGCGGCGGCCCAGGTCACCTTCTCGCGGAACTACGACCGCCCAGACCGCGAGTACTCGCCCCGCGACCAGCTCGAGCTCCCCGGGGGAGGGTACCTGATCTGCGGCGACGCCTACGTCACGGGGACGCAGCGGAGCCGGCCGTACCTGATGCGGCTCGACGCCGCGGGGGGCGTTCAATGGTGCAAGGAATACCCGTTCTTCGACGGCTTCCACCGCGCGGAGGCCATCCTGCCGTTCGCTCCGAACCTCTACGTGCTCCTCGGGGACTTCTACGGGGTGCAGAAGCCGGCGCTGATGGCGGTCGACGGCTCCGGCAACCTCCTGATCGCGGCCGGGTACCTGCAGGGGCCCGACCCGCTGACCATGGAGGACTTCACCCGTACCTCGGACGGTGGATTCCTTCTGGTCGGGTCGACGTTCCACGCCGCGACCGGTCAGGACCTCGTGGTGCTGAAGCTCGGTCCCTTCGGCCAGGTCCTCTGGTACCGCGAGCTCGCGGGGAGCATCGCCTACCCCCTGTTCGGCGCGGACGACTTCGGCGTCACGGCGGTCGAGGCCGCGGACGGGAGCGGCTACTTCGTGGGCGGGAGCCTGGAGTCCGACGCCTTCCTCGCGAAGCTCGACCTCGGCGGCGACGTGGTGTTCCAGCGCACCTACAAGCTCGCGGGGGCCTTCCGGTTCGAGCGCGCGCTCGCCTTCCTCGAGCGGCCGGCCGGGAGCAGCTACCTCATCGCCGTCGCGGACCTGAGCAACGACCGCTTTCCGCTGATCCTCGAGGTGGACGCGGGCGGGAACCTGCTCAACACGACGGTCGACTCGCTCCCGCTCTCGGCGACGAAGGCGATCCCGACCGCGGACGGGGGCTTCGCGATCGCCGGCTCGTCGCTGATCACGCCCGGGGCCCAGGGCCTGCGGCTCGCGAAGTACGACGCAAACGCGAGCCTGCAGTGGGCGCGGCAGTACGACGTGAACCTGACCTTCGCCACGATCAACCCGCCGGCGAACGTGATCCAGACCGCGGACGGCGGGTTTCTGCTCTCCGTGGCCGCGCTCTCCGGCATCGACCCGGTGCAGCGCGTCGTGAAGGTCGACGCGAACGGGATGCTCGGGTGCGGGTCGACCGCGCTCTCGGGTCCGTTCACCTTCCCTGTGGAAGCGTCGGTCCCCGCTCCGGCCGCTGTGACCGCTCCGTTCTTCACGCCCTTCCTCGGCGCGGCGGCGACCGACGTCCTCGCGGCCGCGTCGGAGGACTGCCCGGCGCTCGACTGAGTCGTCGCGCTGGCGTCGGCCCGGCCGCCGAGCGCAAGAACCGATGGCCGGAGGGGAAGACGTCGGCGGAAGCCGAGCGGAGGTTGGGCAGATCCTCGCTCAGGCCCGACGCCCGGAAGCCCCTCCGGCCATCCAGCAACCGTTCAGTCGGACGAGACGCTCCGCACGACGGGAAGCGGTTCCTTCACCGGCGTCGCGTGGATCGTGATCGGAACCTCGCGGACCCTGCCGTCGGCGGAAGTGATCCGGGCCAGTTTTCTCACGGTCACCGTCCGATCCTGGTTGATGGTGACGAGCGGAACCTCGTAGCTCAGCGCCGCGGGATCCGTCGCCGGTGGAGCCGCCGGCGTTTCGGCCGGCGTCTCCGCCTCGATGGCGGGCGGTGCCTGGAGGCGCACCTCCGCCGGCCGCTCCGCGGCGGCGCCCTCTTCCCTCGGAACCGGGATGGGGGCCTCCTCGCGCTCTTTCACGTGGAGGAGACCGAAGCCGGCGAGCGCGAGGCCGAGGGCCCCGGCCGCCAGCATCAGGACGCGCTGTCTGCGTTTCATCGGAGTCTCCTTCCTCCTACGGGTAGAAGGTCGTCTCGGACCTCTGCGTGCCGTACGCCATGTTGTCGTACTGGTGGAAGACCGAGCCCTGGAGGTAGATGGTCTGCCCGAGGAGCGCGGGCGAGCTCGGAACCGGAAGCTGAGCCGTGAGGAATTGGCCCTCGTCGACGCCGGTGGGGTCGGTGCCGATCAGGCCCGGCAGGCCGATCCACTGGTCCAGCGTGATGAAGTAGAGGGCGTCCAGTCCGATCAGGAGGTGGACGCCGCCGAAGAAGTTGAAGCCGGGCGGCGGCAGCGCGACGAAGGACGCGGCCGCGTAGGCGAAGAGCGCGCTGTCGACGTCCTGCTTGCTGCGGATCTCGACGCCGAGCGTCGCGGCGCCGCTGCCGATCGGGAGCTTCAGCGCGTTCAGGGCGCCTCCGTTCTGGAACGCCTGAGCCACGCCGATGCCGCCGGCGCTCTCGACGCCCGATCCCGAGGATCCGACGACGTTGATGATGCGCTCGGAGAACGTGGGGTTGCCGGCGAAGGACCACCGGACGGGATCGGGCACGGGGTTCGGGGCGCCGCCGGCGGGCTGGTACCCGCCGAAGGCGCTGATTCCGTTGAGGTGGTCGTACTGGCTCTCGTCCGTGCTCACGACGTACTGAATCGCGTAGTCGCCGAGGCCGCACGCGCCGCCGCTCCCGGTCATGCCGCCGGGCAGGAAGTACGTCACCGCCCAGTCGCAGACACCGTTGCACGTGATCGGTATGCCCGAACCGGGCTCGCCGTCGCCGATGGAGATGTCCAGCTTGTAGCCGACGACCGAGCCCGGAATCGCGCACGGGCCCGAGCACAGAGAGGCGTCGATGGTGCAGGGGTCCGGCAGGCCCGAGTTGCCGATCGAGATGATCACGTCGTCGGTGTCGGTGCTGAACCCGTTCGCGAGGAAGGTCGGCTCGCGGCTGCCGGGGTTGAGCTGGGTGCCGCAGTACACGGTCGGCAGGCACGCGGGGAGCGGTCCCGGGCATTCCGGATCGAAGGGACCCTTGCCCGCCTCGGACGGGATCGCCCGAGTGACCGCGCGATCGTAGATCGGCGGCATCGTCGACCAGTCCGTGTCGAACAGGTACTCGTAGAAGCCGTCGATCGTCAGGGAGTACTCGGCGCAGGCCAGGGTCTCGTGCGGGATGATCTTCCAGAAGAGGTCGCCCAAGGGGTCGACGCCCGCTCCCACGGAGCTTCCGACCGAGGGATCGCTGAAGAGGAAGACCGCCTCGGGCCCGTTGTGGAGCGGCATGTCGTTGCCGTTGCGGCCTTCGGTGTTGCCGATCGTGACCGTGTCCAAAGCGACGAAGCAGAGGCCGGTCAGCGTTCCGTCGGGCTTGCCCTCCGCCAGGGTGAGCGTCCCGCCCGTGACGTCCGCGACGAGATCGCCCGGCGTCGAACCGGGGGTCACGGAGCAGTCGATGACGACCTCGACCGGGTTCGACCCCGGCCCGACGAAGACCGGCATGGGCGAGCCGAACGACGCGCTTCCGGCGGGAAGGCCGGAGAACGAAGCGTTGGGCTCGATCTCGCCGAGCACGTTCGTGTAGCGCAGGTAGCAGCGGTCGATGGATTGGATGTTGTTGAAGGCGCCGGGAAGGAACCCGACGACCGGGACGGACCCCCCCGTGCCCGGGGCAACGGCCGTGAGGTCGTTCCGGATCACCACGGTGGCCTGCGAGCTGGTTCCCGTCCCGACGGCCGGCGACGGTCCTTCGCCCGGCGGCGGGCTCGCGAAGAACCCGTCCCCGAACAGGAGCCCGTTCGAGGCCTGGTCGACGCCCTCCAGCGAGGGGTCGCCGACGACGAAGACCTCGACCTCGGTGGGCTTGGACGGGTCGCAGGCGAGCACCTGCGCGACGACCGGCTGGGCGAGAGCGAACGCAATCGCCGCCGGGACGGTGCACGCGAATCTCTGTATGAGCATCGAGCTTTCCTTTGTCCTTTATCCCTGGATGAACGAGGCGATCTGCCTTCGCCTCGGCTCGGACAACGTCCGGGTGCGCGCGCGCGAACGAGGAAAGCGACGCCTATCTTTTTCGGAGATTGGAGCTTCGGGTTCGGCCGTCCCGCACTTCTACGTGGGCGCGCCGAGCGGCAAGCGGCGTCGTCACGAGTCGGGTTTCCCGCCCGACGCGAAGTTCCTCATCGCACTACCGAAGGTTGCGTCCATGCAGCGTCCGTCGTTCCGTCTCCTCCTGGGCTTCGCCCTTCCCGTGCTCGCGACCTCCGCCGCCGGACAGGCCTTCTCGCCGCCGCTCTCGCTCGCGGTCGACGACCCGTTCCCCGCGATCGGATCTCCGGTCCAGCTCGCGCTGACCGGACCGTCGGGGGCGTTCTTCTTCGTGCACGGGAGCGCGACGCCGGTGGAGCTCCCGCTCGGCTCGCTGGGAATCCTCGTCATCGACACGAGCACCGACATCCTGCTCGCGAGCGGAGTCCTCGACGGCTCCGGCGGGGGATCGGGAACCGTTCCCGTTCCGCCGAGCCCGGCGTTGGACGGGCTGCTCTTCCATCTTCAGGGCATCGGCGTCTCGGGCGCGGACCTCGGCCTCTCCAACGGCGTGCCGATCCGCATCGGGCTCGCGCCCAAGTCCGGGCCGCGCAACCCCGAGTCGATCGCCGTCACGCCGGACGGCGCGAAGGCCTACGTGGCGCACCGCGCGGACGGCAGCGTCTCCGTGATCGACGTGGCGAGCGAGACCCTGCTGTACGACCGGCCCGTCGGTCCCGTCCCGGCCGGCGAGGGCTTCCCCGCCCGCGTGCGCATCGACCCCGAGGGGCGCCACGCCTTCGTCCTGAGCCCGCACGCGCGCAAGCTCGGCGTCCTCCACGTCGCGAGCGACTCGGTCGTGGCGCAGCTCGACGTTCCGCTCGGGTGCCGCGACGTGGCCTTCGACTTCGCCGGCCCGGTGAAGACCGTCTACGTGACGAGCGAGCGCGACGACGCGATCCTGCGCTTCAGCGAGCCGTCGCCGGGGTTCTTCGCGCCGCTCGCCCCGATTCCCCTCGAGGGGCGCGATCCCGGGGCGCTCGCCGTTCGCGCGAACGGCGAGCTCGTCGTCGGCAGCCGCACCTCGCACGACGTCGAGATCGTGGACCCGAGCAGGCCGGCGGGGAGCACGACGGTCGCATGCCTGCCGCTCGGGAAGCTGCCCTACGACGTGGCGGTCTCGGGGAACACCGCCCTGGTCGCGACCTTCGACACCTCGGCGCCGGGCGACGGCGAGAACCAAATGGTCGCGATCGACCTGAACACGGTGACCGCGGTGGGCTCGCACCTGAACGACCGCGGCACCGATTACCGCGACGTCGCGCTGGCGGGCTCGCGGCTCGCGCTGACGGGGGCGGGATCGGGTTCCGTGGTGATCGCCGACGCCGCGACGTTCGCGTTCCAGGGGATCTCCGACCTGGCGCCCTTCCAGGTGCTCGCCACCCCGCAGGAGTCGGCCTTCGTCGTCGACGGCGGCGGCGAGCCAAAGACACTCCTCGTCGCGAACTTCTTCCGCGAGTCGGTGGCGGTGGTCGACGTCACCGCGGTGGCGCCGTTCCTCGTGACGGCCGAGATCCCGCTGGCCTACGACGGCGCGATCAAGCTCCCGCTCTCCGGCGACCTCACGCGGGCGGACGACGGCAAGTGGTGGTTCCGCACGGTGCAGTTCCTGAACGGCACGCCGCAGACCCCGAACCCCGTGACCTGCGCGACGTGCCACCCGTTCGGCGCCGGCTCCGACGGCCTGCTCCACGGCGGGCTGCAGGCCATCCCGACCTTCAACGCCGGCGGCACGGGACCGTGGGGATCGAAGGGCGCGACCGGCTCGCTCCTCTTCAACATCCAGCTCGCGTTCCAGGCGCACAAGCTGACCGGATCGGTTCCCCTCCAGGCGGACGAGGACGTGTTCGAGTACCTGACGAACGGCGTCTCGCCGCCGCCGAGCCCCTTCCGGAACACCGACGGCTCGCTGACCGCCGCCGCGCAGGCGGGGAAGGTCGTCTTCGAGACCAAGGCGGGATGCTCGACGTGCCACGCCGCGCCGCTCTTCATCCCGAAGAGCCCGAACCCGCTCACGATCCAGGCCGGCGTCGGCACCGGGCTCGTTCCGGCGAACGTTCCGAGCCTGCGCGCCGCGTGGGCGACGGCGCCCTACCTGCACGACCATTCGGCGCAGACGCTGATGGACGTCCTTCTTCAGAACCCGGGCGACCAGCACGGCACGACGTCGTCGTTGACCCAGCAGGAGCTCGACGAGCTCGTCGAGTACGTGAAGAGTCTTTGACGCGCGCGGGAGCTGCGCGAGCGTCCCGGAGGACCTAGACTCGGGCGGACGAGAGGAGAGGCCGATGCGATTCCCATTCGCGCTCGCGCTCGCTTGCGCCGCGGTGTTTGCCGGTTGCGCCAAACCCGCCGAATACGCGCAGACGAAGGAAGAGAAGCACCGCGAGGTCCGCGAGGCCTTCCCCGAGGTCGGCGAGGAGCCGTCCGACGCGGCGGCGGAACCGGAACCGCCGGTTCCCGCGGCGGAAGATCCGAACGCGGCCGTCGAGGAGGGCGTCCACCGCTTCCTGGACCGACTCTGCGAGGCGAGCCAGGAGACGCCCGCGGCGTTCGGCGACCTCTTCGACTTCGAGCGCATGGTCGACGCCGTCTACGACGGCGCGCCGAGCGGCTCCGTGCCGGCCGTGCGCCGAAGGGCGTTCGCCCGGCAGATCCACGCCAAACGAGCGGATCTGTTCGAGAGTCAGGAAGCCTGGCTCTGGGTCAGCCACCGCGTCGGCGCGATGAAGTTCTTCAACGACGGCGACGAGGTCGTCGTCTACCTGCGCGAGCGGGATCGCGACGGCTACTGCTCGAAGTCCCGCTGGTGGCTCACGCGGGACGGAGACGGCTGGCGCGCCTACGACTACGAAGACCTGCAGGGGCGGGATGAGGCTCTCGGCCCTGATCGGCATGGGCATGCGCTGGGGCAAGGAGGGCGGCTTCGACCCGGACCTCGGCCCGAAGATGGTGCTCATCAGCGAGCACATCTTCGCCGACGAGGTCGCGGAAGCCCGCGAGGTCCTGGACGACGTGCTGGCCGGCCGGTTCCCCGATGAGCTTCACGGATACCTGCGGATGACCTCCGCCGCGACCTATCTCATGCTCGAGCGATACGACGAGGCCGGTGTGGACCTCGAGGCCGCGCAGATGGCCGACCCCGAGCTGCCGTACCTGAAGATGCTCCGGGCGACGCTGTATCTCGGGACCGAGCGCTACGAGGAGGCGATCGTCGAGGCGGAAGCCTTCCTCGCGCTCCTCGGCGGCGACGCGGACGCCTACCACGTGATCGGGCTTTGCCTGGAAGAGCTCGACCGAACGGACGAGGCGCTGGAGGCCTACCGCAACGGTCTCGTCGACGACCCTTCGAGCTTCGACAACCTCGCCGCCCTCGGGCTCGCGCTCCCGGCGGAGGAGAAGGACGAGATCGCCGCGCACTTCGCGCGCCTCATCGGACCCGAGCAGCACTTCGAGACCATCGCCGCCCACTTCCTGGACGGCGAGGACGCCGCCGCGATGGAGGTCGTCGTCGAGGCCTACCGGAGGATCGCGCCGGAGGATCCGAACGTCGGCTACTACGGGGCGCAGGCGGCGATGCTCCGCGAGGACTGGGACGGCGCGGCCGAAGAGCTCGCCGCCGTGATTCCGCGGGTCGGCGAAGAGGACGGGCTCGAGTACTACTGCTGGGCCTACCTCGACTGCCTGTTCGAGCTCGATCGTCCGCTCGACGGCTACGGCGATCCCGTGGCCGTCGACTTCGCGTTCGAGTACATCGCGAGCGGCCTGGCCGACGCGGAGGAGACGGAGCTTCTCCGGGAGCTGATCGCGCGACACGAGCGGTCGTTGCCGGACGACGACGCCCTGCCCTTGTACCGGGCGGAGCTGCTCTTCGCGGAGGGCGACAACGACGGGGCCGCGTCGCTCCTGCTCGCGGAGCGCGAACGGATCCTCCGGGACAACGACGGCGAGCGGCTCGGAAGACTGGAGAACCTGCTGGTGCGGTCCCTGGTGCGAGCCGACCGGCTCGCGGAGGCGCAGCGGGAGGCGGCGGCGTCCACCGCGCGCGACGGGGATCCGTACTACGAGGTCATCGTCGGCGCCGTGGCCGGCGACGTCGCCGCCTGTCGCGGTGCCCTGGAGGAGTGCCTGCGTCAGGGGTACGAGCCGGCGACCTTCCTCGACGACGTGGACGCGGGCTCGGCCCTCGCGGGAGACGCCTTCGCGAACCTCCGCGCGGAGCTGTTGCCGGACGAGCCCGAGTCAGCGCCGCCGGACGACGATCGCTAACACGTCGGGATGTGGCACGGCGTGGTGTACGTGCCCGCCCAGACCGATCCTGCGGTCGAGAGCTCGAGCACGCCGGTGGCCGGCTCGACGCGGCCCGCCTGCAGCAGGAAGGTCAGGAGCAGGACCGACGGGTCCAGCGGGATGACGAAGTCGAGCTGCGTCGTCGGACCCATCTCGACGCCGGTTGCGAGGGTCGAGAGCCCGCCGGGATCGAGCACGAACGAGCCGACCGGGCCGAGCGGCACGAGCCCGTTGTCGAGCGCCATGAAGAGCGCGAAGAGGCCGCCGCCGCTCGAGTGCAGCTTGACGCGCGCCGGACAGCCGAGGGCGCCGCCGCCGCAGGTCTCGAGCACGTAGGACGCCGGAACGACGCCGACGGGATCGATGACGTTGCACGGCGTTCCGGAGAGGAGCGGCCCGGTGACCTGGACGTCGAGATCGAGGAACGGGTCGACGGGAAGCCCGGCCGTGCTGACGTACACGCCCGTGCTGTCGAGCTCGTACACGTCGAACGGAAGCCCGCACGGGGGCTGCACGAAGGGCTGCTCGAGCTTGCCGGCAACCGTGACGGTCTGGGCGGCGGACGCCGAGCAGAGGAGCGCGAGCGAGAGGAGGGTCGGGAGCTTCTTCATGGCGATGAGCGCGGTGGAGGGATACGACGAGCCAGCTTCACCCTAAGGAGCGCAAGGCGCGGCCGGCCATGCGGCGCAGTGCGTAACCCGCGGCCGCGGCCGGCGGGGCGAGCCGCCCGTCAGCCTTCCGCCGGCGGCGGAAACTCGGCCAGCACCGTTTCGACCGCCTCGCGCACGCGCTCGGTGATCTGCTCGGGCGTCCAGCTCGTGTTGATCGCCCGGCGCGCCGTCCCGCGCCAGATCAGCGCGTCGGTGGCCGCGTCCTCCACGTCGAGGATCAGCGTGCCCTCCTCGTAGGAGTAGACCTCGACGTCATATCCGGCCCAACCGCGGTAGTCGTAGCGCGGCCCGTGCTCGGTGACGCGGGTGCGCTCGCGCCGCGAGACGTGCGTGTGGATGAAGAAGTCCGGGTCGTCGGCGACGCGGCGGTATCCCTTGGCGGTCAGGACGTCGTGCACGGAGGACTCGACGCGCTTGAGGACCAGCTCGCTGATCGTCTCCTCGTCGTGCTCGACGGGGACCCACGCGTACGTCTGGAGCCGCGCGAAGTCCGCCCCGACGTCGTAGTCGAAGCTCGTCGAAACCGCGGAGCAGCTCGAAACCAGGAGCGCCGCGGCGAGCGACGCGATTCGAGCGGGAGGTCTCATCCGGCCCGCGATCGTGAGGCCTTGCACCCGCGGACGCAACCCGGAGCCGTTCGTACGGCGGTCGTAGACAGGCGGCGGCTCTTGTGGTTCGATCCGGACATGGCAGCCCCGAAGCCCCCCGCCGAGGGGGGGGAGTTCCAGCGCTTCCTCAAGCTCGCCCTGATCGTCTTCGGGCTGATCCTGGCCGGGCTCCTCGCCCTGGTGTTCCTGGGCGGAGACGGACGCATCCCCTTCGTGTACGAAGGCTTCGACTGAGCCCGATGGGCGCGCGCCGCTCCCTCTTCCCGGCGAGGCTGCGCCTGACGCTCGGGGCCGTCGCCGCCGGGCTCCTGATGGTCGTCGCGCTGGAGGGCGTGCTGCGCCTCTTCGGGCTGGGCGCCCCGGACCCGTCGAGGACGACGCTCGCCTACCAGCGGATCGACCCGCCCCTCCTGCGCCCCGCCGAACGCCCGGACGGCACGCCGGTCTTCGCCACCGTCGACCCGCGCCTGCCGTACCGCGCGCTCTCCCGCGCGAAGGGGGCCGACGAGCTCCGCGTGTTCGTGCTCGGTGGCTCGGCCGCGGCCGGGCTCGGCTTCAGCCCGAACGTCACCTTCGCGCGGCACCTCGAGCGCATCTGCGCGGAGCTCCTCCCCGAGCGAAGGGTCGCCGTGGTCAACCTGGGCATCGTCGCGATCTCCTCGCGGCAGGTGCGGCAGGCGGCGGAGGACGTCTGCGCGCGGTACGAGCCCGACCTGCTCGTCGTCTATTCGGGGAACAACGAGTTCCTCGAGCCCCACGCCGAGAAGTACGCCCGCGCGACGCGGGGCCCCGTCGCGCGGGCGCGCGCGGCCTTGGGCGAGACGCACCTGTTCCGACTCTTGAGCGGCGCGCGGCCAGAGCCTCCGGCCCGCGACCTGGCCGAGCACGACGCCGCCCAGCGCGAGCTGCGCCTGACGCAGCGCGAGATCGTGCGCGCGATCGAGATGGACGCCGGCGAGGTCGACCGGGTGGTGGACGAGTACGAGCGGAACCTCGACGCGGTCGCGCGCACCGCGCGGGACGCCGGCGTGCCGTTGCTCCTTCTGTCGGTGGCGTCCAACTGGGAGTGGCGCGGGCGGGAAGACCTCGACCCGGATTGGACGGCGGAGCTGATCGGCGGACGGGCCGCGGCGCCGGAGGACTGGGAGAGCGTCGTCGCGGAGCTCGACGCGCGGCTCGCCGCCGCCTCCGACAAGGAGCGCCACGAGTGGCTCTTCCGCCGGGCGGTCGCGCACGAGCGGCTCGCGCGCTTCGATCGCGCGCGGGCGGACTACCGCGCGGCGATGAACGCCGACCCGCACCTGCGGCGCGCGCTCGACCGGATGAACGAGCGCGTGCGGGCGGTCGCGGAGAGGCGCGGAGCGTCTCACCTCGACACCGTCGCGCTGCTGTCGTCGCACGCGCGGCACGGCATCGTGGGCTTCGCGGAGTTCTACGACTACGTCCACATGACCCCCCGGGCCGCGGTGCTCGTCGCGGGCGGCATCGCCGAGAAGCTGCAAGACGCGGGCATCCTTCCCCGGGACGGGGACGGCGTCGTCGACGCCTACGTCGAGGCCGCCCTCGCCGCGCTCGAGCTGCTCGAGGAGGACCCGTGGGAGGTGGGAGAATGGCTCGGCGTCGGCCCCGACCTCGCTCGCATCCGCGACCGCGACCTGTGGAAGTACGACAAGCTGCTCGACGACCTCGACGGGATCCTGGCCGCCGATCCCGACGACGTTGCCGCGCTGGTCTACCGCGGCAACGCCGCCTTCTTCCGGCCGGACGGAGCGGCGGACGCGGCGCGGGACTACCGCCGCGCGCTGGAGCTCTCCGGAGGCGACGCGCGCGTCCGCGCGAACCTCGAGCTCCTGCTCCGCGATCGCGCGCCCTGACTCAAAGGAGGCCGCGCTCGGTCAGCGCCGCGGCGATCCGCTCGGCCAGGAGGCGGTACCCGAAGACGCCGGGGTGTCCGGGGGCGAAGTCGGACAGCGGCTCCTCGTCCGCGTCGGTGAAGCAGTCGGTCAGGTTCAAGCAGGGAACGCCGCGCGCGGCGAGCCGCTCCCCGATCGTGCGCTGGGGTTTGCCCTTGAGCGCGAGCACGCCGGCATGATTCCCCGCCGCCTTCGCCTTGCGCAGCGCGTGGATCTGGTGCGCGGCGGGGAACAGCACGACGAGCATCCGACCGCCGTCCGCCTCGACCGCGGCGCAGAGCTCGTGCATCGCCTTCATCGAGCGCTGCCAGTACGGCCGGGCCAGCTTCGAGTCCGGCTGTAGCTGAACGGCGAGGATCTTCGCCTCGTAGGCGAGCCGGAACTCCCGCTCCTCGTCCGTCTCCCGCGTCTCGAACACGCCGATGCGCCAGCGCAGGTGGCGGTTGAACGCGTCGAGCAGCGCCGTCCGCCCGAGCAGGCGAAAGGGGAGCGCGTCGGAGTGGGGGACGCCGGCGGCCATCGGCGCCACGTCGTCCAGCGTATGTCCGAGGACGACGACGTCGGGCGCGTAGTCGCGCGCGAGGTGCAGGTAGCAGCGGAGCTCGTTCTCGGTGTTGTAGCCCGCGAAGCCGAAGTTCAGCACCTCGACCACCCGCTCGGCGCCGAGCAGCTCCGCGAGCACCTCGGGGTACGTCGCGCCCTCGCTGACCCCGATCCCGAAGGTGTAGGAATCCCCCAGGCACGCGATGCGCGTGACGCCCGGCCTCTTCTCGCGGGGGAAGGTCGGTCCGCGGTACCCGAGCGAGTTCGTGCGCAAGGTCGCGACGACCTCGCCGACCGAGACCATGTGTCCGTCCTGGTTCGGGTAGTAGCGGTTTCCGATCTCGGGGTCGTGGTAGAGCGAGGGAACCGTCGCGTAGCCGCGCGCGCGCAGCACGAGCTCGAGGACGAGCACGAGGAGGACGCACAACACCGCGATCACGCCGAGCTTCTTGGCCAGCGGACTCGTCAGGGCGCGGACGGGGGAGCTCATGCGACGACTCGACACCGGGCAGCCTACTGTCCGCCGGCGTTCCGGGACACGCGCTCGAGCGCGGTTCGCCTCCGTGCCATGATGAGGCGGCTCGCCGCGGTCCGCCGAGCGCGAACCTTGCATCCACCCGGGGAACAGTCCCGCCCGCCGTCCGACGCCGAAGCCGAGGCGCTCCCGGTCGTGTGCCCCGACTGCGGCGAGCGCAATCCCGTCGAGTTCCCCGTCTGCTGGAAGTGCCACGCGGACCTTCCGGACGAGTTCCGGCGGGAGGCGCCGCGGCCTCCGAAGGCGCGCCGCGAGACGATCGGTTGCTACGCGCTCCCGACGACCGATCTCTCGCGGACGTGGCTCGCGACCGAGCTCTGCGCGGTGCTTCTCCTTCTCTGGGGTCCGGTGGTTCGTTCGGGGCTCTATTACCGCGCGTATCCGGCGAGCGAGGCGATCGGTCTCGTCGACACCTTGTGGAACGTGAGCGTCGCGCTCGGCTCGGTGCTTCTGTGCTGCGTCCTGCTCGGCCGCCGCGGGGGCTTGCAAGCGAAGCTCGGCTGGAGGTGGGGGCGGCTGCCCCTCGAGCTCGTGTGGATCGCCGGCCTCGCCTTCGTGATGCTGCTCATGAGCGAGCTCGGCTTCATCTATGCAGCGATGTTCGGCGAGCTCGGCGAGGTGCTGGAGCGGCCGCCAGCGCCTGAGCCGGAGCCCTTCGTGCTTTGGCTGCAGCCGCTGACCTATCTCGTCTTCGCGCTCGAGGAAGAGGTCGTCGCCCGGGTCTACGTCTGGACCAGGCTGACGCAGTTGACCGGTCGGCCGCTACCGGCGATCTTCGCCGCGTCCGCGCTGTGGTCGATCTGCCACGTGTCGACGCTGGACCATCACCTGTCGCTCTTCTTCTCCGGGGTCGTGTACGGGCTCTCCTTCTGGTGGAGTCGCAGCTTGCCGCGGCTGGTCTTTGGCCACTGGCTCTACAATCTGCTCGTCACCTATGTCCAGTGAGCGGGCAACGTCGTTCTAGGCTTCGCTCTCGCTCTCGCCCTCGCCTTCGGCGTCCCGCGCGCCCCACGCGGCTTCCAGGACCGCGACCGCGCGTTCCGGGTCGCCAAGGTTGCCGGGCACCACGTGGACCCGCTCGGCGCCGAGGCCCTCCGCCGCCTTCTCCAGCGCCTCGACCCGGGTGCCCGACAGGGCGACCGAGGCACCTTGGGCATGGAGGGCCCGGGCGATGGCGCCGCCGATACCGCCCGAGGCGCCGGTGACCAGTGCCCGCTTTCCGCTGAGATCGAACATGGCTGCGTTCCTCTGTTAGAGATCCTTGATCAGCGCCTCGATGTCCGCCGGCGTGCCGACCGCGCGGCCCTTGAGCCCGCGGTCGATGCGGCGGGCGAGGCCGGTCAGTACCTTGCCGGCGCCGATCTCGACCAGTTCCCCGACCCCCTGCGCCTTCATGTAGAGCACCGATTCGCGCCAGCGCACCATGCCGGTGACCTGGGTCACCAAAAGGCGGCGGATTTCGTCTGCGGTCGAGGTGGCCTCGGCGGTGACGTTGGGCACCAGCGGCACCGACGGCGGCACCATGCGGATGTCGGCCAGGGCCCGGCCCATGACGT
>JANQEJ010000279.1 GCA_028278425.1 Planctomycetota bacterium | reverse complement strand
GCCGTTCCTCGACGGCGCGGAGCCTCCGACGCTCGTCGTCCTGACCTCGGACCACGGCGAAGCGCTGGGCGAGCATGGCGAGGCGACTCACGGCCTCTTCGCCTACGAGGAGACCCTCCAGGTGCCGCTGGTGATCTGGGGTCTGGGGCCGGGGAGCGGCCTCGAGACCGCGACCGCCCGGCACGTCGACCTCCTGCCCACGGTGCTCGAGGCGGCGGGCCTCGACGCGCCGGCCGGCCTGCCGGGGAGGTCGCTGGCCGGCCCGGTCGCGCCGAGCGACGCCGCACCGGCCTACTTCGAGGCGTTGATGGCGACTCTCAGCCGGGGTTGGGCGCCGCTGCGCGGAGTCATCGAAGGGCGGACGAAGTTCATCTCGCTGCCGATCCCGGAGCTCTACGACCTGGAGAGTGATCCGGCCGAGAGCGACAACCTGTTCGACGCCCGGCGCGACCGTGCCCGCGCTTTGGCCCGGCTGCTGCCCGACGAGTCGGTCTGGCCGCCGCGCCAGGGCGAGGTGACGGGCGAGGAGCGGGCCGCTCTGCGCAGCCTGGGCTATCTCTCGGGGCGGGCGCGCTCGAAGAGCTCCTTCGGCGTCGAGGACGATCCCAAGAACCTCGTCGAGCTCGACAACCGGGTGCACCGGGCCGTCGAGCTGTACCAGCAGGGACGGCTGGACGAGGCGCTCGCAGTCGCCCGCGGCGTTCTCGGCAGACGGCCCGACATGGGCAGCGCCTACTCCGCGCTGTCGCAGGTGCTCCTGGAGCGCGGCGAGACGGAGGAGGCCATCGCCGCCATGGAGCGGGCCGTAGAGCTCGAGGTCGCGAGTGAGACGCTCGTCCGCCAGTTGGGGCTGTCGCTCTCGCAGGTGGGCCGCTTCGACGAGGCGATCGCGCTGCTGGAGCCACAGGCGGCGGGCGGCGATCGTGACTCCCAGAACGCGCTCGGCGTCGTACTTTCCGAGGCCGGTCGCCATGCGGAAGCGCGCGTGGCCCTCGAGCGTCTCCTCGACGCCGAGCCGGACGATCCGGTCGCGCACGAGAACCTGGCCCTCATCGCGCTGCGGCTGGGCGAATGGTCCGAGGCCCGCGACCGGGCCCGCCGGGCGCTCGCCGGCAACCCCGAGCTGGCGCTCTCCTGGAACTACCTGGGAACCGCGCTCTACAACCTGGGGCTCCGGCCGGAGGCGCCCGACGCGCTGCAGAGCGCCGTCTCGTACGATCCGCAGAACTGGGACGCCCTGTACAACGTGGCGGCGGTGGCGATG
>JANQEJ010000258.1 GCA_028278425.1 Planctomycetota bacterium | reverse complement strand
CGGCGCAGGCGCGGGCGCGCCTCGACGCCGCGCGCGCGCAGCTCGAGGCGGCGCTCGCCGCGGGCGGCGCGGTCGACCTGACCGCCGCGTTGGTGGCGGCCTCCGCGTTCGGCGTGTCCGGCGCCCATCCGGGGATCCGGACCGGCGCCGCGGCGCTCGCGGCCGCGGCCCGCGGCGCGGCGCGCGAGCTCCTGCGGCGGTCCGACGCGGCGAAGGACGCGGCCGGTCCGGGCGAAGCCGTGCAGGCGCTGTTCGGCGAGGACTTCCGGCTCTACCCGGACGTCGTTCCCGCGAACGCGGAGGAGCTGAGGCTCGCGTGGAGCGAACCGCCCGACGCCGGCGACGGCGCGCTTGCGATCTGGAAGTGGCTGCAGCAGGCCGCGGCGGTCCGCGGCGCGTTGCGGCCGTGGCGCCGGCTCGCGATCTACGGGCGGTCGGTGGCCAAGCCGCTTCCCTCCCCGCGGCTCCTTCAGGTCCCCCACGTCGCCGGCGAGCGCTGGATCGGCCTCGACTTCGCCGGCGGCGCGCGCCCGCCGGCGGGCAAGACCGCGATCGTCCTCTACTCCGATCGTCCGGAACCTCCGCCGCAGCTCGCGGGGCTCCTGATCGACGCGTGGCCCGAGCCCGTCCCCGCGCCGGACGAGGACGCCGGCGTCGCGTTCCACTTCCAGAGCCCGAACGCGGAGGCGCCCCAGGCGGTCCTGCTCGCCGTCCCGCCGGAGCCGGGGCGCAACTGGAGCCTCGAGCTACTCGAAGCGACGCTGCTCGAGACGCTGGAGCTCGCGCGCACGCGCGCCGTGACCCTCGAGGACCTCGAACAGACCGGGCACGTGCTGCCCGCCCTCGTGCTGGCCGCGAACGCGGCCGGCGACACCGTTTCCACCGACCTGAGCAGCGCGCTCGTCGAGGAGCTCTGACCCTTGTCCATCACCTACTGGAGCCGAATAGAGCCGCGACCGCGCGCCGAGGACCTCAACTCCTCCCTGGCCGCGCGCGTCCGCGACCCCGCGTGGATGCTCGCGCGCCAGTGGCAGGTCGGCGAGTTCCGCGGCGAGGACGCCGGCTCCCCCGCGTACGTGGAGATCACGAACGCGAGCTCCGCGCTCGACGCCTGGTGGCGGCCGAACGGCGACGAGCCCGAGCGCCGCCCCGTCGCGGGGCCGCTCGACGTGCCGGTGACGGGCGAGCCCTTCACCCCCGACCTATCGGTGCGCGTGGAGCTCGGCCAGGTCTTCCGCGAGCTCCTGGTCCGCGCCGGCCACGCCGAGCTCGCCGAACCGCTGGCCGCCCTCTTCCCGGTGGACGACGACGCGGCGGCCTGGGACCCGGACGCGGCGCGCTTTCTCGCGTTGTGCCGCGGCGCGCTGGACGGGTACGCGCTCTACGTCGCGCTCGGGTCGCCGCAGGGCGTGCAGGGCGTGCCGGACGGCGTCCGCGACGCATACCTCGAATGGGTGCGCGCGGTGTACGGCGAGCTCGGCGAGCACGACGGCCCCGCCTGGGACGCGGCGCGGCTCGAGTACCGCTCGGCGGTGTCCTCGGCGCACGGTGCGACCTTCGAGGCGCAACCCGGGGTCCGCGGCGAGCTCGACTGGTCGGCCTTCGGGCTGATCCGCGAGCCGGAGGCGCCCGCGGCCGAGCACGTCGACGAGCGCAAGCACGTGCTCGTGCCGTCGCACGTCACCTTTCCCGGGATGCCGAACAAGCGCTGGTGGCACTTCGAGGAGGGCCGCGCGGACTTCGCCCGGGTCGACCTCGACAAGACCGAGGTCGGCACGCTCAAGCTCGTCGACTTCCTCGTCCGGTTCAGCGCCGACTGGTTCCTCGTGCCGCTGGAGCAGGACCCGGGCACCGTGAACTGGATCACCGCGCTCGCGGTGGTCGACGTCTTCGGCGAGCGGTTCGAGCGGCAGTCCGTCGAACGCTCGCCGGGAAAGTGGTCCCTCTTCACGCTCGGAGCCGACGCGATCAGTCCGCCGCTGGAGACCTGGGGCTCGGCCTTCCGCGTCCAACCGGCGGACGCCTCCGCGCTCGCGCAGTCCGGCGACCCGATCGAACGGGTCCGCTTCCTACGCGACGACGCGGGCAACCTGGTCTGGGCCGTCGAGGAGATCGTCGAGAGCGGGACGGGCGAACCGCTCCCCGGTTACGAGCGCACGCTGCTGCGCGACGACGCGAAGGAAGCGGCGCCGAACCGCGCCCATCCCGAGCTCCTCCTGTACCGCGCGCAGCTCCTGGCGCCCGCGCACTGGATCCCGTTCGTCTTCTCCGTCGTCGACGCCGAGCGGCGCGAAGTGGACCTGATCCGAAGCGCACAGTCCGTGCTGGGGCCGGGCGGCGGGCCGCGGCCCCTCTTGCCCGCCGGACGCATCCTGAGGCCGACGCTGCCCGCGGGCGAGACCGCCTACCGGATCGGCGAGGAGGAGGTGACGACCGTCGGTCTCGAGGTCACCCGCCAGGTGCGCCGCGCCCGCTGGAGCGACGGGAGCACGCGCGTCTGGATCGTGCGCCGCAGCCGTCCCGGGCCGGGCCCCGAGGAGAGCCGCATCGCCTTCGACCGCCTGATCGAGCCGGAGCCGCCGCGGCCCGTTCCGGAGTGAGGCCGCGGTGAGGCCGGAGTGAGTCAGTAGACGGACTCCACCGCCGCCCCGCCGGCGCGCGCCCAGAACCGCGCGCGCTCCGCGCGGGGGACGCGCGTTCCCTTCAGCGCGAGGAGCAGGCAGCGCGCCCGCGCGCGCCAACCGACGCCGCCCGCGTCCGCGAGCTCGCGCTGGAGGCAAAGGAGGAGCTCGAGCGCCCAGGACACCGGCGGGTTCGCGTGCGCGCGGCCGCCGTCGAGCGCGCTGACCACCACGGACGGCAGCCGGTTCGGCGGCGCGACCGTCGGGCCGTGGCAGGACTCGACCGGACCGTCTGGCTCGATCGAGAGGTGGATCGTGCGCGCGTCGAGCCGCGGGAGCACGACGCCCGAGCGGAAGAGGTTCGCGAGCGCGCACCCCAGCGCGACGACGCCGCGGCGCCGCGCCTCCGGCGAGAGGTCGAGCCGCGCCCACTGCGCGAGCGTCTCGTGCCCGTCGAGCTCGCGCGTGACGAGGAACGACTCCCGCGCGACCAGGGCGCTGCCGCGCGCGCCCACCGCGACGAGGTCCGGCGTGCCCACGCCGTGCGCGCGCAGGTGGCAGGCGAGGTTCCACGCGCGCTCCGCCAGGCTCAGGCTGCGCGGGTGCGTGAAGCGCGCGGACAGGAGCTCCGGCCAGCGGCCGCCGTGGTAACGCCGGAGGCGGAGCCAGCCGGTGCCCGCGCCGAGCGGCTTGCCGCAGCGGCGTCCGTCGTCGCCCTTCGTCCCCGGCAGCGGCATCCGCACGAGCGAGCGGTGCTCGTCGCCCTCGAGCCGCGTCGCGCGCTCGCCCGGCAGCGCGTCCGGCCCGAGCAGCTCGCCGGCGTCGTCGACGCCGAGCGAGCGCAGCTCGGGCACGTCGTCGGCCAGTCGGAAGCGCACGGTGTCCACGCGCCGAGTGTAGCGACGGCGCGTCCGCGCGGCTCCGGCCGCGCCGCTAGAGCCCGATCGTGACGTCCGCGCGGTTGCCCGCGCTGATCAACGGCGGCCCCGGCGGGCTCGGGTTGGTGAAGACGCGCAGGCTCTGCGTGAAGACCTCGAACCCGACGAGCTGGAGGTTCAGCGGGATCGGGATCAGGAACGGCCCGCCCGGCGGCTTGACCACGACCTGGAAGGGGTTCGGCGGCGTGACGTCGATCAGGATCTCGCCGATGTTGGGGAGGATGAACCCGGGCGGCATCGGCGCCGTCGCCAGCGCCAGGATCTCGATCGTCGTCGTCCCCGGCAGGCCCGGCAGGAAGGACGGGTCCCAGATCGCGCCCACCGCCGGCGGCGTCGAACCGAGGCCGACGAGCATCGGGTTCACGCCCGAGCCGTTGTCGATCTCCTGCTCCGGCGGCTGGGTGCCGTCCTCCTCCTCGAGGCGGAGATAGGTGGAGGCGTTCGGAAACAGGAAGCCCGGCCCCGCGGAGGAGCAGACGCCGCTCGTAGCCGGCGCCGGCGTGTAGAGGTCGAGGTCGTCGACGGTGCCGGTCGGGTTCGCGCCGACGGCGACGCGGAACGCCTCCAGGCCGAAGCCCGGCGCGTTCGTGTTCACGTAGCCCCAACCGATCGGGCCGTCCGCGAGGAAGAACGGGGTCTCGCTCACGTCGACGTTCACGATGTACCCGGTGCCGGCGCCGCTGGTGACGTCGCCGGGAAGGCCGGTGAGGGAGAGCCGCACGGCCTCGGTTCCGAGCACACCGGCGCCGCACATTCCCGTGGTGCCGGCGTAGAGCGCGACGTCGAGGGCGACCGGGCCTAGCTCATCGGTGAAGTAGGCGACCTCGACCAGGCTGACGAAGCCGGTGAGGCCGCCCGACTTGACGCCCCAGTCGACGAGCTCGGTGCCGTCGGCGATCGCGATCATCAGCGTGGTGGCGGCGGTGTTCGCGAAGCTCGTCCCGAAGTCGTCTCCGTAGACCGACGGACCGCTGAGGGGCGTGATCTCCTTCGTCGCGTAGTCGTAGTGGATGTACAGGAGTGGCGAATCTCCGCCGGCGCGAGGATTCGACTGGCCGGACGCGGGCACTCCGAAAGCGAGAAGGGCCAGCGCGGCTCCCGCGAGAAGGTGTCGGCTCATGGCTGCGTGTTCGTGTGTCTTCTTCATAGTCGTCTCCCCCCCTAGAGCCCGATGGTCACGTCGGCCCGGTTGCCCGCGCTGATCAGGGGCGGTCCCGGCGGACTCGGATTGGTGAAGAGGCGCACGCTCTGCGTGAAGACCTCGAACCCGACCAGGTTGACGTTCAGCGGAATCGGGATGAGGAACGGCCCTCCCGGCGGCTTGGCCACGGTCAGGAAGGGGTTCGGCGGCGTGATGTCGATCAGGAGCTCGCCGAAGCCCGGGAGGATCGTCCCGTCGGGGAACTTGGCCGTCGAGAGGGCCAGAACCTCGAGCAACGTCGTCCCCGGCAAACCCGGCAGGAAGGCGGGATCCCAGGTCGAGCCGATCGCCGGCGGTGTCGACCCGAGGCCGACGAGCATCGGGTTCACGCCCGAGCCGTTGTCGATCTCCTGCTCCGGCGGCTCGGTACCGTCTTCCTCTTCGAGGCGCAGGTAGGTGGAGCCGTAGTCCGCGATCGCTCCGGTGGAGAAGCACGTGGCCGGGCCCGTCGCCGGCGCGGGCGAGTAGGAGTCCAGATTGTTCGCGGTGCCCGTCGGGGTCGCGCCGACCACGACCAGCCGCGGGCCGTTGCTGTTGCCGGTCGTCATCGGGTTGACGTAGCCCCAGCCGATCGGGCCGTCGGGCAGGATGATCGGGTCCTCGGCGACGTCGATCCGGAGGATGTAGCTCGTCATGAATCCCCCGGTCACGTCACCGGGCAGACCGGTGAGAACGAGGCGCTCAACCTCGACACCGGGGTCACCGTTGTCACAGGAACCGAGGGTCCCGGAGTAGAGCGCGACGTCGAGGCTGACGGGGAAGACGTCGTCGGTCGTGTAGCAGATCTCGACGGTGCTGACGACGCCGGTCAGACCACCGGACTTGACGCCCCAGTCCACCAGCTCCTCGCCCGAGAAGCCGGTGACCGCGAACCCACCGATGGTGAGCGCCGTGTTGTCGAAGCTGATGCCCGCGGCTTCCGCGCCGGACGCCGGCGGCGGCTCGTCGAGCACCGCTACCTCCTTGGTCGCGTAGTCGTAGGTCGCGTAATAGGTCGGTCCCTCGGAGGAAAAGACCGAAGGGTGGTCCGGCGGTTCAACGGGCCGCTGTCCGGCCGCCGGCGCGCTCGCGGCGCAAAGGGCAAGCACGCTGCTTGCCAGGAACTGGTGGCGATTCATGGGTGCAGTTTCTCTTCTCCCAAAGTGGGTTCTGAAGTCCTGAGAGACCCGAGGGTCCGATCCTAGCAGGCTCCCAGGAAACCGGGGGACACCGGCGAATCGAAGCCGGAACCGGGGCGCCCGCCTCGCTATCCTCAGCGCTATGCCGCGCCTCTTCCTGCTCGACGGGACCGCCCTCGCGTACCGCTCGCATTTCGCGCTGTCGCGCTCCGGGCTGACCGACGCGGACGGCAACCCCACCGGCGCGACCTACGGCTTCACGACGACGCTGCGGCGCATCCTCGAGGTCGAGAAGCCCGAGCGCATCGCCGTGGCCTTCGACCCGCCGGGGCCGACGTTCCGCCACGAGCGCTTCAAGGAGTACAAGGCGACGCGCGAGCGCGCGCCCGACGAGATGAAGGCGCAGCTCCCGACGATCCGCGCGATCGTCGAGGCGCACGGCATCCCGATCTTCGAGGTGCCCGGCTACGAGGCGGACGACGTCATCGGCACGCTCGCCACGCAGGCGGACGCCGCCGGGGAAGAGGTGATGATCGTCACCGGCGACAAGGACTTCATGCAGCTCGTGAACGAGCGCGTGAAGCTCTACAACGTCTTCAGGCAGAACGAGGACGTGGTCATCCAGGGCCTCGCGGCCGTCGAGGAGAAGTTCGGCACGACGCCCGACCACGTGGTCGACGTGCTCGCGGTGATGGGCGACGCCTCGGACAACGTTCCCGGCGTCAAGGGCATCGGCGAGAAGGGCGCGATCAAGCTGATCGGCGAGTTCGGCTCGGTGCCGGAGCTCCTCGAGCGCCTCGACGAGGTCAAGGGCAAGACGAAGGAGAAGATCGAGGCCTCGCGCGACGACCTCCTGCTCTCGCTCGAGCTCGTCCAGATCGACCGCGAGGTGCCGCTCGAGGCCGGCGTCGACTCGATCGGCGCGCCCGAGCCCGACGAGCGCAGGCTGATCGAGCTCTTCCGGCGCCTCGACTTCCAGAGCCTGATCCCGAAGGTCGCCGCGGAAGCGCCGCCGGAGCTCGAGCGCGACTACGTCACGGTGAAGACCGAAGAGGCGCTCGACGCGATGATCGCCGAGCTCTCCGCCGCCGGTGCCTTCGCCGTCGACACCGAGACGACGAGCCTCTTCCCGCTGGAGGCGACGCTCGTCGGCCTCTCTTTCTGCGCGAAGGAGGGCCGCGCGTTCTACGTGCCGTGCAACCTCGACCCGCCGGTGCTCCCCGGCGGCGCGAAGGCGGTGCTCGAGCGGCTCGCGCCGCTGCTCACGTCCGAGGCCGTCTCGCTCTGCGGGCAGAACACGAAGTACGACTGGCTCGTGCTCGCGAAGTACGGCGTGCGCATTCCGCCGCCGGAGTTCGACACGATGGTCGCGAGCTTCACCGTCGCCGGCTCGGGGCGGCGCCACGGGCTGGATTCGCTCGCGCTGCACTACTTCGGGCTGAAGAAGATCCCGACGACCGAGCTCCTCGGCACCGGCCGCAAGCAGATCACGATGGACCAGGTGCCGATCAAGCACATCGCCGAGTACGCCTGCGAGGACGCCGACGTCACGTGGCGGCTGCGCGAGGTGCTCGAGCGCGAGATCGAGGAGCAGGGCGCCCAGGCGCTCTTCCACGACCTCGAGATGCCGCTGGTTCCCGTCCTCGGCGCGATGGAGGAGCGCGGCATCCGCCTGGACACCGACCTCCTCGACGAGCTCGGCGCCGAGATGGAGAAGGAGCTGGAGGGCTGCGTCTGGGAGATCCAGGAGCTCGCGGGTGAGAACTTCAACGTGAACAGCACCAAGGTGCTCGGCGAAGTGCTCTTCGAGAAGCTGCGCATCCAGGACGAGGCCGGCGTCAAGCGGCCGAAGCGCACCAAGACCGGCTGGGCGACCGATGCCGAGACGCTCTCGACCAAGTACGCCGGCGTCCCGATCGTCGAGAAGCTGCTCGAGTACCGCGAGATCGCGAAGCTCAAGAGCACCTACGTCGACGCGCTGCCGCGCTACGTCAACAAGGACACCGGGCGGGTACACTGCTCGTTCAGCCAGGTCAGCGCCGCCACCGGCCGGCTCGCGTCGTCGGACCCGAACCTCCAGAACATCCCGGTCCGCTCGGAGCGCGGCCGCAAGCTGCGCGAGGCCTTCGTCCCGCGCGAGCCCGACGAGCTCGGCCCCTGGGTGCTCGCCTCCGCCGACTACAGCCAGATCGAGCTGCGGGTCATGGCGCACCTCTCCGGCGATCAGCACATGCGCCGCGCGTTCCACGAGGGCCAGGACGTGCACGCGGCCACCGCCAGCGCCGTCTTCGGCGTCGACCCCGACGACGTCAGCCGCGAGCAGCGCAGCCAGGCCAAGGTGGTCAACTTCGGGCTGCTCTACGGCATGGGCCCGGCGCGGCTCTCGCGCGAGACCGGGCTGTCGGTCCCCGAAGCGCGCGAGTTCATCGACCGCTACTTCAGCGCCTTCCCGTCGGTGCAGGACTGGATGGAGAAGCTCCTGAACGACGCGCGCGAGACCGGCTACGTCGAGACGCTGCTCGGCCGGCGGCGCCGCATGCCCGACATCACCTCGGCGAACAGCCGCGCGCGCAGCTTCGCCGAGAACGCGGCGATCAACACGCCGGTGCAGGGCTCGGCGGCGGACATCATCAAGAAGGCGATGATCGACCTCGAGCGCGAGCTCGCCGCGTCCGAGCTCCACGGCCGGATGCTCCTCCAGGTGCACGACGAGCTCGTGCTCGAGGTCCCGGAGGCCGAGGTCAACGCGACGCGCGAGGTCGTTGCCCGGGCGATGGAGGAGGCGGTGGTACTCGAGGTGCCGCTCGCCGTCGACTTCGGCTTCGGCAAGACCTGGTTAGAGGCCCACTAGTGACCTACGCGCTGGCGGGCGACCGCTACGCGGGCACCTTCGGCGAGCGGGTCGAGCGCGACGTCGCGCGCGCGTGGCTCGAACGCTGCGGCGCGTGGTTCGGCCAGGACCGCCGCCCGTTGCCAGCGGCCCCGGCGAACGCGGACCTGGCGCTTCTTCGCGTCGAACCGACCGGCGACGCCGTCGTCAAGCGCTACGCGCCGCGCCGCCTCGCGCGCGGGCGCCGGGCGCAGCGGGCCTTCGAGCTCGGCCTGCGCATCGCGGCGGCGGGCGTGGAGACCGCGATGCCGCTCGCGGCGCTCGTGCCGCAGCGCCGCGCGGACCCGGCGTTCCTGGTGCAGGAGTACGTGAACGCGCCGGCGCTGCACGGCTGGCCGGGAAACCCGCCCGCGGTCACCGCCGCGCTCGCGCGCGCGGTGGCGCGCCTGCACCGGCGCGGCTTCCGGCACCGCGACCTCAAGGCGCCGAACCTCTTGATCCTCGACGCGGACTCGGACCCCACCGTGGTCTTCCTCGACCTCGACGGCGCGCGGGCCCGCCGGGCGGAGGAGGACCGCCCGGCGATGTTCCGCTTCCGGGCGCGGGCGCGGGACCTCGCGCGGCTGCGGGTCAGCTTGACGACCGCCGCGGCGCGGGAGGCCGGCTACGGCGACTTCCGCGAGCTCCTGGCGATCTACGCGCGCGAGCTCGGCGGCGAGGACGAGCTCGAAAAGCTGGACAACGCGACGAAGCGCTGGGCAACCGCGCACGCGGAGCGGAACCGCCGGCGCGGTCGGCCGGTGGCGTAACGCTTTAGTCCCTGGCCAGCCGGATCCCGGAGAACTGCCAGCGGGCGTCGGCCGGGAAGAAGTTCCGATACGTCGCGCGCACGTGGCCCCTCGGCGTGGCGCACGATCCGCCCCGCAGCACGTACTGGTTGCACATGAACTTCCCGTTGTACTCCCCCAGGGCGCCCTCGACCGGCCGGTAGCCGGGGTAGGGCGCGTAGGAGCTGGAGGTCCATTCCCAAACGTCGCCGTAGACCTGCGTCAGCGCGTCCGCCGCGCTTCCGCCCGGGGCGGTCCGCGGGTGCAGCTCGTCGCCCTCGAGGAGGTTGCCCTCCACGTCGAGGTCCGCGGCGGCGTTCTCCCATTCCTCCTCCGTCGGCAAGCGTGCGCCCGCCCAGCGCGCGTAGGCGTCGGCCTCGAAGAAGCTGACGTGGCAGACGGGCTCGGACGCGACCAGGCGGCGCAGGCCGTGGAGCGTGAACTGGCCCCAACCGTCGCCGTCTCGTTTCCAGTAGAGCGGGGCTTCCCACCCGCGATCGCGCGCCAGGTCGAAGCCCTCGGCCAGCCAGAGCTCGGGCCGCGAGTAGCCTCCGTCGTCGACGAACCGGGTGAACTCGCGGTTGGAGACCAACCGGTTCGCGAGGCGGTAGGAGTGGACGTAGCGGCGGTGGCGGGGACCTTCGTTGTCGAAGGCGAAGCCGGAACCGTCGTGACCGATGGTGCAGACTCCCTCTTCGTAGCTCACCCAGGACAGATCCGGCTCCGGGCCCGGGGATCCGGGAGCCTCGGATCGGTAGGCGGGGTGCAGGGGATTCTGGGACAGCGCGTGCTTGACGTCGGTGAGGATCAGCTCCTGGTGCTGCTCCTCGTGGTTGTGCCCGAGCTCCACGACCGGCCCCGCCCTGCCGACGGTCTCCGACGGTGCCCGCTCGAGGAGGTCCCGGACGCGGTCGTCCACGTGGCGGCGATAGCGCAGGACCTCGCTCACCGTCGGCCGGGAGAGAAGGCCGCGCAGCGGGCGCGGAAAGGGGCTACCGACGCTCTCGTAGTAGGAGTTGAAGAGCTGCCCGAAGCCGGGGTGGAAGGGTCGGTGGTCCCGCGCCTCCTTGGCGAGCACGAACGTCTCGAAGAACCACGTCGTGTGGGCGAGGTGCCAGCGCACGGGACTCGCGTCCGGCATCGACTGGACGACGCAGTCCTCCGGCTCCAGCGGAGCGCAAAGCTCCTCCGAGCGCCGCCGCACGAAGTCGTACCGGCGCAACAGCTCGTCGCGGTCGGCCTCGTGGGCCGCTTCGGTCGCGGTCTGCGCGGTTCTCGCGGGCATCCTGTACGTCCTCTCGGGCAAAAAGGGCTCTCCCGCTACGGCCGGTAGACCTCCCCGCCCGTCTCGAGGAACTCCTCGCTCTTCTCCCGCATGCCCTCCTCGAGCGCCTCCTCCGCGGTCACCCCCTTGGTCCGCGCGTACTCCCGCACGTCCTCGGTGATCTTCATCGAGCAGAACTGCGGCCCGCACATCGAGCAGAAGTGAGCGGTCTTCGCGCCTTCGGCGGGAAGCGTCTCGTCGTGGAACTCGCGCGCCGTCTCCGGGTCGAGCGAGAGGTTGAACTGGTCCTCCCAGCGGAACTCGAAGCGCGCCTTGGAGAGCGCGTCGTCGCGCTCCTGCGCGCCGCGGTGCCCCTTGGCGAGGTCGGCCGCGTGCGCCGCGATCTTGTAGGCGATCACGCCGTCCTTGACGTCCTTCTTGTTCGGGAGGCCGAGGTGCTCCTTCGGCGTCACGTAGCAGAGCATCGCCGTCCCGTACCAGCCGATCATCGCCGCGCCGATCGCCGAGGTGATGTGGTCGTAGCCGGGCGCCACGTCCGTCGTCAGGGGCCCGAGCGTGTAGAAGGGCGCCTCCTGGCAGGCCTCCAACTGCTTGTCCATGTTCTCCTTGATGAGGTGCATCGGGACGTGGCCCGGGCCCTCGATCATCACCTGGACATCGTGCTCCCAGGCGATGCGGGTGAGCTCGCCCAGGGTCTCCAGCTCGGCGAACTGCGCCTCGTCGTTGGCGTCGGCGATCGAGCCCGGCCGCAGGCCGTCGCCGAGGCTGAACGAGACGTCGTAGCGCTTCATCAGCTTGCAGATCTCCTCGAAGCCCGTGTAAAGGAAGTTCTCCTCGTGGTGCGCCAGGCACCACTTCGCCAGGATCGAGCCGCCGCGCGAGACGATGCCGGTCAGGCGCTTGGCGGTCAGCGGCACGTAGCGCAGGAGCACGCCGGCGTGGATCGTGAAGTAGTCGACCCCCTGCTCGGCCTGCTCCTCGAGGGTCTCGAGGAAGAGCTCCAGGCTCAGCTCCTCGATCCGGCCGTCGACCTTCTCCAGGGCCTGGTAGATCGGCACCGTCCCCACCGGCACGGGCGAGTTGCGCAGGATCCACTCGCGGGTCGCGTGGATGTCGCTCCCGGTCGAGAGGTCCATGATCGTGTCCGAGCCCCAGCGGATGGCCCATTGGAGCTTCTCGACCTCCTCCTCGATCGAGGAGCTCACCGCGCTGTTGCCGATGTTGGCGTTGATCTTCACCAGGAAGTTGCGGCCGATCAGCATCGGCTCCAGCTCGGGGTGCTTGACGTTCGCCGGCAGGATCGCCCGGCCGCGGGCGATCTCGGCGCGCACGAACTCCGGGGAGACGCCCTCCCGGGCGGCCGCGTAGGTCATCTCCTCGGTGACCACCCCCCGGCGGGCGTAGTGCATCTGCGAGAGGTTCCCGTCGCTCGATTTCCTGCGCTCGCGGATCCAGGGCTCGCGCAGGGGCGGCAGCCCCTCCCGCGGGTCGCAGCCCTGGGGCCCCGTGGTGTCGTACACGTCCAACGGGGGCGCGTCCCCGTCGAGATGGATGCGGCGCATCGGGACGCGCAGCCGCGCCGCGCCGTGCTCGACCTCGACCTGGATCTTGTGCGAGCGCGGGAAGCTCTCCTCCAGCGCGCGCGGAGTGGGCGGTACGACGGGGGTCTCTTGGCTCATGACTCCTCCAGGGCGGGCCATGGTATCCGCGCCGGGGCCCGGCCCCGCGGGCGACCCGCGAGGAAAAAAACGGGTGACACGGGACGCGCTTGAGTCGCTCCCGGACGACGGATAACCTCCCCCAATGAGCGCCACACCCCGCCAAGAAGCCCTTCGAGCGATCACCGCGCGGGCCCCGCTCGCGCCCCCCGACGGCGACGCCAATCCCTCGCTGACCGAGCTCTTCGGCAGCAAGGTCTTCAACGACGCCGTGCAGCGTCGCCGGCTCACGAAGTCCGTCTACCAGACGCTCCGACGCACCATCGACGCCGGCGAGGCGCTCGATCCCGAGATCGCCGACGCGGTCGCCGACGCGATGAAGGACTGGGCGGTCGAGCACGGCGCGACCCACTACACGCACTGGTTCCAGCCGATGACGGGCCTGACGGCGGAGAAGCACGACTCCTTCCTGTCGCCCGTGGTCGAGGGCGGCGCCCTCCACTCGTTCACGGGCTCCCAGCTCACCCAGGGCGAGCCGGACGCCTCGTCCTTCCCCTCCGGCGGGGTCCGCGCCACCTTCGAGGCGCGGGGCTACACCGCCTGGGACCCCACGTCGCCGGCCTTCATCCGCGAGACGAACTTCGGGGCAACCCTGTGCGTCCCCACCGCGTTCTGCTCGTGGACGGGCGAGGCCCTGGACACGAAGACGCCGCTCCTGCGGTCGAACGAGGCCCTGAGCAAGCAGGCCTGCCGGCTGCTCAAGCTGATCGACGAGGACGTCGACCACTGCGTCTCCACCGTCGGGCCCGAGCAGGAGTACTTCCTCGTCGACCGCGAGCTGTACCACCTGCGCCCCGACCTCCTGAGCTGCGGCCGCACCGTCGTCGGCCGGCGGCCCCCGAAGGGCCAGGAGCTCGAAGACCACTACTTCAGCGCCTCGCCCCAGCGGATGCTCAACTTCCAGATGGACCTCGAGCGCGAGCTCTGGGCCCTCGGCGTCCCGGTCTGCACGCGCCACGGCGAGGTCGCGCCGCACCAGTACGAGAGCGCGCCGATCTTCGAGAACGCGTCGGTCGCCACCGACCACAACATGCTGATGATGGAGGTCATGCAGGAGGTGGCGACGCGCCACGGCTTCAAGTGCCTCTTCCACGAGAAGCCCTTCGACGGCGTGAACGGCAGCGGCAAGCACAACAACTGGTCGATCGCCGACGACGAGGGCCACAACCTGTTCTCGCCGGGGAGCTCCCCGCACGACAACCTGCGCTTCATCCTGTTCCTGACGGCGACCATCCGCGCGATCGACAAGCACGCCGATCTCCTGCGCGCCTCGATCGCCCACTCGGGCAACGACCACCGCCTGGGCGCCAACGAGGCGCCGCCGGCGATCATCTCGATCTTCCTCGGCTCGGAGCTCGAGGGCATCGTCGAGGCCCTGATCGAGGGCGGCGAGCCGCGGGCCGCCGAGCGCGGGGCGATCAAGCTCGGCGTGACCACGCTGCCGCCCATCCCGGCGGACACCTCCGACCGGAACCGCACCAGCCCCTTCGCCTTCACGGGCAACAAGTGGGAATTCCGCGCGGTCGGCTCCAGCCAGTCGATCTCGCTCCCCAACACGGTCATCAACACGATCGTGGCGGAGTCGCTCGACTACCTCGCCACCGAGATCGAGAGCGGCACCGGCAACCGCGAGAACGTGATCCAGGACGTCGTCCGGCGCACGCTGAGCGCGCACCAGCGCGTCATCTTCAGCGGCGACAACTACTCCGCCGAGTGGGAGGCCGAGGCCGAGAAGCGCGGGCTCCTGAACCTCAAGAACACCCCGGACGCGCTCGCGCGCCTCACCACGGACGAGAACCTGGCGCTCTTCGAGACCTACGGCGTCCTCTCGCGCCGCGAGACCGAGTCGCGCGCCAACGTCTTGAACGAGGCCTTCGTGCACCGGCTGGGCGTCGAGGCGCTCTCGATGATGCAGATCGCCTCGACCCAGGTCCTCCCGGCGGCCGTCGCGTGCCAGACGCGCCTCGCGACGGCGATCCAGGCGACCCGCCAGGCCTCCTCCGGCATCGACCTGGCCGAGCAGGAGGGGCTCCTCGCCGAGGTCTCCGGGCTGATCGGCCGCCTGCGCGCGGCCGTCCAGACGCTCTCCTCCGCGCACGAGCACGCCGAGGGCGATCACCTGCCCGCCGCGGCCGCCATCCTCTTCCGCGACGAGGTGAAGCCGGCGATGGCCGAGGTGCGCGAGGCCTGCGACGAGCTCGAGGGCTTCGTCGACGACGAGCTCTGGCCGCTGCCGAAGTACCACGAGCTCCTCATGGTTCACTAACCCCGTGGCGCTCACCCGCGAGGAAGGCTGGGAGCTCCTGTGCGAGTGGACGCCGTCGGACGCGCTGCGCAAGCACGCGCGCGCGGTGGAGATCGTGATGCGGGCCGCCGCCGATCGCTACGGCGCGGGCGAAGCCGACGCGGAGCGGTGGGGGCTCGCCGGCATACTGCACGACGCCGACTACGACCGCTGGCCGGAGGACCACCCGAACCGCATCGTCGCGTGGCTGCGCGAGCGGGGCGAGGAGGAACTCGCCCACGCGATCTCGGCCCACTACACGAAATGGGGAGTCCCCCACGAGTCGGCCCTCGACAAGGCGCTGCTCGCCTGCGACGAGCTGACCGGCTTCGTCGGCGCCTGCTGCCTCGTGCGGCCGGACGGCATCGGGACGCTGACGCCGAAGAGCGTCAAAAAGAAGCTCAAACAGAAGAGCTTCGCCGCCGGCGTCGAGCGCGGGGAGGTTCAGGCGGGCGTCGAGCTGCTCGGCGTCGACCTCGGCGAGCACGTGCAGTTCATCATCGACGCGCTGAAGCCCCACGCCGCCGAGCTCGGGCTCGGCGGATAGCGATCCGGCGGTAGCGACGGCGGCGGCCAGTCGCTAACCTCTTCGGCTCCATGGCAGCCAAGAAGACCAAAAAGGGCCCCGCGGCGGGCAAGAAGCGCAAGCGGCGTTCCTCCGAGGAGATCATCCAGGACCTGCAGGAGGAGATCCGGCGGGTCCGCGCCCGACAGAAGCAAAAGGAGCTGAAGAGCTCCCCGTCGATGAAGGCGGCGATGGGCGCGATCAAAGCTCTCGACAAGACCCTCGACGCCGCGGCGGACGACGGCAACGCGAACCTGCGCCACATCGCGGCCGAGGCGCGCAAGACGCTCGGCGCCTTCCTCGAGAAGGAGGGCATGGCGCTGCCCAAGGCCAACATGCCGAAGGGCAGGAAGCCGCGCTCGCTGCAGGACGTCTAGGTCCTCGCCAGGCACGGGCGGCACGCCCGCTCACGACAAAATGGGGCGACACGCTTCGCGTCTTAGGGAAGACTGGTAGCTTCCAAGGACTCGCTCGCCACCCGTAGGTCCTTGCCGGCCTGACCATGGACGCCGATCTTCCCGATAGAGTCCGCGAAGAGCAGTCGACCTTCGGGCTTCTGGAACGACTGCGCGCGGGCGACCACGAGGCGGCGGAGACGCTGTTCGGTATGCACCGCGACCGGCTGCGCCGCGCCCTGCGCGTGCGCATCGGTCCGGAACACCGCTCGCTCGTCGACCACGAGGATCTGTTGCAGAACACGATTCTCAGGGCGCTGGAGCAAATGGACCGCTTCGAATGGCGCGGCCAAGGGGCCTTCCTGGCCTGGCTCGTGCGCATCGCCACGAACCTGCTGCGGTCCGAGCTGAGAGGTGGCGCGCACCGGGACGCGTGGGGCTCCCCTCGGCGCCCGTTGCCGATCGAGAACGGGCCGCCGTCGCAGATCCTCGACGCGCGGGTGGGAGAGCGCGAGACGCCGGACCAGCGCGCCGCGCGCCGCGAGGAGGAGGCGACGCTCGAGCTGGCACTCGACCGGCTCCCGGAGGAAGACCGCGAGCTGGTGGTCAACCGCAAGATCCTCGGTCAGGACTACGCGTCGCTCGCCGGCGATCTGGCGATCACCGAGGGAGCGGTGAGGACCCGCGTGAGTCGGGCGCTCAACAAAGTCGCGACCTGGGTCCAGCGGGGCGGAGCGTGACGATGGACGGCGAGCGGTTCTCCTCCGAGTGGATCGACGAGCGGGTGGTGCGCTTCCTCGAGGCCCGGGAGCGAGGAAGCGCGACGACGCCGGAGCAGTTCGTCCGGGCCCTCGAGGACGAGGACGCCGCGTCGCCCGACCGCGTCGAAGCGCATCGGCGGTTGCTGGAGCGTCTGCGCTCGGCCCTCGCGGCGGATCGCAGCCTCGGCGCACCCGGGTTCGACCTCGCTCCTGGCTCCGTCGTCGGCGACTTCCGGCTCCTCGAGCGCCTGGGCGAGGGCGGCATGGGCGTCGTGTTCCGCGCGCGCCAGGAGAGCCTGGGACGGGAGGTGGCGCTCAAGGTGCCCCACTGGTCTCTCCACGCCCGCGAGCGTGGCCGCTTCGACCGCGAGATCCAAGCGGTGGCGCAACTGCGCCACCCGGCGGTCGTGCCACTGTTCGAAGCCGGCGAACTGGAAGGCCGGCCGTACTTCGCGATGGAGCTCGTGCCCGGCCGTCCGCTTTCCCGCGTCATCGCCGACGTGGCGAAGGGGCGGCTCCCGCGCGAAGGGAACTCGCTCGGCCGGCCCGGCTTGAGCTGGGAACGGGCGGTGGCGGGACTCGGTCGCGAGGTCTTGGACGGACTCGAAGCGGCGCACGCGGAGGGGATCGTGCACCGCGACCTGAAGCCGTCGAACCTCGTGGTCCAACCGGACGGCCGCGCGCGCATCCTGGACTTCGGCCTGGCCCGGTTCGAGGGTCAGGAGGGGATCAGCGGCAGCCGCGAGATCGTCGGCACGCCGGACTACTTCGCGCCGGAGCTGCTGGACGACCCTCGCGCCGCGAGCGTTTGGTCCGACGTCTATGCCGTCGGCCTCGTGCTGTATGAGCTCCTCACACTCGCACATCCCTTCCGAGGGACTCCCGCCGTCGCGCTGGCCCGCATCCAGACGGGCGACCCGACCGCCGTGCGGCGGATCGACCGCAGGGTCCCACGGCCGCTCTCCGCGATCGTGGAGAAGGCCACCGCCCGGTCGATCGAGCGCCGCTACCCGACGGCGGCCGCCCTCGCGGACGACCTCGCCAGGTTTCTAGACGGTCGCGACGTCACCGCGCGCGCCGCCACGCCGCTGGAGCGATTGGGTCGCAGAATGCAACGGCATCCGGCCGCCTCGCTACTGGCGTTGGTGCTCGCGCTCGTGTTGGGCGCGCTCATGGCGCAGACCGGTCGCTTTTGGGAAGTACTCGCCGCGTCGAAGGAGCGCGAGGCGCGCGAGCTGTTCCGCTCGGCACTCCTGTACGAATACGAAGACGCTCCGACGGCCAGCGAGCCGACCGCGGGCATTGCGGGCCGGGAGACGGCCATCGAGCTGCTCGAGGAGGCGATGGCGAACGACGGCTCCCTCGTGTACGCCCGCATCTTCGCGGCGCTCCTCTGCATCGAGATCGGAGAGCACGATAAGGCGCGCACACTGCTCGCGGAGCTGCCCGGCTCCGCGGGTGATCTTCGGGCCGTCTCCTGGATCGAATCGGCCATCGAGGGCAACGAGTTCGTCCACCCTCCCGACGACGTGGATCCGAGCGAGCTGGCCGATCCCCTGGAGCTCTACCTCTGGGCGCGCAGCCGCCAGCGGCGCGACGAGAACCTGGCGGGCGTCCTGGCGGCGTGCCAGACCCTCGGAGGAGACGCGCTCTTCGCCCCCGCGGCTTGGTTCGTGGCCGGCAGTTGCTTTCAGAGCCACCAGCGTCGCCAGCCGCACCGGGCGGCGCGCAACTTCCAGGCGGCCCTGGCCACGATGCCCGACCATCCCACGGCGGCGGCGAACCTGGCCTACGCACTCCAGGAAGCGAAGCGAATCGCGCAAAAGGAAGGCAGGCCGCCGACGACGGGGCTACCCACGTTGCTCGAGGAAGGCATCGGCCTGATCGAGCCTGCGTTCGAAGCGCACCCCGAGCACCGGACGCTGCGGTTGAACTACGGCTACCTGCTCGCGGCCTCGGGAAGGACGGACGAAGCTCGCAGCGTCTTCCTCGACGGCGTTTCCCTGCATGCGGACGGGCTCTTCGCCGGCGAGGCCGCGGAGACCCTCCTCGACGAGATCGGTCGAGCGCTGGCCGCAGGGGAGACGGTCCCGGACGGAGGGCTCCCGGAGGCACAGCGGCTCCTCGAGCACGCCTGGGCCGCGAGGCCGGACGATCCGCGGACCGCGCGGCGGTTTGCGTTCGTTCACTACTACCGGTGCGTGGCCGCGGAAGGGGAGCCACCGCGTGCGGACGTCGAGAAGGCCCTCACTTGGGCGCGCAAGACCGTCGAGCTCGGTGCGCGCTGGATCGACCGCAAGCAAGCGGGCGCGGTGGAATCCTGGGCCCTCGGAATCCTCGGCGAGGAATCCGCGGAAAACCCGGATGCGCGCTGAAGGCTGCGCGCGTTTCGTCCTCCACAACCGAAGAACCGAAGGCCGGGCTCCGCCGGGCCGCGGAAACTATGGAGGTACGTACATGAAAGCAGCTTTGATCGCCGGCACCGCGCTCCTGAGCGTGGCGGCTCTTCCCGGACCGGCCCAGCAACCCGACGGTCCGACGCCGTTCGCCGTCCGGACGCAGACCCAGAACAATCTCCTCGGCAACGGCGGCTTCGAGACCTGGAGCCTGGGAACGAGCCCGGGGCCGTTCGGCGGCCCGCTGTCGCCGGACCTGTGGGTCCCGATGGGCGACGCGTCCACCACCTTCGACCAGATGGGGCTCCTGATCGAACGCGTGGCGCCGCTCTCCGGCGGGTCGCCGTTCGCCGCGGAGCTCACCTCGATCCAGGTGGGCAGCTTCATCAGCCAGACGCTGGAGACCGGCCCGGAGCTCCGCGGCGCGTGGCTCACCTTCTCGGTGGACATCGAGACGACGTCCGCCGCCCAGCCGGCGATCGAGATCGACGACGGCATCGGCAGCAGTTCCTTCAGCGAGCTCGTCCTCGCGGGGGATGACCCGAACCGTTTCACCGTGCGGCACCAGGTGGCCTCGGACGCCACTCAGGTGGTCTTCCGGATCTACCCGGATCAGGTGATCGAGGTCGACGACGCGATGGCGATCGTGGGTTCGCACAACGACGCCATCTACGTCCCCCGGCGGAACCCCGAGCCGGGCCTCGTGGAGCTTCCGCTCGGCGCGGTGATCGACTGGTATCGCTTCGACCCGAGCATCCCCGTCCCCGAGGGTTTCGCCGTCTGCGACGGCTCCCTCGTGACCGATCCGGCCTCGCCCTTCCTGGGGCTGCCGACGATCGATCTGACCGACCGCTTCGTGCGCGGGGTGACCGACGTGTCGTTGATCGGCCAGGCCGGAGGGTCGGAGACCGCCGACCTGAGCCACACCCACGGCATGTCCCACACGCACTCGGGGACCACGGGAAAGCCGACAAGTATCCTCGACAAAATCTGGATCGCGCCGGGGGGAATCGGGGAAGCCGGAGACGACAACCACAAGCACAGCTTCACCACGGGCGGTCCCAGTAACTCTCAAACCGGCAGCGCGCTGGACGCCCCCGTCTCGGTCCTTCCTCCCTACACGGGCCTGCTGAAGATCATGCGCCTCAAATAGAGCGCCGGGACGACGATCCACCACACGGGCCGTCCAGGAGAAGACCTGGGCGGCCCGTTCGCGTGTCGCCCCCCCGGCGGGCTAGCGCAGCTTCGCGTCGAGCTCCTCGAGCTTGAAGCGCACCGAGACGACGTACGGCTCCTCCCCCTCGGTCCAGTGACCGTAGGTCGTGGTGACGAAGGTTCCGTCCGGTAGGAGCTCCAAGCCCGGGTAGGCGCAGTCCGCGCGCACCTTGTTGTCCATGAGCCGCACGCGGTACTGCCCCTCGCGGCCGGCGACGACGTCGTCGTAGGTTCCGACCCAGCCCACCCAGTCGCCCCAGGTCGCGCTCTCGCGCGTCGTGTCGCGGAAGGTGACGAAGAGGCGCCCGTCCGGCGCATAGCGGGCGGTGTGGCGGTCGCCGGTGAGCGCGGCGGGGAGCGCGCGCGGCTCGCTCCACGTCTCCGCTTCGTCGTCGGAGAAGATCGCGAAGCCGTTGAAGCGCCGGCTGTTCTCGCGGAGGAACACGCAGAGCTGGTTCCCGTCCGGAGAGCGCACGATCCCGGGCTCGCAGAGGTGCGCGTGCGGGTGCTCCGCGATCACCCGCGGGAAGCTCCACGTGAGCCCCCCGTCGGTCGAGCGGGTCTGGTAGACGCGGAAGCCCGACCGCTCGCCGCTGTTCACGAAGAAGCGCCCGTCGTCGTGGAAGAGCGCCACGTAGTCGCCGTCGCCCACGCGGGCGACGCAGCCCATGGCGACGATGCCGCCCCACTCGCCCACCGGAGAGAGCGGTGACCACGTGAGGCCGTCGTCCTCGGAGACCGCCATCCGCACGGGGTAGAGACCCGAGAAGAGGATCAGGCGCTTCTTGCCCTCCCGATCGACGACGCGGTGGATGGTCGGCACCTCGCGCGAGCCGGCCCAGTTCTCGGGAACGGAGAGGCGCTCGCTCCACGTAAGCCCGGCGTCGGTCGAGCGCTTCATGACGATCGCGCCCTTCCCGTGGCCCTTGGGGTAGACCGCGATCATCGTCTTCCCGTCCTCGAGCAGGACGGTCGTCGGGTGCCCCAGGTACTGCCCCGGCTCGCGGTCGACCACGACCTGGCGGTCCACCTCGGCGCTGACGTCGACGACGGGGATCGTGTAGCCCGGCGCGGCCGGCTCGGGCAACGCGTAGGTGCGCCCCTGCACGGAGAAGTCGTAGACGCGCAGCCGCGCCCGGTGCGGCGCGAAGCCGAGGCGCTCCAGGGGACCGGCCCAGATCGCCGACCGCACGGTCTCGCCGTCGACGCGGAAGCTCACGCGCCGCCCGACGCGCTCGATCTCGAGGTCGAAGGGCTCGCCGGAGCGGATGCGCTCCTCCGTCGGGCCGTACAGGCGCACGCCGCCGCCGAAGAGCCAGCCCTGGGTGTAGAAGCGCTTCCCGCCGCCGCCGCCGCTGTCGAAGCCGAACCAACTGTCGAAGCCGACGGCGCAGGCGGCGGCGGTGGCGTCCACCTTCTCGAGGCAGAGCCGCGCGCGAAGACGGAAGTCGAGGCCGTGGACGCCGACGTCCGCGAGGAGCTCGTTGCCGCGCCCGGTTCCGACGAGGTACCCGTCGCCCCTCTCCCAGGCGTCGCCGGAGTACCGCACGGCACGGGGCTCGCCGCCGGTGACGACCTCGACGACGTCACCGCGGACCCCCGACGACGGGTTCGCCGGCCGGAGGTTCGCGCGCTGGATCTCCTCGACCACCTGCGTCATCGCGTCGTGGGCGTCCGCATCGGGCGTCACCCGCACGACGAGGCAGCCGCGCTCCTCCAGGATCCGGGCGTAGTAGGCGAGGTGCTCCTCCTGCTCCGGCGTGTCGGCGTCGAACCAGAGGGCGCAGGCGTCGGGCGCTCGGTGGAGCACGTCGCGCTCGAAGCGCCGGCGAGCGTCGGCCGGCGTGTCGCCCGCGAGGCCGGCGTCGAGCACGTCCGCCCGCGGCAGGGCGGACTCGATCGCCTCCACGTCGACGCGGGAGCCGCCGAAGGCGACCACGACGAGGCGTTCGGAGGAGGACGGGACGGCGAGGGGAGCGAGTGCGAGGACCGCAAGGAGGAGGCTCATGGCGCGAGAGCTTCCTCGAGCAGCTTCCACGCCACAAGCTGCATCCGCGGCAGGTGGAACGGACCCTTCCAGAGGTTGCCCTTGAGCCGCAGCGAGACGCTCCCGTCGCGGTGCAGGTAGCCGAACCACTCGCCGTGCTCGGGGTCGCGGAAGCGCGCGTGGGCCCAGTCGTGGACGTCGGCGTGCCAGCGGGCGTAGCGGTCCTCGCCGGTCGCGAGCGCGGCGTGCAGCGTGGCGAGAACGGCCTCGCAGTGCGGCCACCAGAGCTTCATGTCGTGGTGCACCTCCTGCGGCGGCAGGCCGCGCACGTCGACAAAGGAGAGGATCCCGCCGTGCTCGGCGTCCCAGCCGCGCGCCCAGGTCCAGTCCAGCATGCGCGTCCCGAGCTCGACCAGCCGCGCGTCGCCGCCGCGGTGCCGCGCCTCGGCCAGCACGAACCAGGACGCCTCCAGCGCGTGGCCGGGGTTCAGCGTGCGCCCCTCGAAGTGGTCGAGGGGCTCGCCGTTCGGACCGACCGTTTCGAGCACGGCCTCGTGCTCGCGGTTCACGAAGTCGCGCTCGATCTCGTCGAGCGCGCGCTCGATGCAGCTTTCGGCCGACGGCTCCACCACGGTGTCGCGCAGCACCTGGGCGGCGTGGAGCGCGATCATCGGGAAGCCGAGCCCCTTCGACGGCCGCGTCCGCGGGTCGACCTTCGGCGTCACCTCGGTCTCGAGCGCGAGCCGGAAGAGCCCGCGCGCCGTCTCCGCCGCGGCGGCGTCCCCCGCGACGTCCGCCCAGGCGGCGAAAGCCATCGCGCCGAAGAGCTCGGTGAAGACGTAGCGGCGTTTGCGCAGCGGCCGGCCGTCGCGGGTCACCTGAAAGAACATGCGGCCGTCGCGGTCACCCCCGCCGTCAAACGCATGGGCGCGGAGGAACGCGATGCCGTGCTCGGCGAGCGAGAGCCACTCCGCGCGGCGCTCCACCCGCCGGCACAAGGTCGCGAGGAGCCAGGTGAAGCGCGCCTGCTGCCAGATCCCCTTGTCGGTGTCGAGCACCGACCCGTCGCGGTCGAGACAGGTGAGAAAGCCGCCGTGCTCCCGGTCGACCGCGTGGCGGGTCCAGAAGGGCAGCGTGTCCTCGAGCAGGCCGTCGCGGTAGACGGCCAGGAGCTCCCCGACGCGCGCGCGCTGCATGCGCGCGAGAGTCTAATCCGCCCGCTCGCCCTCCGCGGAGAGTCCGGCGACCAGACGGAGCTGTTTCTGCAGCTCCGCGGCGCCTTCGACGTCGTCGAACGACGCGGCGCCCATCTCGATCAGGACCTCGCCCAGGCGCTGGCCCGTCTTCTTCTGCTTCTCCAGGGCCTGGTCGAGCTGCGCTTCGGTGATGACCTCGGATCCCAGGAGCACCTCGCCGAGCAGGATCTCCCGCGTCACGGTCATCGTCTTCGCCGGGCTCGCGCTCGGGGTCGGGCGCGGATCCTGCACCGTGAGCGGCTTCTTGACCGTCAGTCGCTCCGGACCCGGAGAGAGCGGGTGCGCCGCGCGGGGCTTCGGAGGCGCCGTTTCCGCCTCGGGTGACGGCTGCTCGTCCACCGCGACCGAGGGGGTCGCGGCCGCGATCTTCTCGAGGCGCGCGGTCTCGCGCATCTTCTTCTGAAGCCGCAGGCCCTCCTCCACGCGCTTCTCCGACGTGAAGCCGAGCTCGACGAGGGCCTCGCCGATGCGGATGCGCTGGATCTGCGCGTGGCGCAGCCCCTCCTGCACCTGGTCGTGCGTGACGAAGCCGAGCTGCACGAGGACCTCGCCGAGGACCATGTCGTTGACCCGCGGCATCTCGGGCGGCTCCGCTCCGGCGCTCTTCCGGCTCTGGCTCCAGGCCTTCTCCACCGATTGAACGAGCTGGCTCGCGATGTCGAGGATCTCCCGCGAACCGAGGTCGCCCTTCCACGCGAGGCCGTTGATCAGCGTGACCGCCGTCTCCATGCAGAGGCCGAGGCCCGCGTCCTTGTCCCGCATGTACCGGTGCGCCTCCTGGAGGCGGTGCAGGTTCTGCGTCTGCTCGGCCTGGTCGCGCGGGTCCGAGCGGGCGAGGCCGCGCGCCAGGGCGGTCAACTCCGGATAGGCCATGGGAATCTCCTTCCCTCGATCTCGTCTGAAAAAGGCACCTCTTGGAGGGCCGCCGCGGTCAGGAAAGCGTCAGCGGCGGCTCGTCGTCGTCCATGGACACGCCGGACACGTAGAGCAGCTTCTTCTGCACGTCGAGCGCGTAGTCGATCTCGGCCTGGGTGGCCGCGCCGATCTCGATCAACGCCTCGCCGATCTTGATCCCGGAGGAGTTCTTCAGGCCGATCGCCTTGACGAGCTGCTCCTTGTTCACCATCTCCATCTCGCTCAGGATCTCGCCGAGCAGCATGTCGCGCGTCAGCGTGTCCGGCGCCGGCGGAAGGTCGCGCTCGCCGGGCTGGTCGCTTGCGCTGCGCAGCTCTTCCGCCTCCGCCGCGGCGGCGCTGCGGAGGTGGGCCTGGAGCCGCACGCCGCTCTGCACCTGGGCGAGCGTGACGTTGCCGCTGTCGACGAGGATTCGCCCGATGCGTTGCTCGGGGTTCGACACCTGATCGCCGAGCGCGACGCCGACGTCGTCGCGCGAAACGAAGCCGAGCTGGATCAGGATCTCGCCCAAGACCATGTCGTTGATCGTCGGCGTGTCGCCGGGAACGCCGAGCTGGAGCTCGGTCTCCTCGCTCGCCGCGGGAGCCGCGGCGGCGGTCTGGTGCGAGGAGGCCGCGACGCCGACCACCAGCTTGGGCATGGAAACGGATGCCTCGCCCGTGTCCAGCACGTCGCTCCAGTTCTGCTCCACCATCTGGATCAGGCGGTACACGGCGTCCAGGAGGTCTTGCCGCTGGATCGGGCCCGACCGCGAGAGGAGCTCGAGGACCACGGCGGCCGCGTCGAGGCAGCCGGCGGGGGCCACCGGGGCGGTGTCCGGAATCGCGGCGCGGAGCTCCTGGACGCGCTCCAGCGAAACCGCCTGCTCGCGGGAATCGTCGGGGTTCGAGCGGGCGATCGAGCGGACCAGGGCGGTCACTTCCGGCAGGGTGGGCATGTTGGTTCTCCGGGTGGTTTCTGCCCCTGGATCGACCGATCCGGCCCGGCACTTGACCCCCTCTGGGCGTGGTATCGTGGCGCCATGGCTCCCGCACGGCTCCTCGCGACGGTGCCCGCCGTGGTCCTCGCGGCCTGGCTCCTCGCCCCCGCGCCCGTCCCCGCCTTCGACCTCCTGGGCGGCGAGCTCGGCCTCGCCCAGCGGCACGCGCGCCTGTTCAACAATTTCGCGGACCCGTCGGCCAACGACAACCTGAGCCCCCATCCGAACTTCCCGGGCCAGACCGGGGCCACCGTGGCGGTCTGGAAGGCCTCGGTCGAGTGGGGCAGCGAGCTCCACGGCGACGGGGCGGGCGACCCGCTGCAGCCCGGTGACCTCGGCTCGGGCGGCGCGAACTTCGACTTCGCCTTCCAGGGCCTCGGCGTCGGCGTCGGGAGCACGAACGGCAACACGCACTCGGCGATCTCCGGCTCGAGCGGTGCCTTCGTCGCGTTCACCGAGACCCCGATCGCCGACGGCTGGCGCATCCGGTACTACGAGGCGTGGACCTGGTCCGACGGTCCGGGCGCGCCGCTGCCGAACGAGCTCGACCTCCAGGGCATCGCGACGCACGAGGCCGGACACGCCCTCGGCCTCGGCCACAGCGGCGCCCCCGGGTCGGTCATGACGCCGTTCGTGATCCCGGGCGACACGCTGCGCGACCTCGGCGCCGACGACGTCGCGGGCCTGCAGGCGATCTACGGCGCGAAGAGCCCGGACAAGCCTCACGTCGAGGACGTCTTCCTCACCGCCGGCGGGCTGGTCGTGATCACGGGCGAGAGCTTCACCGCCACGGGGAACGAGGTGTGGTTCCCGTACGGCGCGCCGACGAGCGGACCGGCGCTGACGGTCGCCGGCGTCGACGCGACCGCGGGCGGGACGCTGATCCAGCTCGCGCTCCCGCCGGGTGCGGGCTCGGGTGACGTGCTCGTCAAGAAGGCGGGCACGGGACACGCCGCGCTCTCCAACGCGCACCCGTTCGAGTCCGGCGGCCTGCCGCCGAGCTGCGACGTCTCGCCCTTCGGCACGACGCTCGGCGGCGCGAACGTCGCGGAGCTTTCGAGCGCGACGGCGCCGGTCGTCGGCGGAACGGTCGTGCTCGACCTCGGCGGCTTCGCGGGCAGCGGCGTCGCCCTGCTCGCGCTCGCGTCGCAGGCGGCGGAGCTCGCCGGCCTGGGCGGCACCGTCCTGATCTCGCCCACGCACCTCGTCGCGTCGTTCGCCGTGGCGATCACCGCCGGCACCGGCTCCCAGGGCGTCCCGGTGCCGTCCGACCCCGCCCTCGCGGGCGCGCTCGTCTTCGCGCAGGCCGGCATGCCCGACCCGGCGCAGCCGGCGGGCGTCGCGCTGACCCACGGCGTCGCGATCGCCGTCTGTCCCTAACCCCCGGAGAACTCGATGAAGCTCACGCTGCTCGCGGCGCTGGCCGCGGCCTTTCCCCTCGCCTTCGCCTTCCAGGAGGACGCCGACGAGGCGCGCGGCCCGAAGGTGGGCGAGCCCGCGCCGACGATCCGGTTGAACGACCACGCGGGCAAGGCGGTCGCGCTCGACGGGAGCTCGAAGCGCTGGGCGGTGCTCGCCTTCTACCCGAAGGCGATGACCGGGGGGTGAACGCTCGAAGTCTGTTCGCTGCGGGACGCAGCGACCGAGTTCGAGGCCCTCGGCGTCGACGTCTTCGGGATCAGCCTCGACGACGTGGCGGCCCAGGCGGAGTTCGCGAAGCAGCAGGAGCTGAACTTCCGGCTCCTCTCCGACCCGGACGGGAGCGCGGCCGCCAAGTACGACGTCCTTCCCGCCAAGGCGCGCTTCACGAAGCGGGTCACCTTCGTGATCGACGACAAGGGCGTGCTGCGCCACGTCGACGAAGCGGTGAAGGTGAAGACCCATGGCGAGGACGTGGTCGCGCTCGTGAAGAAGCTGCGGGGCTGACAAACCGCGGGATCCAGGAGGAATCCGGTGTCCCGGTCCGGTCCGGACCAGGGCCCCCCACGACCCGAACGAGGCCAAGCCATGCCGATTCGCCTGCTCGTCCTTCTCGCGCTGACCGCGGCCGTGCAGGCCCAGAACGGCCCGCAGTACCCGGCGGCCAACTACGAGCTGCTCGGCGACGCCGACGCGGTGGCGCTGCACGACTGGACCGGGGACGGACAGCCGGACCTCGTCGCGCTCCACACCACCGAGGGGCTGGTCTCGTTCTCGCCGGGCGCCGACGACGGCACCTTCGGGGCGGCGGTCCAGCTCGGGACGGCGTCGTTCCCGCAGTCGCTCGTCGTCGGGGACGTGGACGGCGACGGCAACGAGGACTTCTGCTTCGTCGAAGGCCTCGGCGACGACCAGACGCTCCGGGCGTTCCTGTCCGACGGCGCGGGCGGGTTCCAGGACGTGGCGTCGCTCATCGACGCGGTTCCGGACGAGACGCCGATCGCCGTCGCGCTCGGCGACGTGGAGGGCGACGGCGACCTCGACGCGGTCGCGGTCGTCTTCCCCACGGTGACGTCCTCGTCCAACCCGCGGATCGGGTGGCTGACGGTCGTGCTCAACGACGGCTCGGGCGCATTCGCGGCCACCGGCTCCGTCTTCAACATCGGACAGCTCCCGCGCGGCATCGCGGCCGGCGACTTCGACGGCGACGGGGTGACCGACTACGCGGTCGCGAACAACGGCTCGAACGAGGTCATGGCGCTCCTCGGCGACGGCGCGGGCGGTCTCAGCCTCGCCAGCACGACCTTCGCGGTGCGGGCGTGGAACCTCCGCGTCGCGGACCTCGACGGCGACGGGAACGAGGACGTCGTCGTCGGAAAGGACACCTCGGACGAGCTCTCCGTGCTCTTCGGCGACGGTGCGGGCAACTTCACGCCGGTGCTCTACGGAGCGGTCGCCGGGCGCTTCGCGCTCGGGGTCGGCGACCTCGACGGCGACGGCGACATGGACGTCGCGGCCGGCAACGCCGGCGTGCGCGTCCACGTCAACGACGGGACCGGAGACCTCTCCACCGAGAACGTGAGCGTGCTGCCGAACACGACCGCCGTCGGCGTCGACGACCTGAACGCGGACGGCGCCGGCGATCTCGTCGTCGGTATGAACCTCTGGGGAACGGCTGTGCTGCTCGGCGACGGCAGCGGCTCTTTCGGCGTGCTCGCGGAGTACGACGACGAGGGCGACGACTGGTTGGAGCCCGGCGACTTCGACGGCGACGGGACGACCGACCTCCTGATCTCGGGCTTCCGCGCGGTGCGCGTCCGCCTGGGCGACGGCGCCGGAGCGTTCCCGACCGTGCAGGAGCACGCGATCGACGTCGACCCGGTGGCGGGCGTTCCGGTCGACCTCGACGGCGACGGAAACCTCGACGCGGCGACGGCCAACTTCGAGTTCTTCGGCTTCGGGCCGGCCGAGATGGGGCTCTCGCTCCTGCTCGGCGACGGCGCCGGCGGGTTCGGCGCGCCGACCGAGATCGCGCTCGTTGACGCGCCGGCGTCGATCGCGGCCGGCGACCTGAACGGCGACGGGAACGCGGACCTCGCCGTCCCGATGAGCACGAGCGTGACCCAGATCCACCTCGGCGACGGCATGGGCGGGATCGCGCCCGGCCCGGCGCTGCCCGCCGCGGGGATTCCGACCTACGCGCTGCCGGTCGACCTGAACCTGGACGGCGACCTCGACGTCGCCACCGCGACGCAGGCGGGCGTCGTACACGTGCACCTCGCCGACGGCGCCGGCGGCTTCCAGCCCGGCGTCGGCTACGCCGCGGGGTCGAGCCCGGCGCGGCTCGTCCAGGGCGACATGAACGAGGACGGGCTACCCGATCTCGTCGCGCTGAACAGCTTCCCCCTCTTCGGCGGGGGGAACGGCATCTCGGTGTTGCACGGCACCGGCGGCGGCCTCGCCCCGCCGCTCTCGACGCTCCTCCCGGCGAGCGCGAACGTCGACGACGCGCTCCGAGTCGGCGACGTCGACGGCGACGGTCACCTCGACGCGGTGACGATCGGCCGGCGGATCCTGGTCGCGCGCGGCGCGCCGGGGGCGGGGGTCGAAGTCCCCGTCGCCTACACGTTCCCGAAGAACGGCGCCGACCTCGTGCTCGGCGACTGGAACGGCAACGGCTTCCTCGACGTCGCCGGGCTCGGCTTCACGAGCTTCTTCGTCCACCCCAACCGCCAAGTGGCGCCGGCCGGCATCACGCCGTACGGAACCGGCACTCCCGGCTGCGACGGCGTGCACCTCGCGCTGGCGGACGGGCCGCCGTTCCTCGGCGCGCCGCTGAACCTGACCTGCAACAACGCTCCGACGAACGGGCTCGGCGCGCGCTTCGCGTCGATCGGTAAGGACGAGCCGGGAACGCTGCTCCTCGACGTGCTCGTCCACGTCGACCCGCTCCAGCCCGGCTTCTTCCTCGTACCGGCGAGCGCGAACGCGAACGGGATCGCGTCGGCCCCGGTCGCGATCCCGAGCAACCCGGCGCTCCTCGGCGTCGACGTCCACGAGCAGTGGGCCTGGTTCTGGACCGGCGGCCCGTGCGCGCCGTCCGCGCTCGGGATCAGCACCTCGCGCGCGGTGACCTTGACGATTCAGTAGCCACGTCCATTTTTTCCGGGGCCGGAGAAGGGCCGGCCATTCGCCCAATCGCGGCGGCCGCGCGTCTAAACTTGACGCTTGCCCTCCGCGATGCTCCAGGACCTGACCGTCGTCATCCCCGCGCACAACGAAGCCGGCCGCCTGCCCGCGACGCTGCGCCGGATCGACGCTTATCTAGCCGCGCGGCCGGAACCCCACGAGATCGTCGTGGTCGACGACGGCAGCGCGGACGGCACCGCCGACGCCGCCCGCGCGCTCGAGCTCGACGCGGTGCGCGTCGTCGTCCGCGATGCGCGCGGCGGCAAGGGCGCCGCGGTGCGCACCGGCGTGGAGAGCGCGTCCTTCGGCTGGGTGCTCGTCGTCGACGCGGACGGCTCGATCCCGATCGACCAGCTCGAGCGGCTCGAGCGCGAGACCGCCGCGCACCCGATCGTGATCGGCTCGAAGTGGGCGCCCGGCGCCGAGGCGAGCTACCCGTGGAAGCGGCGCCTCCTGAGCGCCGTCGCGCGCGGGCTGGTCGGCCTCTTCGTCGTCGGCGGGTTCCGCGACACGCAGTGCGGGTTCAAGCTCTTCCGCGCGGCGGTCGCGCGCGACCTCTTCGCGCACCAGCGGTTGACCGGCTACGGCTACGACTTCGAGGTGCTCTTCCTCGCGCGGCGCTTCGGCCACGCGGTGGCGGAGGTGCCGATCCGCTGCGAGCACCGGGCGGGCGGCAAGGTCCAGCTCGCGAGCTACTGGCGCACGCTGCTCGAGCTCGGCACGGTCGCCTGGGGACGGGCGCTCGGTCGTTACCCCCGCGCGGCGGAGGGCGCGGATCAGTCCAGCCGCCAGGCGCGGCGCGTCTCCTCGTAGCCGGCGCGCAACGCGGCCTCGACCGCGGGGGCCTGCTTCGACAAGAACGCCTCGGCGCCGTCCGGGTCGAGCTGGAAGATGCGGTAGACGCGATAGCCGAGCCCGCGGTGGTACTCCGCCCGCCAGCGCGGCGGCGCGTCGACGGCGAGCTCCGCCTCCAGGTACTCGACCATCGGACGGCCGTACGTCCCGAAGCGGCCTATGGCGCGCGCGTGAAGCGGCGCGTCGGGGTCGGCGACGTTGAGGAGCGCGATCGCGCGGCCGATGTCGCCCTTCGCCCGCCGATAGTGCAGACCGCCCAGCCCGAGCATCGCGTTCTGCGCGCGCTCGTCGCCGAGGGTGCGGCAGAGCTTCACGCCGTCGGCCGGCTTGAGGCGCGTCCCCTCGATCAGCGCCGCGACGACCGCGGGGAGCACCATCTCGTCGTCGTCGTCGTATTCGGCCAGGACGGCGAGCCGCTCGGCCAGGTTGCCCTCCATGCGATGGACGAGGTGGTCGAGGTAGCCCTGATACTCGTAGCCCTTGGTGTGGAGGAGCAGGTCGACGTTCGTTCCGAGGCTCGCCCGGCCGCCGGCGGTCAGGCGAACGGTCTCGACGACTCCCAGCAACAGCAAAAACGCCAGCGCGGCGCGTGCCCCCCACCGCACGCCGGGAGCTTCCCCCGCCATCATCCGGGCAAGGACCGCGGCCACGAGCAGAGTTCCCGCGAGCCACACGCCGCTCCAGCGCAGGAAGAAGAGGAAGGTGGTCCCACCGCCGATCGAGAGGCCCGCGAAGAAGAAGAACACGCAGAAGACGAGGACGTACGCGAGCGTCAGCCGGTAGACCGACCGCCGTGCGCCGTCGCGGACGACCGCGAGGCCGCCGTACGCGATCAACCCGAGGTGGAGCGCGAAGGCGAGCCAGCCGAGTCCTCCCAGGTTCTCGCGCAGCGGGACCACGACGTCCTTCGCCGCGCGCCCGGCCGAGTCCGCGAGGCTCGCGAAGAGCGGGACGTCGCGCACCTGCCCGGCCTCGCCCGCGCCCGCCGCGAGCGTCAGCCAGAGCGGCAGTGCGCCGAGCGCGACGCCCGCCAGCGCGCTCCCGAGGCGCGGGTCGAGCAAGGCCCGGCGCCGCGTCCAGAGGATCGCCGCGGCCACCGGGATCGCGATCGCCACGGTCTGGTAGGAGAAGTACGTCCCGAAGCCCACCGCCAGCCCGAGCAGGAGGTGCGCGCCGTGTCCGCGCTCCTCGAAGGCGGCGCGCGCGCCGAGGTGCAGGACGAGGACGAGGAAGAGCACGGACTCGAAGTGCGTGCCCGTGCTGAGCAGCGAGAAGCACTGGACCGCGCGCGGCGCGAGCACGAAGAGGAGGCCGAAGATCAGCGCGGCGACGTCGCCGAACCAGTGGCGCGCGACGCGATATCCGGCGGCGAGGATGAGGAGCGACGTCGTCAGCGCGGTGAGCTTCACCGCGAGCAGGCTCGGCCCCACCAGCGCGAACCAGAGCATCCGCAGGTGGATGACCACGAAGCCGCCGCCCTCGTGCGGCATGTAGTTCAGGTGGTGGTAGGGAACGTCGAGGCCGTCGAGGATCGCCTTCGTCGCCGCGCTCTTCGGAAGCTCCTCGCCGTAGTAGAAGACGTCGCCGAGCGCGAGCACCGGCAGCGCGCGCGCGACGACGAGGAGCAGGAGGAGGAGCGGGAGGGTGGTGCGGCGCATCGGCGCTCGTCAGGCGCCCAGTCTCGCGTAGAGGAGCTCCGCGACCAAACGGTGGCCGGCCGGATTCAGGTGGTGATCCTTGGGCCAGTAGAGCGTGTCCCGCGATTCCGCGATGGGCCGCCGCAGGTCCAGGACGTCAATCCCTAGGTCCCGCACGGCCTCGATCCAGTGCTCGGCGAGCCTGCTACCGAGGCACTCGTCTTCCACGGTGAGCCCCGTCGCCGCGCGGATCTGCGCCCGCGGCGCGTCGTAGCGCCCCGGCTGCGCGTCGAGGAACGCGGGTAGGTACACGATCACGAGCTGGATCCCCCGCTCGTCGCAGAGCCCCGCGAGTGCCCCGGTGACCGCGACACAGGCGTCGAACGCCGGCCGCTTCTCCTCGGGCCAGCGCGCGAAGTACTGGAGCTGCCGGTAGGCCTGCCAGTACGCGCCCGAGGGAAAGCGCTCGAAGCGTTCGACGTCCGCCGCCAGGGTCGCGGCATCTGACGGCGGCACTGTGCGGCCGAAGTAGTGGTGCAGGGGGAGCGCGTCGACGAAGTCGTTGCCGCCGTAGAACACGATGACGAAGACGTCGGGCGCGAGGCCGAGCTCGAGGAAGCGCTCGAGCACACCGAGGTGGTTGTAGAGGGAGTAGCCTGCCTTGGCCGCGTTCAGCACCTCCGCGGTGCGGTCGCTGGAGAGCCTCCGCTCGAGCGCATAAGCCAGCCCCTCGTCGTTGTTGCCAACGCCCTCGACGTGGGAGTCTCCGGTGAGGAGGACGCGGAGCTGCGGACGCTCCGCCGCCGGCTCCACATCGTTGCGGAGCCCGAGCGAGTTCGTTCTGAGCCGCCACTTCCCGTCGGGATGCCCGCGCCACGGTACCTCGATGTCAAGCCCGCCGGCGGATCGCAGATAGCAGTGGCGGTCGTAGACGCTCGCCTTGGCCGAGGCGGCGATCTGCGGCCAGAGCAGCCGCGCCACGGACTCGGGCACGGGCTCGCGCGCGAGGCCGCGGGCCCACGGCGGAGCCTCCAGCGGACTACCGGACGTCAGCGCGCGATCGCGGAGCAACGCATGGATGTCGTCCGCGATGACCGCGGCGACGGCCCGGTCCTCCGGCTCCCCGCGCAGCCGGTTCAGGCCCCACGCAAGACCGAGTGCGAGCAGGAGGGAAACTCCCGCGAGCACGAGACGCTGCGCCATGAACGCCAATCTAGCACAGCGTGTCCGCGACCCGCGCGGCGTCGCTCAGGGGGAGAGGCGCACCGTCTCGACGACGGAGAACAGGTACTCGCCGACGAGGCCGCCCCGGTTGTCCTCGATCGACTGCACGTGCACGTCGATCCCGATGATGGCCGGGCTGTTCGGGACGGGAACGGCGAAGTCCGCGTGCCCGCTGCCGTCCAGAGCGCCGAAGGTCAGATTAGTCCCAGTACGCCGGGTCCTGCGGGTGCGGGTAGATCAGCGAGTAGAGCTTGATGTCGTCCCAAGCGGAGGGGCCGATGCTCGAGAAGTACGCGGGTTGATCCCCGGTGAAGACCCCGCCGCAGGCGACGGCCGCGGCCACGCCCCCGTCGATCTGCGTCTGCTCGAAGTGGCGCCACGGCGACGGGCAGTTCCCCGGCGTCGAGACGTTGAACGGCACCGGCGCGCTGCCGGTGCTGCTCCCCTCGTTGCCGATCGAGTTCGCGTGGATGATCCTCGCGGCGAGCACCATCTCGGAGACGACGCGGTGCACGTGGTAGTCGGGCTTGGGAACGTCGAACCACTTGTACGAGTGCGAGGAGGACGTCGCGTCGACCGCCACGCCGATCGCGTACTGGAGCGCCTCCCAGTGGTCGGCCTCGCTGTCGATCTTGCCGATGACGAGCGAGGCGCCGATGGCCATGCCGTTGATCGCCGGGGCGTTGGTTCCGTCGCCGACGAGCACGCCCGCGACGCGAGTCCCGTGCGAGCCGCCGCTCGGGTCGGCGTCGTCCGACTGGAAATCCCAGCCGTTCACGTCGTCGACGTAGCCGTTGCCGTCGTTGTCGACGCCGTCGACCGGGTCGTTCGGGTTGACCCAGATCCGGTTGGCGAGGTCGGGGTGCGTCAGCGACGTGCCGTCGTCGACGTTCATCAGCACGACGCCGCTGCCGTCGATCCCCATGTTCCAGAGCTCGGGCGCCTGGACGACCTCGATGTTCGGCTGCGCGAGGAAGCCCTCCCGGATCGAGACGTCGTCGATCCCCGTCCCCTCCGCCGGCGGCGGGGACGTGCCGCCCCAGCTCCACCGGACGTAGACGTCGGAGTCGAAGGTGAGGCCGAGCCCGGTCAGCGGGTACTGGCGGTAGATGTAGTAGCCGTCCCCGCCGCCGAGGTCGTCGACGAGGGTCCAGCTCACGCCGTCGTTCGACACCTCGAGCACGTCGTCGGGGCCGGTCTCGTCGTAGACGTCGAAGAGGTGGAACCGGAGCACCGGCTTCGTCGCGCCCGTGAGATCCACCTGGATCTGCAGGCGCGCCGTGCTCGCGCACGCGAGCGTCGTCGAGGCCAGCACCGCGTGGTAGTCGCCGGACTGCGGGCCGTGGGCCGTCGTGACGTCGACCGTTCCGCAGCCCGTCGTCGTGACCGTCGCCTCGGGACCGAGGACGCCGGTCTCGAAGTCGTTCTCGTAGTAGATGGTGAAGCCCCCGCCCGCCGGCGCCGGTTGCGGCGGCCCGCAGAACGCGTCCTGCACGACCGCCGGATCGCGCGGCGGATCCCAGCCGACGTAGAGGACCTCGGGCAAGGCGGCGACGCGTTCGACCGCCGCCCGCGTTCCGCGGAAACGGACCGCGTTCGCGATCCAGAGCTGACGGACGCGCTCGACGTCGCCCGTGGCTTCGAGCTCACCGAGCAGCGCGCGCACGTCCGCCTGCCGGGCGTCGGCGAAGGCGCGCAGCCGCTGTTCGACGTGCTTGTGACGGATCCCGCGCGGCAGCGCTTCGACCTCGCCGGCGAAGTCGGCGTACCGGAGGCGATCGTCGAGGACCGCGTAGACCGGCAGGCGTTCTCCGTCCGCGGCGTCCGCGAAGGCTTGCCGCAGATCCGGCAGGACCTTCGGCGGCGCGGGGTCGGTCGTCTGGGCGAGGAGCAGCGGAGCGAGGAGCAGGGCGGTGTGGATCATGGCGCACGGTTCGCGTCGCGAGCCCGCGTCGGGGTCGACACGAACCGGCGCTTCCCCGTCGAATCCCTCAGGAAGGCTCGCCGAGCGCCTCGGCGACGAGCTCGATCAGGTCCTTGACCTCGATATCCGCCTCCTTGCCGAGCGTCTTCACGGCGTCGGAGTACATCGTGTAGTCCTTCGGGCAGGCCGTGACGAAGTAGCGCACGCCGCCGAGGGCGAGCGCTTCCTCGATGCGCTGCTCGCTCGTGCGCTTCACCTCGTTGGACGTGTCCATCCAGATGCGGCCGCCGCCGGCGCCGCAGCAGAAGGTGTTGACGCCGCAGCGCGGCATGTCGACGAGGTCGAGGCCGAGGGCGCGCATCACTTCGCGCGGCGCGTCGACCTCGCCGTTGTAGCGGGCGAGGTAGCAGGGGTCGTGGTAGGTGACGCGGTGCCCGAGCTTGCGGGAGAGGTCGAGCTTCCCGTCGGCGATGAGCTTCGCGAGCACGCCGGTGTAGTGGTGCGTCGGGTGCTCCACGCCGAGGGCCGGGTACTCGTTGCGCAGGGCGTTGAGCGTGTGCGGGTCGGTCGTGACGATCTCCTGGAACTCCGCGTCGCCGAGCGCCTTGGCGTTCTCCTCGGCCAGCATCTCGAAGAGGCCTTCCTCCCCCACCCGGCGCACGTCGTTGCCGGCGTTGCGCTCGGCGTCGTAGAGGATCCCGAAGTCGACGCCGGCGGCGTGGAACACCTCGGCCACCTGGCGCGAGAGGTCCTGGATGCGCGGGTCGTAGGAGGCGAAGTCGCCGACGAACCAGAGGAGCTCGACCGGCTCCTTGCGCGCGTCCTTCACCTTGAAGGAGAGCCCCTTGGTCCACTTCGCGCGCTTCTTCGGCGACTGGCCGAAGGAGTTGCCGTAGTCGCCGAGGCTCATCAGCGCGCCCTGGAGGTTGTCGTCGAGCTTGCCCCGATCGACGAGGCGCCGGCGGAGCTGAACGATGCTCGTCAAATGTTCGATCCCGACGGGGCATTGCTCCATGCAGGCCATGCACGTCGTGCAGCTCCAGAGCGTTTCGGGCCGGATCACGTCGGCGGCCACGTCGACGTCGCCGTTCGCGCTCGCCGGCCACTTGGAGCCGGCTCGGAAGCGCTGCTTCAGCAGCTCGGGGGTCCCGAGCGCGTCGTTGGCGAAGGTCCGCAGGTCGAGGATCACGTCGCGCGGGGAGAGCGTCGTCCCCGCCGCGTTCGCCGGACACGACACGTGGCAGCGGCCGCACTTCGTACACGCGTCGAAGTCGAGCAGCTCCTTCCACGTGAAGTCGGCGACGGTCGCGTAACCCACCGAGCCCTCCGGCGGCGGCGGCAGCGCGCGCGCCGCGCCCTCGTTCGTGAAAACGAGGTTCGCCGCGTCGGTGAAGATGTGCATCATCTTCGAGAACGGGATGTACGCGATGAAGCCGAACACCGCGATCCCGTGGATCCACCACGACCAGAGGTGCGCGTCGAACAGGGTGTCGGCGGCGAGGCCGTTCACCGTGCCGGCCAGCGCGTAGCCGACCGGCGACCAGCGCTCGAAGTCGGGCATGGTCTGCGCGATCCGCAGCCCCTCGACGGCGTAGCCCGTCACGCCGATGACCAGCAGGAGCCACACGAAGATCATGTCGTCGGTGACGAAGCCCGAGCGGTCGACCTTCCCGCCCTGCGCGTCGGCGCGCGCGTAGTCGAGGGCCGGCGGCCGCAGGACCGCGCGGCGCACGATCATCATCACCAGCCCGGCGAGGAACAGCACGCCGAAGACGTCGAGGGCCAGCGAGAACCCGAGGTAGAAGTCGCCCTTCAGGAGCTTCACCCCGAAGAAGCGCAGGAAGTCGTGGTCAAAGGCGACGATGCACGTCCCGATGAAGAGGACGATGAAGCCCCAGAGGATCAAGCCGTGCGCGATGCCGCCGAAGGTCTCGCCGCGCCGGACGGTCGAGTTCGTCAAGATCGCGACGGCGGCGCGCGCGACGCGCTGGCCCAGCCGATCGAAGCGGTTCTCCTTCCGCCCGCTGCGGTACTTCTTCCAGCGTTTCCAGAAGCCGTAGAGGAAGACCGCGGAGGCGATCGCGGCGGCGGCGTAGAATACGCCCTGCATCCAGGGATCCAGATGCAGGAAGATCTCGCGCGTCGGCTGCTCGGGCACTACTTCAGCTTGGCCGTAAGTGCCGGCACCAGGTCGAAGAGGTCCTCCGTCGTCCCGTAGTGAGCCACCTCGAAGATCGGCGCCGTCTCGTCGGTGTTCACCGCGATGATGAGCTCGGCGTCCTTCATGCCCTCGAGGTGCTCGGGTGCGCCGCTGACGCCGAGGGCCACGTAGACCTTCGGCTTGACCGTCAGGCCGGACTTCCCGACCTGGCGCGTCTTCGGGAGCCACTTGTTGTCGACGATCGGCCGCGAGGCGCAGACCGCGCCGCCGAGCGCGCCGGCCAGCTCCTCGATGACGGGCAGGTTCTCGTCGCTCTGGATGCCGCGGCCGGCGCAGACCAGCACGTCGTGCTGCGTGATGTCGACGTCGCCGCCCTCGGGCTCGACGAGCCCGGTGAACTTCACGCGCGCGCCGTCGAGCGACGCCGGCGCCGGCACGTTCTCGACGGCGGGCGCGCCGTCCTTCCGCCCGGCGTCCGCCGGGAAGGAGCCGGCGAGGACGCTGACGATGCCGGAGTCGCCGTCGAGCACCGACTCCGCGTAGATCTTGCCGCCGTAGAGCTGGCTCGTCGCGACGACGCTGCCGTCCTCGACTTTGACGTCGAGCGCGTAGGCGACGAGGGGCGCGTTCCGGCGGACGGACAGGCCGGCCGCGAGGTCCATGCCCATCGACGTGTTCGCGACGAGCGTCACGCGCGGATCGACGTGGCCCACGACCTCGACCAGCGCGGCGAGGTGCGTCTCCGGGTTGAACTCCGCGAGCGAGGCGTGGTCGACGCCGACGACCTTGTCGGCGGCGCCGAGCGCGCTCGCGTCGACCGACGAGCCGAGCACGGCCGCGGTCAAAGACCCGCCGGTGGCGTCCGCGAGCTCGCGGCCCTTGCCGAGGAGCTCGAAGGTGACGTCGGTGAACTCCCCCTTCAGGTGCTCCGCGACGACCAGGACGTCGTTCCCCATCTCAGCCCTTCCTCTCGTTCAGGATCGCCGCGATCTTCTCGGCCACTTCCTCCGCCGAGCCGTCGAGCATCTCCGCGCCCTCGCCCTTCTCGGGCGTGTACATGCGGCGCACCGTCGAGCCGGACGTGACGCCGCCGTCCTCCGCCTCGACCTCCTCGAGCTCGGCCTCCTTCATGATCTGGCGTACGCGACTAACAGGAGCGTAGCGCGGCGTCTGGCGCGCGGCCTGGATGCCGAGCACCGCCTTGGGCGCCACTTCGAAGGCGGCCATCACGCCGCCGGCGTACTCCTTGTGCACGGCGATGAGGTCGCCTTTGACCTCGACGTCGCTGACGACGCTGACGTGCGGCAGGTCGAGGTAGCTCGCGATCAGGACGCCCATCTGCCCGTCGCGGTCGTCGGCCGCCTGCACGCCGGTGAGGACGAGGTCGTACTCCATCCCGCCGATCACCTGGCACATCGCCTTGGCGGCCTCGTGCGACGAGGCCGCCTCGTCGACGCCGGTGACCTTGACCGCGCGGTCAGCGCCCTTCGCGAGGGCGGTGTAGAGCACCTTGTCGGTCTCCTCCCGTTCGATCGCGATGACGGCGACGGTGCCGCCGTGCGCCTCCTTGAGCGAAAGGGCCTCCTCGAGGGCGTGGTCGCAGAACTCGTTGATGCGGAAGCTCAGGAAGTCGCGGTCGAGGTCGGTCTCCTCGTCGTTGATCTCCAGCTCCTCGACGAGGTCCGGGACCAGCTTGATGGGTACGACGATGTTCATGCTCTGGAATTCGAAAGCCAGTGGTCCACGGTGTCGCGGACGGAAAAGAGCCGCGCGGGCTCGAACTCGAAGGTCTTGTGGATGTAGTCGCCGCTCTTCTGGCGCTCGTAGTTCTCCTCGTAGAACGCCTTGTTCGCGGCGATGTGCCTCACCGCTTCGGCCAGCTTGTCGACGTCGGCGAGAGTGTTGTAGATGCCGAAGCTGGCGCGGACCATCCCGCGGTGGAGCTCGGCCAGGCGTTCGAGCTCGTCTTCGTCCTCGACCTCCTCGGCGAGCACCTCGGTGACCATCTCGCGGACGTAGGGGTGCGCGCAGAAGCACTCGTTGCGCGTCGAGATGTTGAAGTAGTCGTTCAGCGCCGCCGCGGTGAGCGCGTGGTCCAGCCCGCGGACATTGAAGGAGACCGCGCCGGCCCGCTCGCACGCCTTGCAGTCCGACTCGCCGTAGATGATCACGTCGTCGATCTCGGCGAGCTTCTTCACGGTGCGCTCGACGATCTCGCGCTCCTCGTCGGCGATGGTCTCCATCCCGACGCGCTGCAGCGCGTAGAGCGACGCCGCGAGCCCGATCGCGCCGCAGATGTTCGGCGTGCCCGCCTCCTCGCGGTCGGGGAATTCCGACGTCATCAGGTAGCGGTTGATGTGCACGTCGTCGACCATCCCGCCGCCGACCTCCTGCGGCTCGAGCTCGGCGAAGAGGTCCTTGCGCGTCACCACGACCCCGGGCGAGCCGGGGGCGTAGATCTTGTGACCGGAGAAGACCACGACGTCGAGGCTGCGGGCGGGATCGGCGGCGTTGGTCGTGTGGATCGGCAGGTGAGCGGCCATCTGCGCCGCGTCGACGACGATGAGGGCGCCGTACTTGTGCGCGAGCTCGGCCACCTCGTAGATCGGGTTGATGATCCCGGTGACGTTGGAGACGCCGGTGAGCGCCACGTAGTTGACGCGCTCGCCGTGCTCCTCGAGCGCCTCGGCCAGCCGCCCCATGTCGATCCGGCCGATCGACGTCTGGGCCATCTCCGCCGGGACGTGTACCACCTCGGGGAAGTGCTTCCTGTGCGGCAGGTCGTTGGAGTGGTGCTCCATGATCGACGTGATGACGACGTCGCGGTCGGGCCGCTTCTCGCGCAGGGTGCGCGCGACGCGGTTGATGCCCGCGGTGGTCCCGCTGCCGACGAAGAAGGCGGTGTAGACCGCCGGGTCGGCGTGGACGAAGTCGAGCACCATGTCGTGCGTCCAGCGATACTCCTGCGTCGAGAGCTTCGCGCCGAAGTGGAGCACGCTGTGCGTGTTCGAGTAGTAGGGCTGGTACCTGCGCAGGGCCTCGTCGACGACCTCGAGGCGCAGCGTGCTCGCCGTGCTGTCGAGGTAGACGCGCCTCGTCTTCTCGCCGGTGGCGAGCGTGTACTCGACGTCGAGCCCGACCGCGCCGCTGGCGAGTTTCTTCAAGTGCTCCCGCCCGCCGGTCACGACCCCCTCGATTCCAAGGCGCGGGCCGGGCCGCTGAGGCGTGCTTGTCTGGGCTTCTTCATCCGAGGGGCGGTATCCTAGTCGGTATCGGCGGCGGTCGCCACGCCGCCGTAAGCCGCCGAATCGACGCCCGGCCTCCGGTCGCCACGCCTCACCACGGGACCGGAGAACAGCTCTCGCAGTAGGGCGCCCCGCCCTTCAGAGTGTACGACTCCTCGCAAAGACGGATGACCTTGCCGCATTGCTTGCAATGCGTAGGCTCGTAGCTCGGCGCGTTCTTCAGCTTGACGAAGTTGTAGTCGTTCGTTCCAAAGTTGACGTACATCTCCGTCTCGATCCCCTCCCTGCACTCCTGGCATTCGGTCCAATCACCGACATGCCCTTCCACATGGTGGTGCCCGCAGAGCGTGAAACGCCGGTGGTTCCGCGAACAGCTATTGCGAGCGTAGGAGAACAGGACGTACGCGTCCTCGTCGTCACAGATCCAGTTCCCGCAGCACTCGGTTCGCGTGAGATTGTCGGACTTGCCGCACAGCCCACAGCGGCGGGCGCTTCTCTTGGAAGCCGAGGCCGATCGGTTGCCCCGCTTCTTGCGTTTCGTGCGGCCGTTGTTTCGCTTCTTGCTACGAGTCACAGCGGATCTCCTCTCGAGTCGGAAGCCGACGCCGTTCGAGCGACGAACACCTCGCGACGCGCCGCGACCGATGCTCGGCGGCTCACCGCTTTGGGGATGTCCTCGAACGACACCTCGTCGGCACCAAGGTTCAGCAAGCTCTTCAGAGTGATCTTCTTCTGGGTAGGAGACTTCGCGTCGAGCGCGGCGGTCTCGAGCACGAAGAATCGCCACTGCGCGAGATCGAGCGGGTTGATCGTCGCTTGATCTTCGTGGGCCAGCAGACAGAACACGTAGACGTCTCCCTGACGCCGGCGCGTTCCTACGAACCGGTTCGTTTGCGGATCCCACTTCGTGGAGGGTGCAATCCCGAACTCGATAGGCGTAAGCTCCTTCTGCGCCCACCGCTGAAGATAGGAAGCCGACTTGACTTCGACAGCTACGCCATCGGCGGTCTTCACGTCATACGTCGCACAGGGGTCGCGCACACCATCCCCCTGGCCGAGCGCCACGGTCACGAGAAACTCGGCAAAGACACCGCGTTCGACGTTGCTGACGAGATCCGAGGAGGACCACGTCCAGTAGTCCGCGACGGTCGCACATGGCGTGTCGTTCGTCCGAATCAGAGCTTCGGCTCCACCGCGGCGTCGCGGCGGGAAGAAGGGGTAACGGAACTCGGATTCGGCTTTCGTTTCCATCGAGCGCGCGCGGTTGTCGGATCTCAGTCCTTGAGCTAGCCCCCCATCGACTCCACGACGAGCTCGACGACGTCCTTGACCGCGAGCTTGCCCTCGTTGCCGGTGGACTTGACCGCGTCCTCGAAGCGCGAGACCTCGTACGGACAGCAGACCGCGAGGACGTCCGCTCCGGTCTCGACCGCCTCGAGCACGCGCTGCTCGGAGAGCCGCATCTCGACGTGGTCGGACATGAAGCCGTCGAGCCACATGCCGCCGCCGCCCCCGCCGCAGCAGTAGCTGTTCTCGCGGCAGCGGCCCATCTCGACCAGCTCGACGCCCGGGATCGAGGCGAGCATGTTGCGCGGCGCGTCGTACTCGCCGTTGTGGCGGCCGAGGTAGCAGGGGTCGTGGAACGTGACCTTGACGCCGAGCTCCTTCGTCATGCCGAGCTCGTCCATGCGCTCGGCGAGGAAGGTCGTGTAGTGGACCGTCTCGAACTTGCCGCCGAGGTCCGGGTACTCCTTGCGGAAGGCGTTCAGCGCGTGCGGGTCGGTCACGAGGACCTTCCGGACCTTGTAGCGCTTGAACATCTTCAGGTTGTGCTCCGCGCACTCCTCGAAGAGGCCGACCTCGCCGGCGAGCCGCTGGCTGTCGCAGGAGCACTTCTCCTCGGGCCCAAGGATGCCGAAGTCGACCTCGAGGTGGTTCAGGATCCGCGCGAGCGCCAGGCTCGCGTCGATGCCGCGCGGGTGATAGCTCGGGTAGCACTCGACGAACCAGAGGAGGTCCGCCTTCTTCTTCTCCTTCATCAAGGGCACGGGCGCGTCCGACTTCTTCGTCCACGCCGCGCGCTTCTTGGGCGACTCGCCGAGCGGGTTGCCGTACTCGGCCGTGTTCTCGAAGACCGTCTGGAGCTCCGCCGGGACCGTGCCGTCGAGGATCGCCCTTTCGCGGACCGCGGGCATGATCTGGATCATGTCCACTTCCTTCGGACACACCCGCAGGCAGTTCATGCACGTCGTGCACTGCCAGAGGTCGGGGCTCGTGAAGAGGTCCTCGCCGGTCTGCACGCGGCGGTAGATCCGCCGCGGTCCGTAGTCCCCCACGAGGTGTACCGGGCACACCGGCACGCACTGCGCGCACTGGTAGCAGTAGCCGAAGGAATCCCCGCCGTCGACGGCGCGCACCTTTTCCAGGAGCTCGGGCGTGTAGTCGAAGATCGTCCGCTGCTCGAACATCCGGTTCCAGTGACCGGAGATGTCCATGCCGTCCTGGACGACGTGCTCCTTCTCGACGATCCGCTCGGGCTCGACGTTGGCGACCTTGGTCGGGTCCTTCACATCACCGGCTTCTTCACGTGGACGCCGAGCAGGCGCCGGCAGAACTCCGGCAGCGTGGGCATCACCTTGTTGAACTCGTTCGTCATCCGCATCTTCAGCACGGTGTAGGCGTAGATGACGTACACGCAGCAGAGGTAGACGTCCGTGGCGAAGACCGTCTTGCCGATCGTCTGGAAGCCGGCGGTCTGGCCGACCTCGTGCACGAACTCGATGCCGTTGCCCACCTTGAGGTAGACGTCGCCGGCGTTGTCGCCGGAGAGGTCGTACGCCGCGCTCGTGACGAGCGGTAGCGAGCCGGTGCGCGTCTTCGGATCCCAGATCCAGCGCGTCCAGAGCCAGTAGCGGTCCGGGAACGTGAAGTGCAGGAGCTCGCTCGCGAAGTCGTTGCGCATGTTCGCCGGGAGCCCCTCGAGCCGCTGGCCGAAGACGACGAAGCGCGCCTCGACCGGGTGCGGGCCGTGGAGCAGCTCGCCCATCCACGTGCGCATGTCCTCGAAGTCGACGAGCTCGCTGAGCTCCTTCGCGCGCTTGCGCGCCGAGAAGATCCCGCGGATGAGCTTGCCGTAGTCCCTCGTGCTGAGATCGGGCAGAGCCTCGGCCGACAGCTTGGCCTGGAACCAGCCGGACTTCGCCTCGACCTCCTCGGCGATCTTCGAGAGCTCCTCGCGGTCGACCTTCTCGAGGGTCTCGCGCATGAACTCCTGCGCGGTTTCGGTGTCGACGACCTGGCGTACCATGTCAGCTTGCCGCCACCGCTCTGCGCACCGTCGCGATCGCCTTCATCGCGGCGGCGGCCGCCGACGAGATGGAGTCCTCGAGATCCGCCGGCCCGGTGGCCGCGCCGCAGGCGAAGACGCCGTCCGCGGTCGTCGCGACCGTGTTGAGCGCGCCCTCGGTGGTCTCGATGAAGTCGTACTTGTTCTGCGCGCAGCCGAAGATCTTCGCCATTTCACGCGTCCCCGCGCTCGGCTCCATCCCGACGGAGAGCACGACCATGTCCATCGGCACCTCCATCGGGCGCCCCATGGTCGTGTCCTCGCCGCGGACGAGGAGGCCGTCGCCCTTCTTCAGCACCTCGGTCGCGATGCCCTTGACGTAGTTGACGTTGTACTCCTCCTGCGAGGGCCAGTAGATCTCGTTCTCCCAATAGCCGTACATACGCATGTCGATGTAGAAGACGAACACCCGGCAGTCGGGCGCGAGCTGGCGCACTTCGATCGACTGCTTGGCCGCGACGCCGCAGCAGACCTTTGAGCAGTACTCGTTGCCGATCTGGCGGTCGCGCGAGCCGACGCACTGGATGAAGCAGAGGCGCTTCGGCACCTCGCCGTTGGACGGGCGGACGAGCTCCTTTCGATGAAGCATCTGCTCGAGGTCGACCAGGGTGATCACGTCGTCGAACTCGTAGTAGCCGTACTGCTGCGTCTCGCGGCCCGGGTCGAAGTGCTGGAAGCCGGTGGCGAGGATCACCGCGCCGACCCGGACCTTGTCGGCCGTGTCGCGGTTCTTGATCGTCACCTCGAAGTCGCCGGCCGAGCCGCTCGCCGCGGTGACGGTCGAGCCGAGCCGGATCTCCACGTTCGGGTCGCCCTCGATCGCCGCCGCCATCTTCTTCATCGCCTCGCCCGCGTCGGCGAAGTCGGGCGTCAGCGCGGCGTAGCCGGCCAGCTCGGGCGTGCCGCCGAGGACCGATTGCTTCTCGACGACGACGGCCTGGTAGCCGAGCTCGGCGATGCCGCGCGCCGCTTCCATGCCGGCGGGGCCGCCCCCGACGACGAGAATCGGGAGCTCAGGCATCGGCGTCCTCCCAGGTCATATACATGTTCTCGTCGTCCTTGAGCTTCTCCACCGCGGCCTCGAACTCGCCCCAGGCCTTCTGGTGGTCAACTCCGACCATCTCGAGGAACGGCCGGCTGTCGGTCGAGTGCCAGTGGAGCTGGAGCACCTTGTACGGGTGCGCGCCCATCGCGAGCGCGGCGATCTGCGAGTCGGACATCACCGGCAGCCCGACGTTCTTGCCGTGCGCCCTGGCGGCGAACTGGCTCTGGTCGAGCGTCGTGACGCAGCCCGTGTCGTGCGTGACGAGGACGTGCGGGTCCGCCTCCTCCTTCATCACCTCGATCTTGCGCTGCACCGCGAAGGACCGCGAGAAGTCGCGCGACACCAGGATGTGGCGGAAGCCGAAGCCGCAGCAGTCGTACCAGGTCGAGTAGTCGCGCACGTCGCAGCCGAGCGCCTGGAGCATCCCGGTGATGATCGCCGTGCGCTGGGCGCCGTAGATCTCGGGCGCGTAGATCGCGTCCTCGCCGACGAGCTTGTGGTAGTGGCACGCCGGGTGGATCGTCGCGCGCACGTGGCTCATGTCGCGCACCTGGCGGTCGGCGATGCGGTCGCGCATCGCGTGGACCCACTCGCTGTAGTGGACGATCTCCTCGGGGATGACGAGCTTCTTGCCGAGCTTGGCGAGGATGTCGCGCGTCTGCCTGCGGAGCTCCGGGCTGTGGATGAGCTGCTGGCGGGTCTCCTTGTAGTGCCCGAAGCTCGTCCCGCAGTGGATGATCGGGAAGTAACCCGATTCCTGCGCCGCCGCGAAGTTGCGCATCGCGACCGCCGCCTGCGCCGGCGCGTTTGAGGTCGCCGAGGCGTAGTAGTTCCAGGCCGTGCACGAGGTCTGGTCGCTCGGGTCGTGGTAGTCCAGCCCGAGCTGGCGGTTGATCCAGAAGACCGCCGTCGAGTAGCCGGGGATGTGCCCGCACTGGCCGCAGCTCTTGTGGTGCCAGGTCTTCTCGACCGGGATCTTCTTCACGCGGCCGTACATCGTCTTGACCTCGACGTACGGCTCGGGGACGCGGTGCACCTCCCACTCGCCTTCCTTCTCGAGCTGGTCGACGACGTCGTGATAGTCCTCGGTCGGCGCGAGGTCGGGATCCTGCGTGAACCGCCGGTCCTTGGCCTTGTTGAGTACGGCGCTGTGGGGAATCAAGGCGTCTCCTTAGTCGAAGCTGACGTCGTAGCCCTCGTCCTCGAGCTTCTCCTCCATCACGTCCTGCAGGATCATGAAGAGCCCTTCGTCCACTTCCTTGATCATGTCCATGACCCCGGTCATGTGCCAGATCAGGTAGAGCTCGGTGATCGTCTTGCTGTCGACCTGCCAGCTCGATTCGGTCGTGTGCATCGTCTCGGGCGGCAGCGCGCGCCGCCAAACGTCGAGGTTCTCGGCGATGTCCTTGACGTGCGGGCCCCAGTCGGGGAACGCGTTCGCCTGGAGCATGTCGGGCGACACCTGCGTTCCCGTCGACATGATCTTGAAGACGACCCGGCCGTAGCCCTCGATCGCCTCCTTGGCGCTGTCGAGCCCGTTCTTGACCGCCACCTCGCGCATCAGCGTGATCAGCCCGCCCGGCGAGTTCTTGCGCGGGCAGCGATCGCAGGAGAAGCACTGCGAGCAGTCCCACACGCTGTCGTTCATGAAGACGTAGAAGAGCTCCACGTCCTGGCGCGCCGCGGTCTGGGCGATCTTGCGCGGGCTGAAGTCGTAGAACCGCGCCGACGGGCAGGCGGCGGTGCAGATGCCGCACTCGTAGCAGCCGTACAGGTACTCGTCGAAGCGGAAGTCCCGCTTGACCTCCTCGAAGAGGCGCTCCTTCTCCTCGTACGGGACGTCCTTGTACTGCTTGCCCGAGAGGTCTAGCGGCATGTCACGCCTCGAAGCCTTCCACGTGCTCGCACGCCTTGATGTCCTCGCTCTCGATGCGCTCCCGGTAGGCGTCGACCGCCGCCTGGCCGGTCAGGAGCTCCGCCAGCTCGGCGTCGAGGTCCGACGGCTGGAGCCGCACGATCCAGCCCTGCCTGTACGGGCTCCTGTTAATGAGGGTGGCGTCGCCGGCCAGGGCCTCGTTCACGGCGACGATCTCGCCCGAGAGCGGCGACTTCACCGGCCCGACCCACTTGCTGCTCTCCACGGTGGCGACCGGCTTCCCCTTCTTCCGCGCGGCGCCGACCTTCTTCGGCTTGGCGTGGAGCAGCTCGCCCGCCAGGTTCTGCGCGACGTCGGTCATACCGACCGTGGCCG
>JANQEJ010000235.1 GCA_028278425.1 Planctomycetota bacterium | reverse complement strand
GGAAGCGGCCCGCCGGGCTGGGGGCACCCGGCGGGCCGCCTCGTGCAAGGCACTCCCGGGCTGGGGGGCGAATCCCGGGACGGGGGGTCGTTCTCAGGCCGTCTTCGCGGCGACGGCGTCCTTGAGCTCGGCGGCCTTGGAGGTGGACTCCCAGGTGAACTCGTCGCGGCCGAAGTGACCGTGGTAGGCGGTCCGCTCGAAGATCGGCCGCTTCAGGTCGAGGGCCGCGATGATCCGCGCCGGGCGCAGGTCGAAGACCGTCTTGACCGCCTCGACGAGCACGTCGTCGGGGGCCGAACCGGTCCCGAAGGTGTCGACCCGGACCGAGAGCGGTTCGGCCACGCCGATGGCGTAGGCCACCTGGACCTCGCAGCGCCTGGCGAGACCGGCGGCGACGATGTTCTTCGCCACCCAGCGGGCGGCGTACGCGGCGGAGCGGTCGACCTTGCTCGGGTCCTTGCCGGAAAAGGCTCCTCCTCCGTGGCGGCCCATCCCGCCGTAGGTGTCGACGATGATCTTGCGGCCGGTGAGCCCGCAGTCGCCGTGCGGCCCGCCGATCACGAAGCGGCCGGTAGGGTTGACGTGGTAGATCGTCTCGTCGTCGAGGAGCTCGTTCGGGATGACGGGCTTGATGACCTTCTCGATCACCTCGCGGGTGATCGTGTCGTGGTCGACGTCGGGGCTGTGCTGGGTGGAGATGACCACGGTATGGACGCGCGCCACCTTGTCGTCGTCGTACTCGACGGTGACCTGGCTCTTCGAGTCGGGGCGCAGCCACGGCAGCGTGCCGGCTTCGCGCAGCTCGGCGAGCCGCTCCACGAGGCGGTGCGAGTAGTAGATCGGAGCCGGCATCAGGCTCTCCGTCTCGTCGCAGGCGTAGCCGAACATCAGGCCCTGGTCGCCCGCGCCCTGCTCCTCGTGGAGGCCGGCGCCCGCGGTCACGCCCTGGCTGATGTCGGGGGACTGCTTGTCGAGGGCCACCATGACGGCGCAGGTGTCGCCGTTGATGCCGAAGCGGTCGTCGGTGTAGCCGATGCGCTTGATCGTGTTCCGGGCGATCTCCTGGTAGTTCACCACCGCCTTGGTGGTGATCTCGCCGGCGACCACGCAGAGGCCGGTGTTGACCAGCGTCTCGCAGGCGACCCGGCTGTCGGGGTCCTGGGCGAGGAGGGCGTCGAGGATGGCGTCGGAGACCTGGTCGGCCACCTTGTCGGGGTGGCCCATGGAAACGGATTCCGAGGTGAAGAGCTGGCGTGCCATGGAGTGGTTGGGGGGCTCGGGCGTTGGATCAACGGTTGCGAATCGGAGAAAGATACCGTCGCTTGCGCCGACGGTCGAGCCGGCGGGTCCTTATCGGCGGCCCGCGGCGAGCGAGGCCAGCCTGAGCCGCGAAAGAGCGTCCAGGGTCAGGGTCGTCGCGCCCTTCTGGGCCTGGACGGTCTCCAGGCCGGCGGCCCCCATGCGCGCGCGCAGGTCCGGATCCCCCGCCAGGGTCCGCAGCGCCTCGCCCAGGTCCGCCGGCCCGCCGATCTGCTGGCAGGCGCCCGAGGAGAGGAGCAGGGCCGCCTCCTGCGTGAAGTTCGCCACGTAGGGCCCGAAGACCACCGGGCGGCCCTGGGCGGCCGGCTCGAGCATGTTCTGGCCGCCGTGCGGGATCAGGCTCCCGCCGACGAAGACGAGGTCGGCGAGCCCGTAGACGCGCTCCAGCTCCCCGATGGTATCGACGATGCACGGCCGCGACGGGTCGGGGCGCGTCGTGCCGGCGCGCAGCGCGGTGAGCCGCTGGCAGCGCACGCCGAGGGCGGAGAGCTCCCGCACGACGTCCTCGGAGCGCTGCGGGTGGCGCGGCACGAGGACCAGGCGCGCCTCGGGCGCGCCCTCCTGCCAGCCCTGGACCACGTAGCGTTCCTCGGGGTCGTGCGTGCTGCCGGCGACCAGGACGAGCTGTCCCTCGCGCCCGCCGATCAGGGTGCGCAGCTCGTCGCCCGGATCCACCGGCCCGATGCGCAGCCGGTCGGCCTTGATGCTCCCGGTGCGCACGACGCGCCGCGGGTCGACCTGGAGGTCGAGGAAGCGCGCCTCGTACTCCTCGTCCTGCACGCAGATCAGGGAGAGCCGGTTGAACTGCGGGAGGAGGCGCCGGAACACGACGTAGCGCGCGTGGCTCTTGCCGGTGATGCGTCCGTTGACCACGGCCACCGGCGCGCCGCGCCGGTTGCACTCGCGCAGGAAGTTCGGCCAGATCTCGAGCTCGATCAGGAGGACGAGGTCCGCCTCGACCGCGCGCAGGAAGCGCCGCACGATCGGCGTCAGGTCGGCCGGGAAGCGGACGACGTGTCGTCCGGGGAACTCCTCGCGCGCCACCTGCATGCCGGTGTTCGTCGTCGAGCTGATCACGACCTCGACCTCGGGGAACGTCGTCTCGATCGCGTCGACGAGCGGGACGGCGCCCTTCACCTCCCCCACCGAGACGCCGTGGATCAGGACGCGCGGCCGGGTCTTCGCGCCGAGCTGGGGCGGGTCCCACATGGCCCGCTCGCGCACCATCGGGCCGAAGCCAGGCAAGCGGCGGCTCTTCCACCAGAGCCACGGGCTCCCGACGACGGTGGCGACCACCCAGGCGACGTCGTAGACGAAGTGGAGCGCCCCGCGCAGGACGCCGGGGTTCGGGTCGCGCTCGATCGCGGGCGGAAGCTCCTCGTGCGCCACGGAGGGATCCTTGCGCGCGCGGCCCAAAAGGCAAGGGGCGGACGCCGATCGGCGTCCGCCCCCTGTTCACATCAGGCTGAGGCCAGGCCTACTCGAAGACGATGTCGTGCGCGTCGGTGAAGGCCAGGAAGCCGTCGGCCGCCAGCGGCGACACGACGACGGTCTGCAGGCGGGCCGTCGTCCCGGCCAGGCCGCTGCCGATCAGGTAGGACAGGGAGACCCCGTCGCCGACGATCGACGAGCCGAAGGGACCCGCCAACCCGTTGAAGAGGATGGTGAACGACCCCGGATCGAGGTGAAGCTGCGGGAACGTCGCCGAGAGGAAGTTCACCGGCAGCAGCTCGCTCGAGTACACCGTGGTCATGAGGAGCGGGATGCCCGAGGCGAGACCGCCGTCGGGCGACGAGATCTCGACGTTGAGCGTGTCGCCGTCGGTCGCGCGTTTGGCGCTGTCGCACGTGCCGCTCGCGGCCGGCCCGTTGACGCCCGTGGCGAGCTCGATGTCGTCGACCGTCCCGGGATACGGGACGCTGAGAACGACCTGGCCGCGGATCTCGCCGCTCGAGACCGCCGAGGTGTGGACCTGGAAGTAGAGGTCGCCCGCGAAGAGAGCTTCGACTTGCTCGCTCAGCTTCAGCGTGCTGCCGAACAGCGGCGCGCCCGGGTTGATCGCCTCGTCGGTGTCGTC